>JBLMWU010000220.1:0-30335 GCA_050257395.1 Gemmatimonadota bacterium | reverse complement strand
GCAGGGCAGGGCAGCCCGGAGCGTATAGGAGCGAAGCGTCAGCGTAGCGAAGCGGAGGGTGCGCTGCCCTGCGTCCCCCGCCCATCCCCCAGCACGTACGGTGGGAGGGTGAACAGCGCGCAGATGATCGACTGGGATGTGGCCGTCACGACCGGGATCCGGTTCGTCCGGCCAGGCCCGCAGGTGAGTCTCGCCGAGGCCCGGGGCGTGGTCGCGGAGTTGCGCGAGCTCGCCGGGGCGGTCGCCGAGCCGGTCCGCGAACTGACGGGGATGTTCAGCGCCGAGGACCTCGGCCGGGTGGCGGTGGTGGACCGGCCCGGCTGGATCCGGGCGAACGTGGACGGCTTCCGGGTCGTGCTGGAGCCGCTGGTCGAGCACCTGCGCGAAAAGGGCCGCGCCCCGGATCCGGGGTCGGTCATCGCGTCGGTGGGCTCGCGGATCACCGGCATGCAGGCCGGGGTGATCCTGGCCTACCTGGCGGGCCGGGTGCTGGGCCAGTACGAGCTGTTCCTCCCGCCGGACCCCGGCGCGGCGGACGGCGCCGCCCCGGCCGGCCGGCTCACCCTGGTGGCGCCGAACATCGTCATGGTGGAACGGGAACTTGGCGTGGACCCGCACGACTTCCGGCGCTGGGTCTGCCTGCATGAGGAGACGCACCGGGCGCAGTTCACGTCCGTCGGCTGGCTGCGCGGCTACGTGCAGTCGCAGATGACCGAGTTCCTGCTGGCCTCCGACCTCGACCCGGCCACCATCGCGGGCCGGCTGCGCTCCGCGGCGGAAGCGGTGGCCGGGGCGGTACGCGGCGGCGAGGGGGAGGGTGACAGCCTCATCGAGGCCATCCAGACCCCGGCGCAGCGGGAGATCCTCGACCGTCTCACCTGCGTGATGACCCTGGTCGAAGGGCACGGCGACTTCGTGATGGACGCGGTCGGCCCCAGCGTGGTGCCGTCGGTCGCCGACATCCGGGCCAAGTTCAACGCCCGCCGCGGCTCGGCCGGGCGGCTGGAGCAGACGATCCGGCGGATCCTCGGCATCGACCTGAAGATGAAGCAGTACGCGCAGGGCTCGGCGTTCGTCCGCACCGTGGTGCAGGAGGCGGGCATGGCCACCTTCAACCGGGTGTGGACGTCCCCGGAGACCCTGCCGACCAAGGACGAGCTGGCCGCTCCGGATCGCTGGCTGGAGCGCGTCGGCGGGCAGGGCCCCGGCGAGCTGACCGCCGGGGGCTGACGAGGAGGGCGCTGAATGACGGAGCCGGGCGGCCGCCGCTGCGGGGGCTCCTGATGGGACCGGCGCCCGCGGTGGCGGAGGTGCGCACGCTGGTGCGCGGCTGCCTGGCGGATCTCACCCCGGCGGACCTGGTCCTGGTGGCCTGCTCCGGCGGTGCCGACTCACTCGCGCTGGCCGCCGCGCTCGCGCACGAGGCACCCCGCCGCGGCCTGCGCGCGGGCGGGGTCACCGTCGACCATGGACTGCAGCCCGGCTCGGCGGACCGGGCCGGCGCGGTCGCTGGCCTGCTCTCCGGGCTGGGCCTGGACCCGGTGCTGACGCTCGCGGTCACCGCCGCGGCCGGCCCCGGCGGGGCCGGCCCGGAGGCCGCCGCCCGCGCCGCCCGGTACCGGGCACTGGACGATGCGGCCAGCCGGACCGGGGCGGCCGCGGTGCTGCTCGCCCACACCCGCGACGACCAGGCTGAGACCGTGCTGCTGGGGCTGGCCAGAGGGTCGGGCACCCGGTCGCTGGCGGGGATGCCGGCCCGGCGCGGTGTCTACCGCCGGCCGTTGCTGGCCGCCAGCCGGGCCACGCTGCGCGCGTCCTGCGCCGCGCTCGGCCTGGCGCCCTGGGACGACCCGCAGAACGCCGACCCCGCCTTCGCCCGTGCCCGCGTGCGCCACCAGGCCCTGCCCGCGCTGGAGGCGGCGCTCGGGCCGGGCGTAACCGAGGCGCTGGCCCGCACGGCCGGCCAGCTGCGGGCGGACGCCGAGGTGCTGGACGGGCTGGCCGCCGCGGAAATGCAGCGGCTGGCCGAGCCCGGCGGCGGCTGGCCCGCCGCCCAGCTCGCGGAGCTGCCCGCCGCGATCCGGACCCGGGTGCTGCGGGCGGCCGCCATCGCCGCGGGCTGCCCGGCCGGGGCGCTGGCCGCCCGGCACACCGAGGCGCTGGACGCTCTGGTGACGGGCTGGCGGGGGCAGCGCTGGGCAGACCTGCCCGGGGGGGTCAGGGCCCAGCGCCGGTATGGGAGGCTGCTCTTCACAGCCGGCGTGGGCCGCCCGGCCGGGCCGCCGGATCGCGAGGACGCGGAGGGCGTGGGTGGACGCGAATGACCTGGGCACCGACCTCAAGGAGGTGCTGATCCCGGCCGAGCGCCTGCAGGCCCGGGTGGCCGAGCTCGCCGCTGAGATCGACGCCGACTACGCGGGCAAGGACCTGCTCCTGGTCGGGGTGCTCAAGGGCGCGCTGATGGTGATGGCCGACCTGGCGCGCGCGATGCACCTGCCGGTGCACATGGACTGGATGGCCGTGTCCTCCTACGGGTCGGGGACCAGGTCGTCGGGCGTGGTCCGGATCCTCAAGGACCTGGACGCCGACATCTCCGGCCGCCACGTGCTGGTGGTCGAGGACATCGTGGACTCCGGCCTGACCCTGTCCTGGCTGGTGGGGAACTTGCGCTCGCGCGGGCCCGCCTCGGTGGAGGTCTGCGTCATGCTCCGCAAGCCGGCCGCGGCCCGGATGGACGTGGACGTCGCCTACACGGGGTTTGATATCCCGGACGACTTCGTGGTCGGCTACGGCCTCGACTACGCCGAGCGCTACCGGAACCTCCCTTTCATCGGCACCCTCGCCCCCCACGTTTACGGCGGAAACCAGGCGGAACCTGCCGGAGGGGAACACGATCAGTGATGGGTAGCGTTGAGGTGAGCAGGAGACACCGGGAAGTCCCCCGGTGCCGCTTGCGCCCGAGCGGTCTCACGAGCGGTGTACCGTCGAGTATCCCCGGGCCAGGGCCGGGAATGACGAGGAAGCTGCCAGGCATGGTCACAGGGACGCACAACACTCCCGCCGCGGGCCGGCGGGTCACAATGCTGGTCAGGAGGAACCCGCCCTCCGCAGGCGGGAACGCGCCGCGATGGATCTGAAGCGTTATTTCCGCGGGCCGTTCGTGGCGGCCCTTGTCATGGTGCTGCTGTTCTTCATCGTGTTCACGTACGCGAACCGGGGCAGCTCATACCAGCAGGTCGACACGTCCAGGGTCGTCTCCCTGATCGAGCACGGCCAGGTCCGCTCAGCGCTGCTGACCGACAAGAACCAGACGATCCAGGTCACCACGAAGTCCGGGCAGCTGCTCGAGGCCTCCTGGGTCGGCAACCAGGGTCAGCAGATCGCGACCATACTGCAGAAGAACCTCCCGCCCAAGGGCTACAACGTCAACGTGCCCAGCGGGAACTCGCTGCTGTCGCTGATCCTCGGCTGGCTGCCCTTCGTCCTGGTCATCCTGGTGTTCTTCTTCCTGCTGAACCGGATGCAGGGCGGCGGCTCGCGGGTGATGAACTTCGGCAAGTCCAAGGCCAAGCTCATCACCAAGGACACGCCCAAGACCACCTTCGCGGACGTGGCCGGCGCCGACGAGGCGATCGAGGAACTCCAGGAGATCAAGGAGTTCCTGCAGAACCCCGGCAAGTTCCAGGCCATCGGGGCCAAGATCCCCAAGGGCGTGCTGCTGTACGGCCCGCCGGGCACCGGCAAGACGCTGCTGGCCCGGGCGGTGGCCGGCGAGGCTGGCGTCCCCTTCTACTCCATCTCCGGTTCCGACTTCGTCGAGATGTTCGTCGGTGTCGGCGCCTCCCGGGTCCGCGACCTGTTCGAGCAGGCCAAGGCCAACGCGCCCGCGATCGTGTTCGTCGATGAGATCGACGCCGTCGGCCGGCACCGCGGGGCGGGCTTCGGCGGCGGCCACGACGAGCGGGAGCAGACCCTCAACCAGCTGCTGGTCGAGCTGGACGGGTTCGACGTCAAGGGCGGCGTCATCGTGATCGCCGCCACCAACCGGCCGGACATCCTGGACCCGGCGCTGCTGCGCCCGGGCCGGTTCGACCGCCAGATCGTGGTCGCCCAGCCCGACCTGGCAGGGCGCCGCGGCATCCTGCGGGTGCACGGCCGCGGCAAGCCGTTCGCCCCGGACGTGGACCTGGACATCATCGCCCGCCGGACCGCCGGGTTCACCGGCGCGGACCTGGCCAACGTGATCAACGAGGGTGCGCTGCTGACCGCGCGGGCCAACGGCACTCTGATCACCATGGCGAACCTGGAAGAGTCCATCGACCGGGTGATGGCCGGGCCGGAGCGCAAGAGCGTGCTGCTGTCGGAGAAGGAGCGCAAGCTCATCGCCTACCACGAGGGCGGTCACGCCCTGGTCGGCCACGCGCTGCCGAACGCCGACCCGGTGCACAAGATCACCATCATCCCGCGTGGCCGGGCGCTCGGGTACACCGCGTCGGCGCCGCAGGAAGACAAGTTCCTGGTCACCCGCTCGGAGATGATGGACCAGCTGGCCATGCTGCTCGGCGGGCGGACCGCGGAGGAACTGGTCTTCCACGAGCCGACCACCGGTGCGGCCAACGACATCGAGAAGGCCAGCTCGATCGCCCGCGGCATGGTGGTCGAGTACGGCATGAGCGAGCGGCTGGGCGCCCGCAAGTTCGGCACCGGGGACGGCGAGCCGTTCCTGGGCCGCGAGATGTCCCACACGCGCGACTACTCCGAGGAGATCGCCTCCACGATCGACGAAGAGGTGCGGCGGCTGATCGAGGCCGCGCACGACGAGGCGTGGGAGATCCTGGTCCAGTACCGCGAGGTCCTCGACGACCTGGTCCTGCAGCTCATGGACAAGGAGACGCTGAGCCGCGACGAGGTGCTGCGGATCTTCGCCCCGATCCAGAAGCGGCCGTCCCGCGGCTCCTACACCGGCTACGGCAAGCGGCTGCCCTCGGACCGGCCGCCGGTGCTGACGCCCAAGGAGATGGCGCTGGCCGCCGGGCGGGTCAACGACCTGCCGGCCGCGGGCAACGGGCAGGGCACGGTCCTGCCCAGCATCCACCAGGATGACATCCCCGACGGCGGGAGCCAGTGACCCACCCGATCGACACGGGGCGTATCGAGCGGGCGGTCCGCGAGATCCTGCTGGCCATCGGGGAGGATCCGGACCGGGACGGGCTGACGGACACGCCGGCCCGGGTGGCCCGGGCCTACGCGGAGCAGTTCGCCGGGCTCGGGCAGCGGCCGGAGGACGTGCTCACCACGGTGTTCGACGCTGACCACGACGAGCTGGTGCTGGTCCGCGACATCGAGGTGTACAGCACCTGCGAGCACCATCTCGTGCCGTTCTTCGGGCTCGCCCACGTCGGGTACATCCCGAATGAGAAAGGCCAGATCACCGGGCTGTCCAAGCTGGCCCGGCTGGTCGACCTGTACGCGCGCCGGCCGCAGGTCCAGGAGCGCATGACCAGCCAGATCGCGGACGGACTGGTGAGCGTCCTGGAGCCGCGCGGCGTGCTGGTGGTGATCGAAGCCGAGCACCTGTGCATGTCCATGCGCGGGGTCCGCAAGCCCGGTGCCAAGACTGTCACCTCCGCGGTGCGCGGCAGCATCCGCGACAGCGACCGCACCCGGGCGGAGGCCATGAGCCTGCTTCTGCGCAGGTAGCGGAGCAGGGCGGCCGGGCCCGCCCGGCCGCCCTGACGGGCATGGCGCCGCCGGGCCGGCCGGGGAGTGATGTGTACCTTGATGAATGCGGGAGATTACCCTCGCTATGGCTGCTGCGGGCTACGCTGATCACCCGTGACTCGGGGCTCGATCCAGATGCCTGAAATAGACGATTCCGTCGGCTCATCTGCCGCCGTGCCCAATTCCGGCAGCGGTGGCGATTCCGGCCGCCCGCCCGCGTCCCGGCAGCCTGACCGGCGCCAGCAGCGCCGCTGGGTGCCATGGGTGACCGGCTGGCTGGCCCTGCTGATCGGCCTGTCGGACATTCTCACGGTCGCCATTCCCAGTCTTCATCTCGAGCACCGCCTGCACCGGATCAGGCCGTTCGTCCCGGGCACGCTCACCAATGTCACGCACACCGCGGACGTCATCATCGGGCTGCTGCTCCTGCTGCTGTCGCACGGGCTGCGCCGGCGCAAGCGGCGGGCCTGGGAAGCGGCGACCCTGCTGCTGCTGTTCAGCACGGTCATCCACCTGTTCCCGCTGCACGACATGCGGCCGGCGGCCGGCGTGGTGTCGGTGGTCATGCTGATCGGCCTCATCTACTACCGGGCCGAGTTCTACGCCGTGGGCGACCCCCGGACCCGCTGGCGGGCGGTGACGGTGTTCGGCGTCCTGGTGGTCGCCGACATCGCGATCGGCCTCACCTACATGCTGCTGTCGCGCAGCCTGGCCCAGGACTACTCGCTGTGGCAGCGGATGGTGCACGTGGTCTACGGGCTGGTCGGCGTGTCCGGCCCGGTCCAGTTCGTGCCGGAGCGCCGGGCCGACCTGTTCAACCTGCTGACCACCTCGCTGGGCATCTTCACGCTGGCGGTCACCGCCTACCTGTTCCTGCGCTCGGCCAAACCGGTGACCCGCCAGGGCGCCGATCCGTCCCGGATCCGGGACCTGCTCGGCAAACACGGCGAACGGGACTCGCTCGGCTACTTCGCCCTGCGCAACGACAAGAGCATCATCTGGTCGCCCACCGGCAAGTCCTGCATCGGCTACCGGGTGGTGTCCGGCGTGATGCTCGCCAGCGGCGATCCGCTCGGCGACCCGGAAGCGTGGCCGGGGGCCATCCACGCGTTCCTCGACGAGGCGTCCCGGCACGCCTGGGTGCCCGCGGTGATGGGCTGCGGCGAGCTCGGTGCCGAGGTGTGGTGCCGGGAGGGCGACCTGACCGCGCTGGAACTCGGCGACGAGGCCGTGGTCGAGGTGGCCGGCTTCAGCCTGCAGGGCCGGGCCATGCGGAACGTCCGGCAGATGGTCGCCCGGGTGGAGCGGCAGGGCTACGTGGCCGAGGTCCGCCGGGTGGCCGACATCCCGCGCGACGAGATCCAGCGGCTGGTCACCCGGGCCGACTCCTGGCGCGGCGCGGACGTCGAGCGCGGCTTCTCCATGGCCCTGGGCCGGGTGGGCGGCCCCGGCGACGAGCACTGTGTGGTCGCCACCGCCACCGAGAACGGCGTCCTGCGCGCGATCCTGCACTTCGTGCCGTGGGGATCTGACGGGCTGTCGCTGGACCTGATGCGGCGGGACCGCACCGCCCAGCCCGGCGTCAACGACTTCCTCATCGTGGAGACCATCAAGGCCGCCGAGCGGCTGGGGATCAAGCGGCTCTCGCTGAACTTCGCGGTGTTCCGGGCCGCGCTGGAGCGCGGCGGCAAGATCGGCGCCGGGCCGGTCCTGCGGGCCTGGCGCGGCCTGCTGATCTTCCTGTCCCGCTGGTTCCAGATCGAGTCGCTGTACAAGTTCAACGCCAAGTTCTGCCCCGTGTGGGTGCCCCGGTTCTTCGTGTTCCCGGGCCCCCGCGACACCGTCCGGGTGGGCTTCGCCGCCCTGCAGGCGGAAGCCTTTCTGGTCTGGCCCAGCCTGGACCCGCGCAGGCTCGCCCGCCAGCTCGGGCTGGCACGGGTGGGGCGGGCCGGGGCCACACCGGTCCGCTGGCTGGCAGGCCATGTCACGCGCACCCGCCCGTAGGGCCCGAGGCGCCTGCGGGACTGGCTGGCGGCCGTAACGCTACGCCTGCGGACCGGCGCGACCCCGGCCCTCGGGGGCAGTGCTGTGGCGCCGGCCGGTGACGCTACGCCCGCGGCTCCGCCCGGTGCCGGCCCTGCACGGAGGCATCGGCGCCCTGGGCGATCAAGAAGCGTGATGGTGCGTAGGCTGGCGGCATGACGGCCGATATGCGCCCGCCGAGCCCCCCGGGCCTCCCGGCCCGGGACCGGTGCCTGGTGATGGGGGTGGTCAACGTCACCCCCGACTCGTTCTCCGACGGCGGCGCCTGGTTCGGCACGGACGCGGCGGTCGCCCGCGGGCTCGAGCTGGTCGCCCAGGGCGCGGACATCATCGACGTGGGCGGCGAGTCGACTCGGCCCGGCGCCCAGCGGATCTCCGCCGGGGAGGAGCTGCAGCGGGTCGGCCCGGTCATCGCCGGGCTGGCACGCCACGGCGTCCCGGTCAGCGTGGACACCATGCGGGCCGAGGTGGCGGAGTTCGCGCTCGGCGAGGGCGCCTGCCTCGTGAACGACGTCAGCGGCGGGCTCGCCGACCCGGCCATGCCCCGCCTGGTCGCCCGGGCCGGCGTACCCTACGTGGTCATGCACTGGCGGGGGCACAGCCATCAGATGCAGGAGCGCGCGGTCTACCACGACGTGGTCGCCGAGGTGCGGCGCGAACTGGCCCAGCGGGCCGCGGCGGTGATCGCCGAGGGTGTGGACCCGGCCATGATCGTCATCGACCCGGGGCTGGGCTTCGCCAAGCAGGCCGAGCACAACTGGCAGCTGCTCACGCACCTGCCCGGCCTGGGCCGCCTGGGTCACGGCTGGCCGGAGTTCCCGGTGCTGGTGGGCGCGTCCCGCAAACGGTTCCTGGGCCGGCTGCTGCCGGCCGCGGACGGCTCCCCGCGGCCGTTCGCCGAGTGCGACGACGCCACCGTGGCCGTCACGGCCCTGGCCGCCGCGGCCGGCGTGTGGTGCGTGCGCGTCCACGAGGTGCCCGGGAACGCGGACGCGGTCCGGGTCGCCGAGGCATGGCGGCACGCGGCGGCCGGCCCGGCCCGCGCGGGCCTGCCGGTGGCGGGTGGCCACAGCACATGAGCCTGGACCGGATCACGCTGCGGGGCCTGCGGGTCTTCGCCCGGCACGGGGTGCTGGAGCATGAGACCCGGCTCGGCCAGGAGTTCATCGTCGACGCGGTGCTGTGGCTCGACGCCGGGCCCGCGGCGGCGGCCGACGACCTGACCCGGACCGCCGACTACGGCGCCATCGCCGGCCGGCTGGTCAGCGTGGCTTCCGGGCCGCCGGTGCGGCTGCTCGAGACCCTGGCGGAGCGGCTGGCGGCCGAGTGCCTGGCCGACCCGGCCGTGCAGGAAGCCGAGGTCACCGTGCACAAGCCGCACGCGCCCATCCCGCACCTGTTCAGCGACGTGGCCGTGACCGTCCGCCGGGGCCGCGGATGACCGCCCCGGCCAGCGCCCGGCCGCAGCGGGTGGTGATCGCGCTCGGCAGCAACCTCGGCGACCGGCTCGGCAACCTGCAGGGCGGTCTGGACGCGCTGCTCGACGGGCCGGGGCTGGAGTTCGAGGCCGTGTCGCCGGTCTACGAGACCGCGCCGGTGGGCGGGCCGGAGCAGGCCGACTTCCTCAACGCGGTGCTGATCGCGCGGACCCGGCTGCCCGCCCGGGCGGTGCTGGAGCGCTGCCACAGCGTGGAGGCTGCTCTCGGCCGTACCCGCGAAGTGGTGTGGGGGCCGCGCACGCTGGATCTGGATCTCATCGTTTACGGTGACGAGGTGAGCGATGACCCGGCGCTGACGCTGCCGCATCCCCGTGCTCATGAACGGGCCTTCGTGCTGGCGCCCTGGCTCGCCGCTGATCCGGACGCGCGGATCCCCGGCCGGGGCCGGGTGGACGGCCTGCTCGCCGCGGCGGACGCGGCCGGGGTGCGCCGGGCGGACGGCGCCGGACTCCACCCGCCGGCATGACCGCGCCTCCGGCACGACCATGCGAAGTGCCCTCTGGCGTGCCTCCGGCACGACGTCCCGCGGGGGAGGCAGGAGGATGAGGCCGACCCGGGTGCGCATGCTGCTGCTGGTGGCCCTGTGCTGCGGAGTGGCGTTCTGGCTGCTGCTGCGGCTCATCTACACGGACCTGCCGCCGCTGCCGTGGACGGCCGCGCCGACCCTGCTGCTGCTCGCGGTGGTGGAGGCGGCGAGTGGCCGGAGCCTGCGGATCAGGCTGCGCGCCACCCGCGAGGGCGACCAGGGGCGCGGCAACGGCGCCGGGCCGCCGCGCCGCCCGCTGCGGCCGATCCCGCCGATCGCGGTGGCCCGGATGGCCGCACTCGCCAAGGCGAGTTCCCTGGCCGCCGCCGTGTTCGGCGGCCTGGCCGCCGGCGCCCTGGTGTACCTGTCCGGGGCGCTGGACAAGCCCGCCCCGCGGGCGGACGCCTTCGCCTCCGGCGCCACCCTCGCCGCCGCGATCCTGCTGGCGGCGGCCGCCCTGTACCTGGAGTACGGCTGCCGGGTGCCGCCCCCGCCCAAGCCGCCGCCGGGCAGCGGCCCCCCGCCGGGCAGCGGCCCGCCGCCGGGGCACCCGGGCTGACCGGCGGGCCCGGTCAGCGGTCCATGTCCCCCACCACGAAGAACAGGGAGCCCAGGATCGCGGCCAGGTCGGCGACCCGGTGACCGGGCAGCAGTTCCGGCAGCACCTGCACATTGCTGAACGAGGCGGACCGCAGCTTGAGCCGCCACGGCGTCTTGCCGCCGCGCGACACCAGGAAGTACCCGTTCAGGCCGAGCGGGTTCTCGGTCCAGGCGTAGGTGTGCCCGGCCGGCACCCGGAACACCTTGGGCAGCCTGGCGCTGACCGGGCCGGGGGGCAGGGCGGCCAGCCGGTCCGCGCACGCCTCCGCGAGGTCGAGGGAGGCGCCCACCTGGTCCAGCAGGCACTCGAACCGGGCCAGGCAGTCGCCCTGCTGGCGGGTCACCACCCGCAGCACCGGCGCGAGGTCCCGGTAGGCCAGATAGGGCTCGTCCCGGCGCAGGTCGAAGTCGACGCCGCTGGCCCGGCCGGCCGGGCCGCTCACCCCGTACCGGAGCGCCTGCTCCCGGCCGAGCACGCCGACGCCGCGGGTCCGGCCGCGGAAGGTGGCGTCGTCGCGGATGACGGCGCCGATCGCGGGCAGCGCGGCGCGGGCGGCGGCGACGGCGTCCCGGACCCGGCCCAGCCAGCCGGCGGGCAGTTCCTCTTTCAGGCCGCCGACCCGGCTGAACATGAAGTGCATGCGGCCGCCGGAGATCTCCTCCAGCACGTCCTGGATCCGCTCCCGGGTCACGAACGCAGCTCTTTCTCCCTCGCCCGCCGCCGGGCCGCTGGGACCCGCGGCCCTTTGGCTCGCTCGGGCAGGCTCGCCCGGGCTGGCGATCTCCGGGGGGTAGGAGCTGAGGAAGGCCAGGTGGCTTAGCACCCGGTTCAGCTCGGCCAGCAGGGTGCGGGCCCAGACCGCCCGGGGCGGCACCTCGATGCCCGCCAGCCGCTCGGCGGCCAGCACCACGCCGAGTTCGCTGGCGAAGGCGCCGAGCCAGTCGTGCCGGTTGGCCAGCACGATGATCTGCCGGTAGTCCCGGGCCTCGAAAAGCTTCTCCGCGCCGCGGTGCACGTACCCGATGACCGGCTCGGCAGCGGTGATCACGTCCCCGTCCAGGGCCAGCCGGAGCCGCAGCAGCCCGTGCCCGGACGGATGCCAGGGCCCCAGGTTGATCACGAAATCCGCGTCCGGCGCCGCCGCCCAGGCGCCGGTCACCGCCTCGGCGTGGCGTTCGGGCATGGCCCCCATGGTCCCACGCCCGCCCGGCTGCCGCCGCCCCGCGCCGCCGCTTTGGTGATGACGGTCACGTGCGCAAAATCACGTTCCGCCGGCCACGGCCGGCATAGCCCGAACGGGCTATTTCCCGGGCCACAGCCGATCGCGGGAGATAAGCGGGAAAGGCCGGCGGCGGCGGGGATCCCGGCCTTCTGAGCGGTTATAGCCCTGCTGAACTATCTGTCCCTGATTCTTTTGCATTGGGGGAATTGTCCTGGCATGCTGCGGAGGGTTTTGCCGTAAGGCCCAGCGAGAGGCGCAGGTCGGCCGGGTAGCGGGCGTGGATCCGTCGTAAGGCAGGTTTGTGAGGTCAGTACCCGCTGACAGCAAAAAGAAGAACGGGGGAAGACGCAGCAGGGGCCGGCACAAGGCACCCTCACAATTCGGGAAACTGACCCAGCGGGCGGGCAGATTCGCCCCGGCCCTCGCGGTCCTGGGAGTGCTCGCCACCGCGCCGCACGGCATCGGCCAGGCGCCCGTTGCCAGCGCCCGGCTGACCGCCGAGCAGCTCACCGCGGGGCAGGTCTGGAGCGGCCTCAGCGCGGGACTCCCGCCGCCCGGCACGAGCACCTACTGGGCCCGGCACGCCAGCATCATCACCCTCGCCAGCAGCAAGGCCCGCGCGCCGCGGCCGGCCGCGGGGCGGCAGGTGGCCCACCACCACCGGCACCCGGCCCGGCAGGCGGCCGTGGCGGCGCCCGCGCACCACGGGGTGGTCTGCTCCGGGACCGGCGGGATGCTGCCGGACAACTACGCCGCGATCGTCACCTTCCTGATGGCGCACGGGTACACCGGCAACGCGGCGGCCGGCATCGCCGGGAACATCTACCAGGAGTCCGGCGGCAACCCCGAGTCCATCGGGTCCGGCGGCGGCGGGCTGATCGGGTGGACCCCGCTGCCCGCGGGCTACGTCAGCGGCAACCCCGCCGCCGACCTGCAGACGCAGCTGTCCGCGATCCTCAGCTTCAACCAGATCTGGGCCGGCTACATCCCGGCCCTGAACGCGGCGGCCAGCCCGGCAGCGGCGGCTGACATCTACGTGACCGACTTCGAGCGGGCCGGCATCCCCGCCGCGGGCAACCGCGAGGCCGCCGCCACCGCGGTCGCCGCCGCCTGCGGGATCTGAGACCGCAGCCAGGCCCCCCAGTGGGGTACCAGGCGGTACTGGCCGGGCTCACAGCCCGGCCAGCACCGCTGGCAGCTGCATCGCCACCGGCTGCACCAGCCAGCCGAAACTCCCCAGGCCGGCCGGGTCGGTCAGCTCCGCCTCCTCCGCCGCCCCCGCCAGGGCAGCCAGATACCCGCTTGGCTCGCGGCCGGCCAGGCTGAGCGGCGGCCGGGCACCGCGCAGCCCCAGCGCGCGCAGGGCCGCGCGCTGCCCGGTGAGGAGCGGCGGGCCCGCCCCGGCCGCCTGCCCGGCCGCACCGCAGGCGTCCAGGGCCACATGCGCGGTGACGTCACAGCTCCCGTCCGGGACCGGCGGCACCGGGCGGCCGTCCCGGTACCCGGCGAGGGTGCCGCCCGCAGGCCGGGCGGCCAGCTCGTGGCTGTAGTCCACGGCGACCGCCAGCCCCCGCTCCAGCCGCCCGATCAGCCCGGCCCAGGCCCGGTCCCGGGGATGGCCGAGCTCGGCCCGGTCCCCCCGCCCGCGCAGCGGCCACCACCGCTCCAGCCAGGCCAGGTCGGCCGGGCTGGCAGCCGGCCCGGGCCGCTCCCGGCCGGTAGCCGGGTCGACCAGCAGCAGCCGGGGGCCCGCGGGACCGGATTCGGCCACGTCCAGCGGCACGTTGTCCAGCCATTCGCTGGCGATGACCAGGCCGGTGATGCCCGGCGGCGGCTCGCGGCGCCAGCGGATCCGCTCGTCCAGGCCGGCCGGCCGGGGTGCGACCTCGACCGCGTGGGCGCGGACCCGGCCGGCCAGCGCCGGGTCCGCGCTGGCCGCCGCGAGCAACTGGGTCAGCAGCTCACCGCCGCCGGCGCCGGCGTCCACCAGGTCCAGCCGGGCCGGCCGGCCGAGTGCCGCGTCCACCTCCCGCAGCAGCGCCAGCAGGGCGCCCGCGTACCGGCTGGAGGCGTGCACCGAGGTGCGGAAGTGCGCGGCAGGGCGCTCGCCGCGGGTATAGAACCCGCCTGGCCCGTACAGGGCCTGCTGCATCGCTTCCCGCCAGCCCAGCCACACAGGGCCGACTCTAGGGGCCGCTGGACAACGGCGCCCGCGCTGCTGGCCGGCGCGCCTCCGGCACGACGCTGAGCGGGTTCCCGGGCCCGGATGGCAAGGCTGCCGCCGCGGCCCGGCCCGCGCCCCGGCCGGACGGCGGCGGGGCCGCGGCTATGCTGATGCCTGCCGTCCGGTACCTGCCCTGACGATCAGTGGCCGCCGTGGCGGGGCTGCGCCCGCCGGCGAGGACTGGAACGAGAGGATTGCTGACGCAATGCCTGATCAGGCCAGCTCGGGTCATCCAGCGCGGCTGCGGGTCGGGATCATCGGCGCCGGCCGGGTGGGCACGGTCCTGGGCGCCGCACTGGCCCGGGCCGGCCACCAGGTGGTGGCCGCGTCCGCGGTCTCGGAGACGTCCGTCGAGCGGGCGGCCCGGCTGCTGCCCGGCGCCGCGATCAGGCAGCCAGAGGCGGTGCTGGCAGACGCCGACCTGGTCCTGCTGACCGTCCCGGACGACGCCCTGCCCGGGCTGGTGGCCGGGCTGGCCGCGACCAGCGCCCCCATGGAGGGCCGGCTGCTCGCGCACGCCAGCGGCAGGCACGGCGTCGCCGTGCTGGATCCGGCGACCGAGCGGGGCGCGCTGCCGCTGGCCATCCACCCGGTGATGACGTTCACCGGGCGCCCCGACGACGTGGACCGGCTGGCCGGTATCTCCTTCGGGGTCACCGCGCCCGGGCAGCTCCGGCAGGTGGCCGAGGCGCTGGTCATCGAGATGGGCGGCGAGCCGGTCTTCATCGAGGAGGCCAGCCGGAGCCTCTACCACGCCGCGCTGGCCAGCGGCGCCAACCACCTGATCACCCTGGTGGTGCAGGCAGCCGAGCTGCTCGGGGTGGCGGGCGTGCCCGACCCGGCCCGGATGCTCAGCCCGCTGCTGTTCGCGGCGCTCGACAACGCGCTGCGGCTCGGCGACGCGGGCCTCACCGGCCCGGTCGCCCGCGCCGACGCCGACACCGTGGCCGGCCACATCGAGGCGCTGCGGGAGGTCTCACCCGAGGCGCTGCGGGCCTACCTGGCGCTGGCCCGGCTCACCGCCGACCGGGCGCTGGCGGCCGGGATGCTGACCCCGCCCGCTGCCCAGCGGCTGCTGGACGTGCTGGCCGGGGCGCCGCGGTGACCGCCGCCGGCCCGCCCGTGCTCGCGCGCACCCGGCGCGGCCTGTGCGCCGCCCGCCGGACGCTGGCGCCCCCGGTGGTGCTGGTGCCGACCATGGGTGCCCTGCACGAGGGGCACCGCGTGCTGCTGCGCCGCGCCCGGGAACTCGCGGGGCCCGGGGGCGGGGTGCTGGTGACCATCTTCGTCAACCCGCTCCAGTTCGGGCCCGCCGAGGACTTCGACCGGTACCCGCGCAGCCTGGACGAGGACGTGGCGATCTGCGGGGAGGAGGGCGCGGACGTGGTCTTCGCCCCCGCCCGCGAGGTCATGTATCCCCGCGAGCAGCTGGTCACCGTGGACCCGGGCCCGATGGGGGCGGTCCTGGAGGGCGCCTTCCGGCCGGGGTTCTTCGGCGGGGTGCTGACCGTGGTCATGAAGCTGTTCCAGCTGACCGTCCCGGACCTCGCGGTGTTCGGCGAAAAGGATGCCCAGCAGCTGGCGATGATCCGGCGGATGACCGCGGACCTCGATCTGGGGCCCGGCATCGTCGGGGTGCCCATCGTCCGCGACCCCGACGGCCTGGCCACCTCCAGCCGGAACCGCTACCTGTCCGGCCCGGAGCGCCGCAGCGCGCTGGCCCTGTCGCGGGCCCTGCGGGCCGGTGCGGCCGCCGCGGCGGCCGGCCCGGAGGCGGTGCTGGCGGCGGCCGGCGAGGTGCTGGACGAGGCGGCCAAGGCCGATCCGCCGGTGACCGTCGACTATCTGGCGCTGGCCGAGCCCGAACGGTTCACCCCGCCGCCGCCGGGTTACAACGGCCCGGCGCTGCTGCTGGTGGCGGCCCGGGTCGGCGGGACCCGGCTGATCGACAACACCGCGGTCACGCTGGCCGGCTGACCGGCGGCGGGACGGTGGGTCTTGTGATCACGGCACCGATGTCATGATCATGTTGCCGGCAGGGCCCGGCCGCAAGCCTGCGGCCGGGAGCGCGAAGGTACGGGAAGGCCATGCTGCTGACGATTGACGTGGGCAACACCAACACGGTGCTCGGGGTGTTCGACGGCGAGGAGGTGGCCGAGCACTGGCGCATCGGCACCGACCCGGTCCGCACGGCCGACGAGCTCGCCGTGGTCCTGCAGGGGCTGCTCGGCCAGAGCGCCCTCATCAAAGGCGCCGATATCAGCGGCATCGCGCTGTGCTCCACCGTGCCCTCGGTGCTGCACGAGATGCGCGAGATGGTCAGGCGCTACTACGGGGACGTGCCGTCGCTGATCGTCGAGCCCGGCGTGCGCACCGGGGTGTCGCTGCGCTACGACAACCCCAAGGAGGTCGGCAGTGACCGGATCATGAACACGGTCGCCGCCATGCACCTGCACGGCGGCCCGGCCATCGTGGTCGACTTCGGCACCTCCACGAACTTCGACGCGGTGAGCGCGAAGGGCGAGTTCGTGGGCGGCGCGCTGGCCCCCGGCATCGAGATCTCCGTGGACGCGCTGTCCCGCCGGGCCGCCCAGCTGCTCAAGGTCGAGATCGCCCGGCCGCGGCACGTGATCGGCAAGAACACCGTGGAGGCGCTGCAGTCCGGCATCATCTACGGGTTCGCCGGCCAGGTGGAGGGCATCGCCCGCCGGATGGTCACCGAGCTCGCGCCGGACGACCCCGAGTCGGTCACGGTCATCGCCACCGGCGGGCTGGCCCCGCTGGTGATCGAGGAGATCAGCGTGATCGACGTGTATGAGCCGTGGCTCACCCTGATCGGGCTGCGGCTGGTCTACGAGCGCAACCTGGCTGCCTGACCCGGCTCCGCCGGGGGCGGCGGAGCGGCCGGGCGTTCCAGGTACCGGCCGTCCGGCGGCGCGAACCCGAACCTGGCGTACAGGCCGTGCGCGTCCCGGGTGTGCAGGCACCAGCGGAACCCCGCACCCGGCCCGCGGTCGATCATGGTGGCGACCAGCGCGGTGCCCAGCCCTTCGCCGCGGGCTCCGTCCAGCACGTACACGTCCGCCAGGTAGGCGTAGTTCACCCCGTCGGACACCGCCCGGGCGAAGCCGACCAGGCGGCCGGTGGCGGCGTCGTAGCCGCCCACCACCCGCCAGGCCGAGTCCAGCTGCCGTTCTACGTCGGCGCGGCTGCGCTCGCGGCCCCAGTAGGCGTGCTCGGACAGGAACGCCCAGATCGCGTCGCGATCGAGCCGCCGCGGGTCGTCGTCGAGCTCGTACCGGCCGTGTGAGTAGCGCATGGACGCTGACCGTACCGGAGGGGTGCGGCCCGGCCGCGGGGGCCCGCGGCCGGAAAACCCGTCCCTGATCGCCTCGCCGCCCCGGTAGCCTCGACCGGGAGGAGGCAGACCAGGTGGAGGAAGAACGGGAGACGGGCGCCCCGCCAGCCGGCGGCGCCGGTCCGGCCGCGCGTGAGGACGACCTGCCGGAGCAGATGCAGATCCGGCTGGCCAAGCGTGAACGGATGCTCGGCTCCGGGGCTGAGCCCTACCCGCTCGGCTACCCCCGCACCGACACCATCGCCCAGGTACGCGACCGCCACCCGGGCCTCGCGCCCGACACCGCCACCGGCGAGCGGGTGGGGGTGACCGGCCGGGTGATGCTGTCCCGGGTCGGCGGCAAGCTGTGCTTCGCCACCATCCGTGACGGCAGCGGCGACATCCAGGTGATGATCTCCCTGGACCGGGTCGGCCCTGACGCGCTGGAAGCCTGGAAGCGGGACGTGGACCTCGGCGATCACGTCGGGGTCACCGGCGAGGTCATCTCGTCGCGGCGCGGTGAGCTGTCGGTCCTCGCCGACAGCTTCGCCGTCACCGCCAAGTGCCTGCGGCCGCTCCCGGAGAAGCACAAGGGCCTGACCGACCCCGAGTCGCGGGTGCGGCGCCGCTACGTCGACCTGATCGTCAACCCGCACGCCCGGCGGCTCGCGGAGATCAGGAGCGCGGCGCTCCGCTCGGTCCGGGAGAACCTGCACGGCCGCGGCTTCCTCGAGGTCGAGACGCCGATGCTGCAGCGCGTGCACGGCGGCGCCAACGCCAGGCCGTTCACGACCCACATCAATGCCTACGACATGGACCTCTACCTGCGGATCGCGCTGGAACTCCACCTCAAGCGGCTGCTGGTCGGCGGCATCGAGAAGGTCTTCGAGATCGGCCGCAACTTCCGCAACGAGGGCGTGGACGCCACCCACAACCCCGAGTTCACCATGCTGGAGGCCTACGAGTCCTACGGCGACTACGACACCATCGGCACGCTCACCCGGGAGCTGATCCAGGACGCGGCGGCGGCCGCGTTCGGGGGCAGCGTGATCCGCCGGGCCGACGGGACGGAATGGGACATCGGCGGCGCGTGGCCGTCCAAGACCGTGCACGGCGCCGTGTCCGAGGCGCTGGGCGAGGAAGTGTCGCCCGACACCGGCGACGAGCAGCTGCGCAAGCTGTGCGCCAGCGCGGGGGTGCCGCTGCAGCCCGGCTGGAACGGCGGCCAGATCGTGCTGGAGATGTACGAGCGGCTGGTCGAGAAGCAGACCACCGTCCCGACGTTCTACCGCGACTTCCCGGTCGAGGTGTCGCCGCTCACCCGCGGCCACCGCACGGACCCCCGGCTGGCCGAGCGGTGGGACCTGGTCGCGTTCGGCACCGAGATCGGCACCGGGTACTCGGAGCTGAACGACCCGGTGGAGGAGCGTGCCCGGCTCACGGCCCAGTCGCTGCTGGCGGCCGGCGGCGACCCGGAGGCCATGCAGCTGGACGAGGACTTCCTGCAGGCCCTGGAGTACGGCATGCCGCCGGCCGGCGGCATGGGCATGGGCATCGACCGGATGCTGATCATGTTCACCGGCGAGCCCATCCGGGAGCTGATCCTCTTCCCGATGGTCCGCCCCGAGTAGCCGGCCCCGGCAGGCTGAACCCGGCCCGGGTCTCCCGGGGCCGGGCTCACTGCTGGCGGCGGCTCAGCCGACGATCCGGACCGCGCCCACGTACACGTCCCACATGACCGGCTCCACCTTGACGGGCTGCCCGAAGTCAGGGGCGTCCACCATCAGGCCGTTGCCGAGGTACAGGCCCACGTGGCCGATGTCGGCGTAGAAGAACACCAGGTCGCCCGGCTGCAGCTGGCTGCGGGACACGTGGATGCCCATGTTCCACTGCGCGCCGGTGTAGTGCGGCAGGCTGATCCCGACCTGCGCATACGCCCACAGGACCAGGCCGGAGCAGTCGAACGAGCCCGGCCCGGCCGCGCCCCACACGTAGGGGTCGCCCCGCCGGGTGAGCGCGTAGCGGAGCGCCTCCGCGCCGATGGTGTTCTGGGTGGGGATCGTGAAGCTCGGGTACTGGCCGGTCGCGTTGAAGATGGCCATCGCCTTCGCGAAGGTGGCGCTGTTCAGCACGTTGATCTTCTGCTGGATGGCGTTCTGCTTCTTCGCCATCGCGGCCACCAGGCGGGCGACCTGCCGGCTCTGCTGCTGCGCGGTGGCGCGCGCCCGGAGCGCGGCCTGCTCCGCGGCGGCGAGCTGGCTGATCTTGTCCCCGTTCTCCTGCTGGAGCTGCTGCATGATCGCCGCGCGGTTGATGATGACTTCGGGCGAGTTGCTGGTCAGCAGCTGCAGTGAGCTGTCGAGCCCGCCGTTCATGTAGCTCTGGGCGGCGAGCTGGCCGACGGTCAGCCGTCCCGCGACCAGCCGGGTGGCGTCCTGCGCATAGGTGCGGGCCGCGATCTTCGCCTCAGACCGGGCCTGGTTGAGCTGGATGCGCAGCCCGTCGTACTGCTCGCTCAGGGTGTTGATCTGCTCGGAGAGCGCCCTGGCCTGGGCTACCAGCTGCTTGAGGCTCGGCTGCGGCCGGGCCGGCGAGGCGATGCTCACGCCGCTGGGCAGCACCAGGCTGGCGGCAGTAGCCAGCCCGGCCAGCGTCGCCGTCCGCCGCCAGGCGCGGGCCGCCGTGGCCCGGGCGGGACGGGGGAGGCGCAGCCCTGGCCGTCCGGTCTGCCGGAACCTGCCCGGCCTGTGCCGGACGGGAAGCGGGGACTCCACGTGATCTCCTCTCTCCCAAAGCTGACTGGCTCGCGGCGCTGGCCGCGGCTCTGCGGGAGCGGGGTGGACCCGGCGGGCACGGGTGATGAGTGCCAGGCGGATCGACCGAATTTTTGCATAGTGGCGCTTGGTGCATACGGGATTTCGGCCGGCCGGTGCCGCGTGTCCCGGCCTTGCGCACGCTGCGTGCCAGGCAGATAACGATGCGTGCAGGGGGCGGGGCCGTGGGCGCCGAGGTGCCACCACTGTGCGTGACCGGTTAAGGTACGCGCGATGGAATACAAGGTCCGGCGGGCACGCACCGCGGATGTCCGCGCGATCAGCGGCCTGGTCCGTGCCAACGTCGAATCCCGGCGGCTGCTCGGCAAGGCCGACGTCACCCTGTACGAGGACATCCAGGAATTCTGGGTGGCTGAGCAGGAACCGGACGGCCTGATCCTCGGCTGCGGCGCCCTGCACGTCATGTGGGAGGACCTGGCGGAGATCCGCACCATCGCGGTGCGTGAGGACTGCCAGGGCCACGGGATCGGGCACCGGCTCGTGGAGGCGCTGCTGGCGACCGCCCGGGAGCTGGGCGTGCGCCGGGTGTTCGTGCTGACGTTCGCGGTCGGGTTCTTCGCCAGCCACGGGTTCAAGGAGATCGACGGCTCTCCCGTCTCCCACGAGGTGTACGCGGAACTGCTGCGCTCCTACGACGAAGGCGTCGCGGAGTTCCTCGACCTCGACCGCGTCAAGCCCAACACCCTCGGCAACACAAGAATGCTGCTCCACCTCTAACTTGGCCCTCGGCTCGCCTCCGGGGGCGGGTCTACAGCAGCTTGAGCTGGCGGGCGGGGGGACGGCGGGGGCGGGTGGGGGTGGAGCGGTCGAGCAGGGCCGGGTCGATGGACGTGAGGAAAGGCGACGGGCCGCCTGGGAGCGTGGCGCCGTGGCGGTGCCGGGTTGCGGCGCAGCTCAGGAACAGGTGGCGGCGGGCCCTGGTCATGCCGACGAACAGCAGCCGCCGCTCCTCTGCCGGGTCGCCGTCGGCCGGCGCGGCACCCGGCAGCCGCAGCGGGAGCAGGCCGCGCTCGCATCCGGCCAGGAACACCACGTCGAATTCCAGCCCCTTGGCAGCGTGCAGGGTCAGCAGGGTGATGGCGTCCGCCCGGGGATCCAGCGAGTCGGCCTCCGCTCCCAGGGCGAGCTCGGTCAGGAACCGCTCCAGGTCGCTGCCGCAGCGGCGGGCCAGCGGCGCAAGCACCTCGCCGGCCGCCAGCACGTCCACGGCGGCCAGCCCGCGCAGCGGCGCCTGCTCCGCCAGCTTGCGCACCACGGCCTGCAGGCGGCTCGCCACCGGGCTGCCAGCGGTGCCGTCCGGCCCGGCCAGGCGCAGTTCCCCGGCCACGTCCGGCACGGCGGACCGGCGGGTCAGCCTGTCGTGGGAACGCTTCTGCCACGGCAGGCCCGCCCGGGTCAGGCCCTGGCCGAGCGGTCCCGCCTGCGCGTCGGTCCGGTAGAGCACCGCGATGCTGGCGAGCGTCAGCCCGCCGGTGGCGTGGCCGTCCGCCCGGCCGCTGTCCAGCGAGTGGAACGACGCTCCGCCCAGCAGCCGGTCCACCGCCTGCCCGATCCAGGCCGCCTCGGCATGCTCGTCCGCGGCCTCGTGCAGAGTGACCCGGCCCGGGTCCGGCCACGCCGCGGCGGCCGCCCCGGCGCCGGCCGCAGCCGGGGACGGCGCGGCGGCGGGGCGGAGCGTGCGGCCCGGCACCAGGGTGGCCGGCGCCACGGCCTGCAGGGCGCCGCTGAGGATGGCCGGGGCGGACCGGTAGTTGCGGGTGAGCTCGACGGCCGCGGCACCGGGGTAGTCCTCGCTGAAGCGCTGGAAGAAACGCACGTCCGAGCCGCGGAAACCGTAGATCGCCTGATCCGGGTCGCCGATCACGGTCAGCCCGCTGCCGTCTCCGGCCAGCAGCCGCAGCAGCTCGTACTGGCGGGCGTCGATGTCCTGGTACTCGTCGACGCTCAGCACCGGCCAGCGCTCCCGCAGCCGGGCCGCCAGCTCCGGCCCGGCCCGCAGCAGTTCCAGCGGCAGGTCCAGCAGGCCGTCGAAGCTCACCAGGTCCCGGGCGGCCAGGGCCTTGGTGAGCAGCTCCCGCCCGGCCGGGTCCGCGGCGGCCAGCAGGGCGGCGGCCGCCTGCTCCGACCCGGCCACCTCGGCGGCCACCGCGCGGACCGTCTCCTCGCCCGCCACGGTGAACTCAGCCGTCAGCCCGGCCGGCCTGGGGTGCTCACGGAGGATGGCCAGCCCGAGACCGTGGAACGTGGTGATGGTCACCGCGGCGGCCCGGCCGGGGAGCAGCGCCGCCAGCCTGTCGCGCAGTTCCTGGGCCGCCCGCCGGGTGAAGGTGATCGCGAGGCAGCTTTCCGGCGGCACGCCCCGTTCAGCCACGGCGGCCGCGATCCGGTGGGTCAGGGTCCTGGTCTTGCCGGTCCCCGGGCCCGCGATGATCATGAGCGGTGATGCGGCCGCGGCGGCCGCCTGCTGGTCCGGGTCCAGCCCGGCCAGGATGGAGCCGGCGGCCCCGCCCGTGTCCTGGCCCGCCCCGCGCGCCTCTTCACTTGCCTGGTGCGCGCCCTCGCCGGCCCCGTGCCCGTGGGCTGGCCGGCGTGTGCCCGCACGGCGCCGCCTGCCGCTGTTCGCTCCGGCCGGCCCGTCAGCGTCGCCCTCCGTCCCGTCCCTGGCACCTGCCAGGCCGGTGGCGGCCTCCGCCGGGCGGGGGGCGGGCACGTCGAACAGGGTGGCCGCCCGGGTCAGCTCGCCGGGCCGGAACACCCGGATCACGCCGTACTCGCCGTCGTAGCCCGCCTCCCGGGTCACCTCCCCGCGGCGGAGCCGGGCCACCGCCTCGCCGAGCAGGCTCCCACCGGCCCGGGAGACCTCATCGGCCGGGATCTCCCTGAGGATGGCCAGTTCCGGGCCCAGGGCGGCGACCAGCCGCGCGGCCTCCGCGTCGACCTGCTTGCTCTTGGGGCCCACGCCGCGGATCTCGCCGAGAATCTCCGGCAGGCTGACGAGATTGGCATATCCGGCCGCCCCGGGCGGGTGGAAGCCGGCCGGGCGGTCGGCGAGTTCGGTAACCCGGTGCAGGACCCCGATGGTCAGTGGTTTTCCACAGGCCGGGCAGTTTCCGCCGAGAGTTCTGCTATCAGCCGGTTCGCAGCGCACACCGCACTTACGGTGCCCGTCCAGGTGATACCGGCCGCCTTCCGGATAGAAGTTGATAGTGCCTTCCAGGCCGGCTCCGGTGCGCAGCGCCCCGGCCATGGCGAAGTAGTCGAGTTCGGTGCTGAACACGGTCGCCTCCCGGCCCAGCATCGGTGGTGAATGGGCGTCGGAGTTGCTCACC
Organism: Gemmatimonadota bacterium; assembly: GCA_050257395.1. GTDB lineage: Bacteria > Actinomycetota > Actinomycetes > Streptosporangiales > Streptosporangiaceae > JAIRTY01. The sequence continues at coordinate 6,999 of JBLMWU010000220.1, read as the reverse complement.
AGCCGGTAGCTGTCCAGGAACGAGCACGACCAGTTCATCGGGGGATCGGAGGACAGGCCGGTCTCGATGGCGAACACCTCGCCGGCGAGATCTGCGTAACACTCGCCGACTGTGTCAAAGCCTGATTTGGAACCCAGCACCGCGAACCAGGGTGTCCAGATATGGGCAGGAATCAGGAAGCATCCGGGACCGCCACTCAGGGTGATCTCCAGCAGGTCGCGAGAATCGAGCCCCAGGATGGGCCGGCCGTCGGAAGCCAGGTTGCCGATGCGCGCCAGCGCGGCGGTGATCTGTTCCGCGGCGTCGAAGCTGGGCGCGTAGAGCAAATGGTGGACTTTCCTGGTGCGGTCCGCCCGCCGGTAGATCGTGGAGATCTCGGCTGACAGCAGGAAGCGCACCTCCTGCCCGCAGCTGCGGGCGCTGGTGCGCCGGACCTCCTCCTCCAGGTCCGGGCGGAGGCGCAGCAGGCCCGGCTCGGCGGGCACCAGCTGCTCGCGAAGTTCAGCCGCCCAGGCTGGGTGGGTGAAGTCACCCGTGCCGGCCACCGTCACGCCCTTGCGCAGCGCCCACCAGGCCAGACCTGGGATATCGCAGTTCTTGCTGCAGGCCCGGGAAAACCTGGAGTGGACGTGCAGGTCCGCCAGGAACATGCCGCCCGATACTGCCACGGGGGTCCGACAGCCCGGGTGCGCTTTCCGCGGATGCCGCGCTGGCGGACGCCGGCTGCCGCGGCCGGCGGTGCCGCGCCGCCTCCCCGGCGGGCCTCCGCGGCGCCCCTCACCGGCGGGCCGCCTCCACTCCTGGGCCGGGGGCGGTGGCAGGCGCACCCCGTGCCATGCGCCAGAATGCAGTAAGCGGATCAGAGCCAGGAGACGGGACGCGCCGGGAAAGGAGATGATGTGCTCCAGGATCTGGAGGTGCTCACCCCATCACTGGTTGTATGCGCGGCCTTCCTGGTCGCGATCGTGATGTTCCTGCGCCGGCAGATGAGCCCGAAGCGGCCGGACGGCGATGAAGGCGCGGCGGATATTCCCGATGACATCAGGAATGCCGCACCTGAGGACGCGCAGCCGTCCTCATCGGAGCACCGGATCTCGCACTAGCGGCAGTGCGTAACCGCGTCTGCGGAAGGCCTTAGGCGGCATGCCCGATTCAGCGGGGCCCATCTGAGCCTCGATTACAGAGAGTAACAATAAAGCTGCTGTGATCAGACTTGGGCATGTTCTGCGGACGCGCATTGAGTTCGAATCCCGGGACCCTGAATTGTCAACACCAAGCCTCCTGGTATATGTTTGGGCCGCCTTATTCGAGATGCTCCAGCGGAAGGGCTGGCCCCCATGGCTCAGAAGGTGAAGGTGACGGTCGTCTGCGACCTTCCCCACGACAGCGAGGTCGAGGGAACGGAGACAGTTTCGTTCTCCTTTGACGGAACTGCGTACGAGATCGATGTGTGCTCGACGCACGCCAAGGAACTGCGCGAGAAGTTCGGGCAGTACACCGATCACGCCCGGCGTGCGACAGGCGCTTCGGCTGGCCGGCGCCGGCGGGCGCGCAGCGGCCCGGGCCGTGAGCGCAGCTCGGAAATCAGGGCCTGGGCCAAGCAGCGCGGTCACAAGGTCAGCGAGCGCGGCCGCATTCCCGCGTCGATCATCGCGGAATACGAGAACGCCCACTAGCTCGCACTTCGGCCCGCAGGCGGTTCGCGGGATGCCCGGCCACCGGCCGGTCCTATCCCCCGGGCCGCGTGCGGGCCGCGCGTTACCCCTGCCTGGTCCACTGGTATCTGTCAGGTGCGCAAGCCCGGCCCGCCGGCCGGGCGATCGCTGCCGTCCCGCTATCGGCAGCGCTCCTGGGCCCGCGTTCGCTTCCGGCGTAGTGGGAACACTTACCCCCCCGGTAGGGGTTGGATGGGATGAACGCCCTCCTGCCGGGGAACGTTTTCTCATGCACGACAAATCGTGCGCCGCGTCATCCGGCATGCGGGCTACCATGCGGAAGGACGGGGCCGGACATCAGGGCCTCCCCGACCGCTCTGTGAGGGAGCGACGAGATGTTCGAGAGGTTTACCGACCGGGCGCGGAGGGTTGTGGTCCTGGCTCAGGAAGAGGCCAGGATGCTGAACCACAACTACATCGGCACCGAGCACATACTGCTTGGCCTGATCCACGAGGGCGAAGGCGTGGCGGCCAAGGCCCTGGAGTCGCTGGGAATCAGCCTGGAGGCCGTACGGCAGCAGGTTGAGGAGATCATCGGCCAGGGGCAGCAGGCACCGTCGGGGCACATCCCGTTCACTCCGCGTGCCAAGAAGGTGCTGGAGCTGTCGCTGCGGGAGGCGCTGCAGCTCGGCCACAACTACATCGGCACCGAGCACATCCTGCTGGGCCTGATCCGCGAGGGTGAGGGCGTGGCGGCGCAGGTGCTGGTGAAGCTGGGCGCGGACCTGAACCGGGTGCGCCAGCAGGTGATCCAGCTGCTGCACGGCTACCAGGGCAAGGAGCCCGCGTCGGCGGGTGCCCCGTCCGAGACCGCCCCGTCGACCTCGCTCGTGCTCGACCAGTTCGGCCGCAACCTCACGGCGGCCGCGCGGGAGGGCAAGCTCGACCCGGTGATCGGCCGGGAGAAGGAAATCGAGCGGGTCATGCAGGTGCTGTCGCGGCGCACCAAGAACAACCCCGTGCTGGTCGGCGAGCCCGGCGTGGGCAAGACCGCGGTGGTCGAGGGCCTGGCCCAGAAGATCGTCAAGGGCGAGGTGCCCGAGACGCTCAAGGACAAGCAGCTCTATACGCTCGACCTGGGCGCCCTGGTGGCCGGTTCCCGGTACCGCGGTGACTTCGAAGAGCGGCTGAAGAAGGTTCTCAAGGAGATCCGGACCCGCGGCGACATCATCCTGTTCATCGACGAGCTGCACACGCTGGTCGGTGCGGGTGCCGCCGAGGGCGCGATCGACGCGGCGTCCATCCTCAAGCCGATGCTGGCCCGGGGTGAGCTGCAGACCATCGGCGCCACCACGCTGGACGAGTACCGCAAGCACCTGGAGAAGGACGCCGCCCTGGAGCGGCGGTTCCAGCCCATCCAGGTGGCGGAGCCGACGATCTCCCACACGATCGAGATCCTCAAGGGCCTGCGGGACCGCTACGAGGCCCACCACCGGGTCTCCATCACTGACGGCGCGCTGGTCGCGTCCGCGCAGCTGGCCGACCGCTACATCAGCGACCGGTTCCTGCCGGACAAGGCGATCGACCTGATCGACGAGGCCGGGTCGCGCATGCGGATCCGCCGCATGACGGCCCCGCCGGACCTGCGGGAGTACGACGAGAAGATCGCGCAGGTGCGGCGGGAGAAGGAGTCGGCCATCGACTCCCAGGACTTCGAGAAGGCGGCTGCGCTGCGGGACAACGAGAAGCAGCTGATCGCCAAGAAGGAGGCCCGGGAGAAGGAGTGGAAGGCCGGCGACATGGATGTCGTCGCCGAGGTGAACGAAGAGCTCATCGCCGAGGTCCTCGCCACCGCCACCGGCATCCCGGTGTTCAAGCTCACCGAGGAGGAGTCGCAGCGCCTGCTCCGCATGGAGGACGAGCTGCACAAGCGCGTGATCGGGCAGAACGACGCGATCAAGGCGCTGTCGCAGGCGATCCGGCGGACCCGGGCCGGGCTGAAGGACCCCAAGCGGCCCGGCGGCTCGTTCATCTTCGCCGGCCCGTCCGGTGTCGGTAAGACGGAGCTGTCCAAGACGCTGGCCGAGTTCCTGTTCGGCGACGAGGACTCGCTGATCCAGCTCGACATGAGCGAGTACATGGAGAAGCACACCGTCTCGCGGCTGTTCGGCTCCCCGCCCGGCTACGTCGGGTACGAGGAAGGCGGCCAGCTCACGGAGAAGGTGCGGCGCAGGCCGTTCTCGGTGGTCCTGTTCGACGAGATCGAGAAGGCCCACCCGGACATCTTCAACTCGCTGCTCCAGATCCTGGAGGACGGCCGGCTGACCGATGCCCAGGGCCGGATGGTGGACTTCAAGAACACCGTCATCATCATGACCACCAACCTGGGCACCCGGGACATCTCCAAGGGCGTCTCGGTCGGGTTCTCCCGGGCGGGCGAGTCGCGGGGCTCCTACGACCGGATGAAGGCCAAGGTCTCCGAGGAGCTCAAGCACCACTTCCGGCCGGAGTTCCTCAACCGGGTGGACGACATCATCGTCTTCCACCAGCTCACCGAGAGCGAGATCGTCACGATCGTGGACCTCATGATCGCCAAGGTGGACGAGCGGCTCAAGGACCGGGACATGGGGCTGGAGCTCCGCCCGGCCGCCAAGGCCCTCCTCGCCGAGCGCGGGTACGACCCGGTGCTGGGCGCCCGGCCGCTGCGCCGGACGATCCAGCGCTCGATCGAGGACAGCCTGTCGGAGAAGATCCTGTTCGGCGAGCTCAAGGCCGGCCAGATCGTCATCGTCGATGTCAAGGGCACCGGCGAGGACGCCCAGTTCACCTTCAAGGGTGTGCCCAAGCCCGACTCGGTGCCGGACGCCGTGCCGGCCGAGGTGGAGGCGGGCAGACCGCAGCAGGACTGACCGGCGGCCACCGCCCGCTGGCAAGCCGCAAGAGGACCGGGGTCCCATCGGGGACCCCGGTCCTTCGCGTTTCCGGAGCAGCTGAAGGCGGGTGGGGCACTCTCAGGCGGGCGGGCACCCTCAGGGCGGGCAGGGCACTCTCAGGCGGGCGGGCACCCTCAGGGCGGGCAGGCACCCTCAGGCGGCCCGGGCACTCTCAGGAGGGCGGGGCACTCTCAGGCGGGCAGGGTGTAGCGGCCGTCTGGGTGGAGGCAGGCGAGGCCGTCGGCGAGAAGGCTGGCGAGGGCGCGGTCGCGCTGGGCGTGATCGGGCCAGACCAGGTCCAGGGTCGCGCGGGGGACCGGGGCCTCGGCGTCGCGGAGGACGGCGAGCAGGCGGCCGCGGCACTGGCGGTCGGTGCCCTCGTACGACTGGCCGGGCCGGCGCACGGCGGCCGCCGGGCGGCCTGCCTGATGCCAGGCGCAGCTGGCCAGAACCGGGCAGTCGCCGCAGCGGGGTGCGGCCGCCGTGCAGACCAGGGCGCCCAGCTCCATGACCGCCACCGACCAGCGGGCCGCCAGTTCCGGCTCGGGCGGCAGCAGGGACTCCGCGAGTGTGATTTCCGCCACGGTGGGAGCCGGGCCCGGAAGCTCGTGCCCGGCGAACAGCCGGGCCAGGACGCGGCGCACGTTGGTGTCCAGCACGGCGTGCCGCTGGCGGAAGGCGAAGCTGGCCACCGCGGCGGCGGTGTAGGCGCCGACGCCGGGCAGGGCGCGCAGCTCCGCCAGGCCGGCGGGCACCTCACCGCCGTGCCGCTCGGTGATGATCCGCGCGGCCTCGTGCAGCCGGATGGCCCGCCGCGGGTACCCGAGCCGGCCCCACTGGCGGACGGCATCGGCGGCCGGGGCCGCGGCCAGGTCGGCGGGGCTGGGCCAGCGGCCGAGCCAGTCCGCGTAGGCGGGCAGCACCCGCGCCACCGGGGTCTGCTGCAGCATGACCTCGCTGACCAGGACTGCCCAGGGGGAGGTGCCGGGGCGGCGCCAGGGCAGGTCGCGCGCGTGCGTGCCGTACCATCCGGCGATCGCCGCCACCTGCCCGCCCGTCATGACATCCCGATCCTCGCACATCACCAGGCGGCTGCGGCGGCGCGCCGTCCGCGGCACCGGCAGGGCGTTTCCAATTTGCGCACGGAACGTGGTTGTTGCGGTGGCCACTGAGGGAAGCCGCTGCCGGAATGCTTCCATAAGCTCGGGTTGAACTGCGAAAACATCAATTGGCGGCGGCGTGTCAGTTGAACACGTTCCGTAATTGCCATGCATACTCTCCGCATGAGCGAGAATGCGCCCCGTTACCAGCCGCCGCCGGTCGGGGCGGATGTCTACTGGCGGCGGCGCGCGATCGCCCTCGCCATCGGCCTCGCGATCGTCGGGCTCATCAGCTGGGCCGTGAACGGCACCCTCAGCACGCCCGCGGCACCGGGCGCCTCGGCGGCGGGCGCCTCGGCGGCGGGCGCGGCGGCCGGCGACGGCGGGCCGGGCACCGGCGCGGGCGGCGCGGCGCCCGCCAGCGGCACGGCCACGCCCGCGGCCCGCCAGGGCAGCCCGGCCGCGAGCTCACCGGCCGCCGCGCGGGCCGGCCACACGGCCGGCCGGACGAGCGCGGCTGGCCGGACGAGCGCGGCGGGCCGGACCAGCGCGGCCGGGCAGGGCCTGCCGGGGCCGGGCCAGCCGCGCCGCAGCGGGCACCCGGCCGCCTGCCCGCGGGGCGACGTGGTGCTCAGCCTGCACCAGCCGCACGCCTCCTACCGCGGCCGGGCCTGGCCGCGGTTCGAAGTCGACGTGGTGTCCACGGCGGCGCGGCCGTGCACATTCAACACCGGCCCGCGGTTCGTGTCGGTGGTCGTCAGGACCGGCCGCCGGGTCCTGTGGAGCTCCGCTGCCTGCGCCAGCGGGACCGGCTCGAATGTGGCCGTGCTGACCAAGGGAGTGCCCGCGGCGCTGCACTTCTGGTGGGACCGCCGGGCCGCCGGCCCCGGCTGCCAGGGGCAGGGCCAGCGGGCCGGCCCGGGTGCCTTCGTGGCCACCGCGGTCAGCGGCCGCCTGGTCAGCAACTCGCTGATCTTCGTGCTGCGGGCGCACGGGGTGGCGGTGCCGTGAGCCCGCCCGGGTCCGGATGCCGGCCGTCGCCGCCCGGCCGGCGCGCCGCCGGCCGATCACCGGCCCGGGTTCCCATACTCGTGCCATGGCCCGGAACGTGCCCGAGCCGCCGCCGAGGCTCCGGCAGAGCGTCTACTGGCGGCGCCGGGCTGCCGTGTCCGCGTCCGGCGCCGCGCTGATCATTTTTCTGGTGTGGACCGTGACCGGGGTCCTGGGCGGGGCAGGCCACGCCAACGGCGCCGCCCGCCCCGGCGCGGCTGCCACCCCCCGGCCCGCGCGGGGCGGGTCCTCCCCGGCGTC
>JBLMWU010000219.1:0-35074 GCA_050257395.1 Gemmatimonadota bacterium | reverse complement strand
ATGGGCTGGATGGAGCCGCACCTGATCCCGGCGTGGACCCGGTACGTGAACGACATGATCCATCAGCAGTGCCAGATGTTCCCCGACCGGTTTCTCGGCGCGGCGATGCTGCCGCAGGACTCGGCCGCGCCCGACCTGTCCGGCTGCGTCGCCGAGCTTGACCGGTGCGTGCGGGACCTCGGGTTCGCCGCCGCCTACGTCTCCCCCGACCCGGCGGGCCGCCGCACCACCCCCGGCATGCACGAGCCCTACTGGTACCCGCTGTACGAACGGTGCGAGGAACTCGCGATCCCGCTGATCGTGCACGGCACCAACTCGCTGGACCCCCGGTTCCGGGTGGTCCCGCACAACTACCAGCTCGGCTTCCTGACCGAGCAGTACCTGGCCGGCCAGTTCCTGTCGCACGGCGACGTGTTCGAGCGCTACCCCGCCCTCAAGGTCCTCATCTGCCACTGCGGCGGCGCGCTGGACCGCTTCATCCCCACCGACCCGCACCTCGCGCAGAAGGACCTCAGCAGCAACCTGTTCTACGACACCTGCGGCTACGACCTGCATTTCCTGGAGGCGGCGATCAAGCAGAAAGGCGTGGACCGGATGTGCTTCGGCACCGAGGCGCCGGGCTCCGGCCGGGCCGTGCGCCCGGAGACCGGGCGCACCTGCGACGACCTGGTGCCGGTGATCGGCTCGTTCGGCTTCCTGTCCCGGGACGACAAGGTGAAGATCTTCCACACCAACCCGGCCCGGTTCATCCCCGCGCTCGCGAAGACGGCGGGCTGAGGTGCGCCCCCGCGACGCGGCCACCCGGGCGGAGACCGTCGGCAGCCTGCTGCGCCCGCCGTCGGTGATCGGCGCGCTGACCAGCAGCGATACCGGCCAGGCCCCCGCCGGCCTGCTCGATGACGCGGTGCTGGCGGCGATCCGGGTCCAGGAGGACGCCGGGCTGGACGTGGTCACCGACGGCGAGATGCGCCGCGTCAACTGGGCGCAGACCCCGCGCTACCTGGACTGCTTCGAGCACCGGCCCGGGGAAGGCCCGGGCCTGGACTGGCGCGGCGGCAGCGCGGCCGCTCCCCCGCCGATCCAGCGGCCCTTCCCGGTGGTGGTGCGCCCGGTGCGGGAGGCCGCCCACCTGGGGAACATGGCGGATGAGTACGCCTTCCTGGCCAAGCACGCGCGCACCCGCACCAAGTACTGCATGGCCGCGCCGAGCTACCACCGGCGCTTCTGGTCCGATCGGCATTCCCGGGATGCCTACGGCAGCTGCGAGGAGTTCCTGCTGGAGATCCGGGATTATGAACGGGCTGTCGCCGCCGAACTGCTCGCACTCGGGTGCGACTACCTCCAGCTGGACGCCCCCAACTACGGCTCCTACTGCGACCCGGACACCCGGGCGCGGCTGGCGGCGGCCGGCCGGGACGTGACCGCTGACCTGGCGTTCGACGCCGAGCTGGACAACTCGCTGCTGGACGGCCTGGACGGGGCCACCCGGGCGCTGCACATCTGCCGCGGCAACGCGCCGGGCGGGCGCTGGCACTCGGCCGGCGGGTACGGCGCCATCTCGGCCGAGCTGTTCGGCCGGCTGACCTTCGACCGGCTGCTGCTGGAGTACGACTCGGACCGGGCGGGCGGGTTCGGGCCGCTGGCCGGCGTCCGGCCCGGCACCACGGTCGTGCTCGGCCTGCTCACCACGAAGTCGGGGCAGCTGGAGGACGCGGACGCGGTCGCCGCCCGGGTCGCCGAGGCGGCCGCGGTCAAGCCGCTGGACGAGCTGGCGGTCAGCACCCAGTGCGGCTTCGCCTCCGTCGCGGCCGGCAACCCGGTCACCCCGGACGAGCAGTCGGCCAAGCTGCGGCTCGTCGCGGCGCTGGCCCGCCGGCTGTGGCCGCGGTGAGCGGGCCGCCCGGGCCTGGCGGTGCCCAGCCGGGAGATGCCCAGCCGGAAGGTGCCCAGCCGGAAGGTGCCCAGCCGGCCGGGGCGCGGCTGGCCGGCCTGGACACCTGCGCGGTGTCGGACGCGCTGGACAAGCTCGGCCTGACCGGGGTGGTGACCGGGCTGCCCCCGGTCACCGTGACCCGCCGGATCACCGGCCGGGTCATCACGGTGCAGCTGGGCCCGGCTGAAGGGGCGGCCCGCAGCGAGCGGCACATCGCCACCGCCGCGATCGAGGCAGCCGGCCGGGACGACGTCATCGTGGTCGCCGCGGGCGGCCGGACCGACGCCCCGGGCTGGGGCGGGATCCTGTCGCTGGCCGCGGTAACCCGCGGGGCCGGCGGCGTGATCGTGGACGGGTCGTGCCGGGACGTGGACGAGGCGCGGGAACTCGGCCTGCCGGTGTACGCCCGGGCCTGCGTGCCCCGGACCGCGCGCGGGCGGCTGGTGGAGACCGGCTGGAACCAGCCGGTGCGGGTGGGCGACGTGACGGTCGCCCCCGGCGACCTGGTGGTGGCCGACGGCAGCGGCGTGGTGTTCATCGCCGCCGCCCGCGCGGAGGAGGTGGTCACGGCCGCCGCCTGGATCGCGGACCGGGAGGCGGCGATGGCACGCCGGATCCGCGCCGGGGAACCGGTCTCGCAGGTGATGTCGGCCGTCTACGAGACCATGCTGGAGCGCGGCGGCGACCTGGGCCGCGGCCCAGGGCCCTGACCAGGCCGCAGGGGCCTGAGTACACCCGGGACGGGGATCAGCCACCCGCCGCAGGGGTGTAGCTAGCTCCCTGGCGGCTCGCTGTATACCGAGTATTGTTCTCGGCATGCTACTCAAGGTGAGGGCGCGATGAGCGTCCGGTACGCACTGCTCGCGCTGCTGAGCGAAGGCCCCAAGTACGGCCTGCAGCTCCGGGAAGAGTTCGAGGCGAGGACCGGCGAGGTCTGGCCGCTGAACGTCGGCCAGGTGTACACGACCCTGCAGCGCCTCGAGCGCGACGGCCTGGTCGAGTCGGACGAGGACGGCGAGGAAGGCCCGCAGAAGGGGTACCGGATCACCCCGGGCGGCGCGGACAAGCTCGCCGACTGGCTGCGCACCCCGCCGGACCTCACCTCCCCGCCGCGCGACGAGCTCGTGATGAAGGTGCTGGTGGCGCTGCGGGTGCCGGGCGCCGACGTGCACGAGATCATCCAGGTGCACCGCCGCTACCTGGTGGAGCTGATGCAGCAGTGGACCCGGCTGAAGGAAGACGAGGCCGGCTACGACCTGAGCCTGGCGCTGGTGGTGGACGCCGAGCTGTTCCGGCTGGACTCGGTGGTCCGCTGGCTGGACGCCGCCGAGGGGCGGCTCAAGCGCGCCGCGGCCCTGCCCGCCGCGCCCGCCCAGGCCCCGGCACCGCGGCTGCGCCGCAGGCTGGCGGTGCGGCGATGAGCGCGCTGGAGCTGCGCAACGTGTCGAAGACCTACGGTCACGCCGCCGCCGAGGTGCACGCGCTCCGCGACGTCAGCCTGTCGGTCGGGCCGGGCACCATGGTGGCCGTGATGGGCCCGAGCGGCTCGGGCAAGAGCACCCTGCTCACCATCGCCGGCAGCCTGGAAGAACCCACCGACGGCGAGGTGGTGATCGGAGGCAGGCCGCTGTCGCGGATGTCGCGCAACCAGCGGGCCCGGCTGCGCCGCCGCTCGGTCGGCTACGTGTTCCAGGACTTCAACCTGCTGCCCGGCCTCACCGCGGTCGAGAACGTGGCTCTCCCGCTCGAGCTGGACGGCGTGCCCGCCCGCCAGGCCCGTGCCGCTGGCCTGGCAGGCCTGGACGGGCTGGGCCTGGGCGGCCAGGCCGAGCGCTTCCCGGACGAATTGTCCGGAGGTGAACGGCAGCGGGTCGCGATCGCCCGCGCCGTGGTGGGCGACCGGCGCCTGCTGCTGGCCGACGAGCCCTCCGGGGCGCTCGACTCGGTGAACGGCGAGGCGGTCATGCGCTTGATCCACCAGGCATGCAAGCGCGGGGTGGCCGCCATCGTGGTGACCCACGACGCGCAGCTCGCATCCTGGGCCGACCGGGTGGTGTTCATCCGGGACGGCCAGCTGGTCGACCAGACCGCACCGCCGCCGCAGCCGGAGTCGCTGCTGGGCGCCGGCCCGGGCGGCGGGGTGCCCGGCACGGGCGGGGAACGCTGATGGGCACCGCAACGCTCGAACGGCCGGCCGCGGCGGGAACCGGCAACGGGGGCGCTCCCGCCCGGCGCGCGGTGATCCGCTGGGCCTGGCGGCTGTTCCGCCGGGAGTGGCGCCAGCAGCTGCTGATCCTCGCGCTCATCGTGGTGGCGGTGGCCGCCACCGTCATCGGGTCCGCGGTGGCCACCAACACGCCGCTGCCGGCCGGCGCCGCCTTCGGCAGCGCGCACGACATGGCCACCTTCACCGGGCCGGACCCGCATCTGGCCGCGCAGCTGGCCTCGCTGCGGCAGCGGGCCGGCCGGCTGGACGTCATCGAGAACCAGACCATCGCCGTCCCCGGCTCGATCGACACCTTCAGCCTGCGCGCCCAGGATCCGCGCGGCCCGTTCGGACAGCCGCTGCTCGCCCTGGTCAGCGGGCACTACCCGGCGGGCGCGGGGCAGGTGGCCGTGACCGCGGGCGTGGCGTCGGACTTCCGCCTCCGCGCCGGGCACGTCTGGCGGCTGGACGGGACCGCCCGCCTGGTCACCGGCATCGTCGAGAACCCGCGTAACCTGCTGGACCAGTTCGCCCTGGTGGCACCGGGCCAGGTCACCGCGCCCACCCAGATCACCGTGCTGTTCGACGCGCCGGGCGTGGCTCCCAGGACGCTGGGCGCGAACGTGGTGGCGTCGTCGGCGGCCGTGCCGGCCAACGTGCTCAACCCGGAGACCATCTCGGTGGCCGCGCTCACGCTGGGGATGCTGCTGATCGCGCTGGTCGCGGTGGGCGGATTCACGGTGCTGGCACAACGCCGGCTGCGCTCACTCGGGATGCTCGCCTCGCTCGGCGCCACCGACCGGCACATCGGCATGGTCGTGCGGGTCAATGGCCTCGTCACCGGCGCGGTCGGCGCCGTCATCGGGACCGGGCTGGGCCTGGCTGGCTGGTTCGCCTACCGGCCGCTGCTGGAGGCCAGCGCGCATCACGTGATAGGCGTGCTGAGCCTGCCCTGGCCGGTGATGGCGGCGGCAGTGGTGCTGGCGGTGCTGGCGACGTTCATCGCAGCGTCCCGGCCGGCCCGCGCCATCACCAGGCTGCCCGTGATGGCCGCCCTGTCCGGCCGGCCAGCCGCCCCCAGGCGGCTGCACCGCCGGGCGGTCCCGGTCGGCGTGACCTTCTTCGTGATCGCGTTCTTCCTGCTGGGCGCGTCCGGCGCCAGCGTCAGCCAGGGCGGCGGGATGGGCGAGCTGGTCCTCGGCCTGGTGGCGCTGACGGTGGCGGTGATCCTGCTGGCGCCGCTGTGCCTGGTGGCCCTGGCCCGGCTGGGCCGCCGGGCGCCGATCGCGGTCCGCCTCGCGCTGCGCGACCTGGCGCGCTACCGGGCCCGCTCGGGCTCCGCGCTCGCCGCGGTGAGCATCGGCGTGCTGATAGCGGTGGTGACCTGCGTCGCGGCCGCGGCCCGGTACTCGAACGTGCTCGACTACGTGGGGCCCAACCTCGCACCCAACCAGCTGGTGCTCAGCCCGGACAGGGAGCCCGGCGGGCCCGGCCCGCTGGCAGGCTCCCGCAACGGCGGCCCGGCCGGCCCCTCAGCCGGCCAGGTTCGCGCCATGGCCGCCAGCGCCCGCGACATCGGCACCGCGCTCGGTGCCCGGAATGTGCTCGAGCTGGACACGACCCAGGCCACCCTGCTGCACGCCGCGACCGGCCGGAACTGGTACGGGCAGATCTACGTCGCCACCCCGCAGCTGCTGCGGGCCTTCGGGATCACCTCGTCCCAGGTGGACCCGGCGGCCGACATCCTCACCATGCGGCCCGGCATGGCCACCCTGCCGAAGATGCAGCTGATCATCGGCAACCCGTTCGGCGGCAAGGGCGGCGGGCCTCCCCAGGGCAACCCGTGGACCACCGCGCAGCAGTTCCCCTGCCCCCGCAGCTCCTGCCTGGCCAGCCCGAAGATCCAGGAGGTCAGCGCGCTGCCGCCGGGCACGTCAGCACCCAACACGGTCATCACCGGGCACGCGGTCCGCGAGTTCCACCTGCGGCCCGTCGCCGCGGGCTGGCTCATCCAGACCGCCCGGCCGCTCACGGCCGGCCAGATCAGCAGCGCCCGGCAGCTCGCCGCCGCCGCGCACATGGTGGCCGAGACCCGGTCGAGCGTGCCCACGGCCGGGACGGTGATCGACTGGGCGACCGTGGCCGGGATCGTGCTCGCGCTGGGCATCCTCGCCATGTCGGGCGGCCTGCTGCGCAGCGAAACCGCGGCCAGCCTGCGCACCCTGGCCGCCACCGGGGCGAGCAGCTGGACCCGCCGCACGCTGAGCGCCGCCACCGTCGGCGGGCTTGCGCTGACCGGCGCGGTGCTGGGGACGGCCGCCGGCTACGCCGCCACCATCGCCTGGTTCCGGTCCAACGCCCTGGACGGCCTGTCCGCACTGGCCAACATCCCGGTGCAGAACCTGCTCGTCATCCTGGTGGGCATGCCGCTGCTGGCAGCCGCCGCCGCCTGGCTGCTGGCCGGCCGCGAACCGCCCGCCGTCGCCCGCCGCCCCCTCGAATAAAAGGCCACCGCGGGCCGGGCTCCCCCAAGCTGTGCTGCGCCTGTGACGCATGCGGCGCACGGGGCGCTCGCGGGGACGTCCGGCCCGCGGCCGGGGGACGAACGCGCCGTGACCCGGCCTGCCCGCAGTGCGACGCTGCAGGCAGGCACTAGCAGATCGAGGTGCGTGATGCTGAGCCCGTTCGCTGACGACCGCAGCCTTTACCGGATCATCCGCGCCGCGCAGCGGGCGCCGTCCGTGTTCAACACCCAGCCGTGGTCCTTCTGGGTGCGCGCCGACGACCGGATCGAGCTCCGCGCGAACCTCGGCGGCCCGCGCAGCAGCCGCCCCAGCGGCTGGCTGCACTTCTCCGACCCGATGGCCCGGGAGCTGGTGATCAGCTGCGGCGCCGCGCTGTTCAACCTGCGGATGGCGATCCGCGCCACCGGCCACGACGTCGCCGTGTGGCTGCTGCCCGACCCGGATGGCGACCCGGCCCTGCTGGCCTCTGTCGAGATCGTCACCGGCAGGACGCTGGCACCCACCAGCGCGGAACAGGAGCTCTACGACGCGATCCCGCGCCGGCACACCTACCGGTGGCCGTTCACCGGCAAGCGGGTGCACGCCAACATCCTGACCGAGCTGGAACTCACCGCAGCCCGGGAACAAGCCTGGCTCCGGGCGCTGTACCCGTTCCAGGGCGCCGACTGGGTGCACGCGGCCGCTCGCGCCGAGCAGGAACTCGCCTGCGACCGGGCGTACGTGGCCGAGGTGCGGCAGTGGACCAGCGGCGCCGAGCACGGCTTCGGCGTGCCAGCGGCCGCGTACGGCCCGCAGACGCTGGCCCGGTACTCGCCGATCCGGGACTTCAACTGCAGCTGGCGGGACGGCCGGCCGCTCGCGCGCTTCGAGTCGCATCCGCAGATGCTCGCGCTGGCCACCGACGATGACCGGCCGCTGGACTGGCTGCGGGCGGGCCAGGCGCTGCAGCGCGCGCTGCTGACCGCGACCCGGTACGGGGTGGCGGCGTCGTTCCTCACCCAGTCGCTGGAGTTCGCCGACCACCGGCGGCAGCCCCGCCGCTGGCCCGCCGCGTGGACGTTCCCGGAAACGCCGCAGATGATCATCCGGGTCGGCTACCCGGCCCGCCCGGGCCCGGCGACGCCACGCGAGGAGATCCCGGACGTGATCGACCTGCGCGGGCACGCGCCGCGGCACGTGCTGCCGCCCGGCCAGAGCCCGGCGGAGCAGGAACTGGTCAGCCGCTGGCACCACCAAGGGCGGCTGCCCGCCTGACCCGGGCGGGCGCAACCAGGCCGGATGCACGTGCCGTGGCACGGGGCTACGTTGGGGGCAACGGCCCCCAAGTCCCGGCAGAAGGTGCATTCGTGAGCGAGCAACCGGCCGGCCCCGGCCCCGCACCGTCCCCGAACATCGACACCACGATCCCGCACTCGGCAAGGATCTGGAACTACTGGCTCGGCGGCAAGGACAACTACCCGGTCGACCGCGCAGCAGGCGACGAGTACGTCCAGACCTTTCCCGGCATCGTCGATATCGCCCGCCACTCGCGCTACTTCCTCGCCCGTGCCGTCCGGTTCCTGGCGGGGGAGGGGGGCATCCGCCAGTTCCTTGATGTCGGAACCGGGCTGCCCACGGTGGACAACACCCACGAGGTCGCCCAGCGGACCGCCCCGGACAGCCGGATCGTCTATGTCGACAACGACCCGCTGGTGCTCGCGCACGCGCGGGCCCTGCTGACCAGCACGCCCGAGGGCGAGTGCTTTTACGTGGACGCTGACCTCCGGGAGCCGGACACCATCCTGGCGGCCGCGGCAGCGCGGCTCGACTTCGCCCAGCCGGTGGCGCTGATGCTGATGCAGATCCTCGGCCACATCAGCGACGACGAGGAGGCGTACGCGATCGTCCGGCGGCTGACCGCGGCCCTGCCGGCCGGCAGCTACCTGGTGATCTCCGACGGCACCAGCGTCGGCAGCGAGGCCATCAACGAGGCGCTCCGCCGCTACGACGAGACCGGGGCGGTCGGCTACACCATCCGCGGCCCGGAGCAGATCGCCCGGTTCTTC
This sequence comes from Gemmatimonadota bacterium, assembly GCA_050257395.1. Classification (GTDB taxonomy): domain Bacteria; phylum Actinomycetota; class Actinomycetes; order Streptosporangiales; family Streptosporangiaceae; genus JAIRTY01. The sequence goes on along the minus strand of JBLMWU010000219.1, from coordinate 26,365 downwards.
GACGGACTCGAGCTGCTGGAGCCCGGTGTCGTCCCGTGCATGCGCTGGCGCCCCGAGGTCACAGAGATCGGCGAGCCGCCCGCCGTCGAGACCCTCGGCGCCGTCGGCCGCAAGCCCGCCGGGTGACCTACCGGGTGAAGGAGAACGTGGACACCTCCAGCGGTCCGGTGAAGTCCAGGTAGAGGTCGTGAATGCCGCGTGCCCCGGTCACCTGGACCGTGACCGTGGACCAGGTGTACTGGCCGCCGGTGGCGGTCACCGGGACGCTCGCGATCACCGGCCCGGTCTGCGGGTTGTCCAGCCGCACCTGGATCGACGCTGGCGTGGTGCCGGTCTTGGCCACCTGGGCCGAGAAACCGGTGACGCCGCTGCCGAAGTCCACGGCGCCGAACTTGATCCACTGCCCGGAGCCGGACGCCGCGACGGCGGTGCCCGCGGCCTGGGTCTGCGGCACCAGCGTGATGCCCTGGTAGTCGTCGAAGTTCTGGGCCTGGGCCCAGTGCCCGGTCAGGTCCTGCGGCGGGATGGTCTCGCCGCGGACCTGCAGGGTCGCGGTCTGCTGGATGTCCGCCGACGACTGTCCCGCCATCAGTCGACGTCAGCGATCTTGACCACGGGCCAGCCTGTTTCGAAGCGCTTCGATTGCCCCGCTCGTAAGCCGCCGCCGGACCCCGCACATTGGGCGCTAGCGGGCGAGCCGCTCCGGCCAGCGCTGCTCGTGCGCGGTCAGCACCGCCGCGCAGTCCGGCTCCCCCGCGGGCAGCATGTGCACGATGAGATCGGCCTCCTCGGCCAGCCGGCACCGCCCGGAGGCCACCAGCGGGCACGGCCGCCCGGCCCGCCGGAGCGGCCCGGTGCACACCCGGACCTCCTTCCCGGCCGAACGGAACTCCGCGGTGCGCGCGTCGTCGAACCAGCCGCGCCGCTCCACCAGGACCCGCTTGCCCGCGCTGCCAGCGGGCCAGCCCGGCATGCCGCCGGTCACCGAGATCTCCATGCAGGCGACGGTGCCGCCCTCGGTGGGCGCGGCCAGCGCCCAGCCGTAGCGCTGGAGCAGGTGCAGCATCGGGCTGTTCGCGGTCAGCACCGTGGCCTGCAGCCGGTCCAGGCCGGCCTGGCGGGCCGCGTCCGCGATGGCGGCCAGCAGCACCCGCCCCAGCCCGGCGCCCTGGTAGCTGTCCCGGACGGTGACGGCCAGCTCAGCCACCCCGGCGCCGGTGGGCACGTACCGCGCCTCGGCGGCAAGCTGCCCATCGGGCGCGGTGGCCACCACGCACCCGGTGCCCGGGCGGACCTCGGCGAAGCGCGTGAGCAGCGCGGCCGGCATCGGCCCGGACTGGAAGCGGCTGTGGGCGGACTCCGGGGACAGCTCCCGGTAGAGCCGGGCGATCGCTGGCGCGTCGGCAGGGCCCGCCGGGCGCAGCACCACGGTGCGCCCGTCGGCCAGCCGGTAACCGCCGCCAACCGCCATAAGCGGACCCTAAGGGCCCTGGCGGTGAGCACGGCAAGGGACTTAGGGCCCGCCGGGGGTCACCGGTCACGCCGGGCCGGGCTCGTCCGGGCGGCCCGGCGGCACCAGCAGGGTGGCGGCCAACTGCCGCAGTTCGACGCGCCGGACCTTGCCGTTGGCCGTCGTCGGGTAGGCGTCCACGAACACCACCCGGCGCGGGCGCTTGAAGGACGGCAGGCCGGTACGGCTGAACTCGATCAGTTCGGCCTCGGCGACCTCCTGGCCGGGCCGGCGGATCACGTAGGCGACCGGCTTCTCCAGGCCGTCGGCGTCGTGGGCAGCCACCACCACGGCCTGGGCGACCGCGTCATGGGCGAGCAGCCGCTCCTCCACCTCCGTGGGCGACACCCACATGCCGCTGGCCTTGAGCATGTCGCCGGTGCGGCCGAGGCAGGCGTAGTAGCCGTCGGCGTCCCGCACGTAGGTGTCGCCGGTGCGCAGCCACTCACCCTGGAACACCTGGCGGGAGGCGTCGTAACGGGCCCAGTACCCGGTGGCCGCCGACTCGCCCCGGACGAGCAGCGTGCCGGGCGTCCCGGACGGCACGTCCCCGCCGTCGTCGTCCACGATCCGCAGGTCGTAGCCGGGCACGGCGACCCCGGTGGTGCCCGGGCGCACCTCGCCTGCCCGGTTGGACAGGAAGATGTGCAGCATCTCGGTCATGCCGATGCCGTCCAGGATGTCAATGCCGAAATGCGAGGTCCAGCGCTGGTAGAGGGCGGCGGGCAGCGCCTCGCCCGCCGACGTCGCCAGCCGCACCCCGGCCAGGGCGTCGTCCGGCAGCCCGGCATTGAGCATGTTGGCGAAGAAGGTCGGGCCCGCGAAGAACAGCGTGGCGGAGAACTTCTGCGACAGCGCGGCGAGCGCGTCCGGGCGCGACGGGGCGGCCTCCAGCACCGTGGCAGCGCCCACCGACATCGGGAACAGCACCGAGTTGCCCAGCCCGTAGGCGAAGAAGGCCTTGGCGGCGGACAGGCACCGGTCGTCGGGCCGGATGCCGAGCACCTGCTGGCCGTAGGTCTCGCAGACCACCCGCACGGACCCGTGCCGGTGCATGGCGGCCTTGGGCGAGCCGGTCGTCCCGGAGGTGTAGAGCCAGAAGGCGGGGGTGTCCGCGTGGGTCGGGTACACCGCGGGATCCGGGTCCGCGGCGGCGACCTCGTCGAGGCGGTGCACCGGCGCCGGCGCGCTGACCGCGGTGTCGCCGCCCACCAGCACGCCCATCAGTTCCGGAGCGTCGGCCGCGGCCTCGGCGGCGATGCCGGCGAACTCGGGACTGACCGCGAACAGCCGGGCCCGCGAGTCACGCAGCAGCTCGGTCACGCCCGCGGGCCGGAGCATGGTGGACACCGGCACCGGCACGGCGCCCATGCGCATGGCGGCCAGGTACACGGTGAAGAAGTCCGGCGAGTCGGCCATCAGCATGAGCACCCGTTGCTCCGGCTGCAGGCCGAGCGCGCGCAGGCCTGCCGCGACCCGGCAGACCCGGTCGTGCAGCTCGGCATAGGTCAGGTCACCGGCCGGGCCGGTCAGCACAAGGCGGTTTCCGCCCCCCTCGGCCAGGCGCTGGTCGAGGAGATACTCGCAGGCGTTGAACAGCGGCTCCATCGCGGCTGCCTCTTGTTTCTGGAGGAGGAGAGAGTGGTCGAGGCGGGGAGCGGGGTGTCAGAGATGGACGTAGTCGAAATCGAACGGCCTGCCGTTGATCCCGTTGCGCGGCGGGGCGATCCAGGCTGCGATCTTGCCCCGTTCGTGCACCGGCCGCATGAGGGAACGGACAAAGGTCTTGTCGACCTCCGTCGGAAGCCATTCATCCTTGCGCCGGGCCCATTCATCAGGCGTGAGTATGTCTCCGTCCGGGGTGGCCTCGACAGCGCCGAACGTCCCGACTTGCCGGTTGAACGCCACGTGCGGCAGCTGCAGCCGGTGCGGCAGGCCCGCGTCGGCGAGGATCTTGTTCCACCGGTTGACGCCGCCCTGGCAGTCGCGGACGTACTCGCGCCGCAGGTCGGTGTTCAGCCCGGTCAGCGCGCTGACCTCGGTTTGCGCGGGCTGCCCGTCGATCAGCGCGTCCACCATGACCGAGTCGCTGGTGAGCTGGTGGTCGTCTTTCCGGCGGCCCTCCAGCCAGCGCCCCTTGAGACCCGCGGTGAAGTAGTTCGCGACGTTGGTGGAGGTCTCGCCGCCGAACAGGTCCAGGCTGACGGAGTAGTGGAAGTTCAGGTACTTCTGGATCACCGGCAGCGGGATCGCGCCGCAGGCGGCCACGTCGCCGGTGTCCTTTTCCACCATGAGCTGCGCGGTGCGTTCCACCACCCGGTCCACGCCGGTGGTGCCCACCATCATGTGGTGCGCCTCTTCCTTGAGCATGAACTCACAGGTGCGCGACAGCGGGTCGAAGGCGGATTCCTTGAGCGTGCCGAGCTGGTACTTGCCGTCCCGGTCGGTGAAGTAGGTGAACATGAAGAACGACAGCCAGTCCGGCGTCTCCTCGTTGAAGGCGCCGAGGATGCGCGGTGAGTCCTCGCTGCCGGAGTTGCGGTGCAGCAACTCCTCCGCCTCTTCCCGGCCCTCGCGGCCGAAGTGGGCGTGCAGCAGGTACACCATCGCCCACAGGTGCCGGCCCTCTTCCACGTTGACCTGGAACAGGTTCCGCAGGTCGTACAAGCTGGGCGCGGTCGCGCCGAGGTTGCGCTGCTGCTCCACGCTCGCGGGCTCGGTGTCGCCCTGGATCACGATCAGCCGCTGCAGCTCGGCGCGGTACTCGCCCGGCACCTTCTGCCACACCGGCTCGCCCTTGTGCGCCCCGAACCCGACCCGGCGGTCCGGGTCCCGCTCGGCCAGGAAGATCCCCCACCGGTAGTCACGCATGGGCACGTGCCCGAAGTGCGCCCAGCCTTCCCGGCCGACGTTCACCGCGGTGCGCAGATACACGTCCTGCGTGGGCAGGGCCGGCCCCATCGACTCCCACCAGGACAGGAAGTTGGGCTGCCAGGACTCCAGGGCCCGCTGCAGCCGCCGGTCCTCGCGGAGGTCGACGTTGTTGGGGATCTTCTCGGTGTAGTCGGGTGCGATGCTCATCAATCAGGTCTCAGACTCTCGTGCGGTCGAAGCCGGCCCGCTGGCCGGTGCCGTACTTGCGCAGGGCGCCGTCAGGGCCGGAGGCGTTCGGGCGGTTGAAGATCCAGTTCTGCCACGCGGTCAGGCGGCCGAAGATCTTGGTTTCCATGGTCTCGGGGCCGGCGAACCGGTTGTTGGCCTCCATCCCCGTCAGGGCGTCCGGGCTGAAACTGGCCCGTTCCTCGATGGCGATGCGGACCTCTTCCTCCCAGTCGATGTCGTCGGGCGCGAAGGTGACCAGCCCCAGTTCTTCCGTGTCCGCGGCCGCCAGCGGCTCGTCGGCCCGCTTGCACACCGCTTCGAGCGCGTCCGCGTCGCCCAGGAAGCGGGTGGCCAGCCGGGTGAGGCCGTTGCCCATCGGCAGCGGCCCGAGGTTCATGGCGCCGACCGTGACGGCAGACGGGTCTGCATCCGGGTCGATCTCCTCGAACACGCCCGCGAGCTGGTAGCTGCGGTCGGCGGCGAGAGCCAGCTCCAGCAGGCTGCCAGCGAAGCAGCTGCCGGGCTCGATCAGGGCGATCAGGCTGCGGCTGGTGACGTCCAGCCGCTTGAGGGTGCGCTTGAGATAGTGCACGATCTCGCTGGCCAGCCAGTCGTCCGGGTGCTCCAGCAGCAGGGTGTCGCAGGCGAGTACCCGCCCCGGGTCACCTTCGGTGCGAAAGACCCAGGTACCCAGCGTCTGTTCGTTCGTCCGCAAATCGAGGATCAGGTCGTCGAGCTCTCTGGTCATCGCGAGGGTCCAGAACGCGGCACCCTGCGCGTGCACTCCATCAATACCCCTGGGGGTATTTTCGCCGGGGCCGGTGATGGTGATCTCCGTCAGGCCGCGGGCGTGGTCCAGGGTGGCGGACACGTAGCGGTAGCCGATCCGGTCCGTGTCCCGCTCCCTGGCCAGCGGGGTCAGCTCGATGCCCCGGGCACCGGCGGGCCTGCTGGAGCGGCCGGCCAGCTCCCGGGCCCGCTCGCGGACGGTCGCCTCCCACGCCGGGCGCGGCACGACCTCGTCCACCAGCCGCCACGCCACCGCCTTGCGCCCGCCTACGCCCTCCGCCTTGGTGGCGAAGTAGTCGGCCAGGTCCCGGCGCACGTGCCGCTTGTCGGTCACCCGGGTCAGCCCGCCGGTGCCGGGCAGCACGCCGAGCAGCGGCACCTCCGGCAGCGACACCGCCGACGACCGGTCGTCCACGAGCATGATGTGCTCGCAGGCCAGGGCCAGCTCGTACCCTCCGCCGGACGCGGTGCCGTTGAGCGCTGCCAGCCAGGTCTGGCCGGAGTGGGCGGTGGCGTCCTCGATGCCGTTGCGGGTCTCGTTGGTGAACTTGCAGAAGTTCACCTTGTCCGGGTGGGCCGCACCCGCGAGCATCCGGATGTTGGCGCCCGCGCAGAAGACCTTGTCCTTGCCGCTGGTCACCACCACCGCCCCGACCTCGGGGTGCTCGAACCGCAGCCGCTGCACCGCGTCGTACAGCTCGATGTCCACGCCCAGGTCGTAGGAGTTGAGCTTGAGCTCGTAGCCGGGTACGAGGCCGCCCTGCTCATCCACGTCCAGCGTCAGCGTGGCCACCGGGCCGTCGGTGGCCAGCCGCCAGTGGCGGTACCGCGACGGATCGGTCTGGAAGCTGACGCGCAGCGGCTCGCCGCCCGGCCCGGCCGCGGTCCCGGCGAGGGTCCCGGTGCTGCTGGGAAGCACTGTGCCGTCGGTCACATCACTATGCTCTACAATTCTGTGCTTCTGCGTCAAGTGCGCGTAGCATATTGCGCATGGCATCGCGGCGCGTCATGGAGCCTGCCCTGTCCCGCCGGCACGCCGCTGGCACCGAAAGCGCCCGCGGCCTGCTGTTCACCGTCCTCGGCGAATTTGTCCTGCCATCCGGGGGATCGGCGTGGACGTCCGCGTTCATCGACCTGTTCGGCCGGCTGGGAGTGGAGGAGAAAGCCATCCGGCAGGCGCTGATGCGCACGGCCGCCGACGGCTGGCTGAAGCCGGAACGGGCCGGGCGGCGCACGATATGGCGGCTCACGCCCGACGCGGAACGACTGCTGACCGAGGGCACCGAGCGGATCTACCAGTTCACCGCCGTGGCCGAGCACTGGGACGGCCGCTGGCTGCTGGTGCTGGCCCGCGTCCCGGAGGCCGGGCGCCCCGCCCGGCACCGGCTGCGCACCCAGCTGACCTGGGCCGGTCTGGGCAGCCCGGCCCCTGGCGTGTGGATCAGCGCGCACGCGGACCGGGTGGGCGAGGTGGAGCGCATCCTCGGCGAGGCCGGGCTGCTGGCCGAATCGCAGATCTTCACCGCTGAGCACCGGGCCGGCGGCGAGCTGGCCGCCCTGGCCCGCCAGGCCTGGGACCTGGACGCACTGGCCCAGCGCTACGCGGCGTTCCTGGCCGGGCACCGGGACGAGACCGCCGGCGACCCGCTGGTCCGCGTCACCGAGCTCGTCCACGCGTGGCGCAGGTTCCCCTGGATCGACCCCGTGCTGCCAGCCACGCTGCTGCCCAGCCCGTGGAAAGGCGCCGAGGCCGCCGCGGTGTTCAGCCGGCAGCACGACCGGTGGTCCGCGGCCGCCACCGCCGCCTGGCGGAGCACGGGCGGCCCGGGCCCGGCGTGAGGGGTCAGCCGGAGCCCTCGCCCTCGTAGGCGGCGAGCTGGGCCTTCATCGCCTCCGCCAGCGCGAGGGTGGCGGACAGCGGCCTGACCATGACGGTGAACTCGGTGATCAGGCCGTCGCCGCCGCTGTGCAGGAAGTCGCATCCCTCCAGGGCGCGGTCCCCGACCCGCGCCTCGAACAGCAACGCGTGGTCCTGCCCGGACGGCCCGCCGATCTCCCGCACGTAGCGGAAGTCCTCGAACACCTGGGAGACGCCCAGCAGGATCGGGGCGACCGCATCCCGTCCCCGGTAGGGCTTGAACACCACTGGGCTGCGGAACACGACGTCGTCCGCGAGCAGCGCGAGTGCGGCCGGCAGGTCCCCGGCTTCGACCGCGGCCCGGAATGGGTGCATGCCGTCCTCAGCCTCCGTTCAGGGCCTGCCACACCCGCCGGGGCGAGGTGGGCATGTCGATGTGCCGGACGCCGAGGTGGGCGACCGCGTCGATGACCGCGTTCTGCACGGCCGGGGTGGCGCCGATCGTGCCGGCCTCCCCGATGCCCTTCGCGCCGAGCGGGTTGTAGCTGGTCGGCGTCTCCATCTCGGCAAGCTCGAAACTGGGCACCTCGGTGGCGGTCAGAATCGGGTAAGTGGCGAAGTTGGCGGTCTGCGGGTTGCCGTCGGCGTCGTAGATCACCTCTTCCAGCAGGGCCTGGGCGGCGCCCTGGGCGATGCCGCCATGGCGCTGGCCCTCCGCGAGCAGCGGGTTGATCACGGTGCCCGCGTCGTCCACGGTGATCATCCGGCGCAGCACCGCCTTGCCGGTCTCGGTGTCCACCTCGGCGACGGCCACGTGCGCACCGAACGGGAACGTGGGCCCGGGTGCGGCGAACACCGTACGCACCAGCAGCTGCTCCGTCTCGGCCAGGCTGGCCAGGGGCACCGACGCCCGCGGGTCGCCAGCCACCGCGAACGCGCTGCGGCTGGTGTCGAAGACGAGGTCCGCCGGGTTCGCCTCCAGCTCGGCCGCGGCCCGCTGCTTCGCCACCTCCAGCAGCTCCTGGGTGGCCTGCCGCACCGCGGCGCCGCCGAGCTGCAGGCTGCGCGAACCACCGGTGCCGCCACCCTTGGGGATCATGTCGGTGTCGCCCCACTTCACCGTGATCCGGTCGACCGGGATGCCGAGCTGCTCACTGGCCAGCATCGCCCACACCGTGACGTGGCCCTGGCCGTGCGGGGAGGTGCCGGTGAGGATGGTGGCGCTGCCGTCCGGGTGCACCTCGATGGTGGCGTTCTCCTGCGGCCCGCCGGCCTCGCCGCCCGGGCCGGTGATCTCCACGTAGCAGGCGACCCCGATGCCGAGCTGCACCGGGCCGCCGGCCTCGCGGCGGCGGGCCTGTTCCGCCCGCAGCTCCTGGTAGCCCGCTGCTGCCAGCACCTTGTCCAGGGCCGCCCCGTAGTCGCCGCTGTCGTACCTGGCGCCGAACGCGGTCTGGTGCGGCTCGGTGAACTTGGGCAGCAGGTTCTTGCGGCGCACGTCCGCCGGGTCCATGCCGATCTCCGCCGCGAACAGGTCCATGGCCCGTTCCACCGCCGCGGTGGCCTCGGGCCGGCCCGCGCCGCGGTAGGCGCCCACCGGGGTGGTGTTGGTCACCACCGTCCTGGCGGCCGCCTCGGCGCGCGGGATCTCGTATGGGCCGGGCGCCATCAGGATGGTCAGCGACGGCAGGAACGCGCCGAACCGCGGGTAGGCCCCGGCGTCCTGCAGGATCTCCAGCCGGTAGGCGGTGACGGTCCCGTCCCGGCTCCCCCCGATGGTGACCGTCTGCTGCTGCGCGCGCCCGTGCGTCATGCCGAGCAGGTTCTCGTTGCGGGACTCTGTCCACCGGGCCGGCCGGCCCAGCTGCCGGGCGATCCAGCACACGACCCCGTGCTCCGGGTCGACCCCGAACTTGGCCCCGAACGCGCCGCCCACATCGGGCGTGATGACGCGGACGGTGGCCGGTTCCACACCGAGCATCGCCGCCAGGCCAGCCTTGGTGCCCTGCGCACCCTGGTTCGGGATCCACGCGGTGACCCGCCCGTCCTCGCCCCAGACCGCGGCGGCCGCGCGGGTCTCCATCGGCGCGGGCGCGACCCGCTGGTTGGCGATGGTCCGGCTGACCACCACCTCGCAGCCGTCGAACAGGTCGGCCTTGAACGCGGCCGGGTCACCGAAGCTGACCGCGACGTTGGAGCCAGCCTCGGGGAACAGCGTCACCGCCCCGTCAGCGGCGGCGCCGGCCATGTCGACCAGCGGCGGCAGCGGGCCGTACTCGACGTCCACCAGCTCGGCGGCGTCCTCGCCCGCATGCGGGTCCTCGGTGACCACCGCGGCCACCGGCTCGCCGACGAACCGGACCACGTCGCTGGCGAGCAGCGGCTGGGCCATGTGCTCGTTGATCATGCCCGCCATGGGCGGGGCCACCGGCGGGACCTCGGCCAGGTCCGCGCCGGTGAACACGGCCACCACGCCGGGCGCCGCCGCAGCCGCGCTCACGTCCACCGAGACGATCCGGGCGTGCGCGACCGGGGAGCGGACGAAGGTCACGTGACAGGCGCCGGCCAGCCGCTCGTCGGTCACGTCGCCGGTGTAGACGGCGCCGGTCGTCAGGAAGCCGGGATCCTCCGTACGCAGGACGCGGGTACCCAGAATGCTCACGCGATCAACTCCTCCCGCCCGCGGGCTGCCGCCCGCGAAGCCGTCAACCCGACTGCCGCGCGTCTGTGGGCCGCCGCCAGCCGCCCGTGAGGGTCATGATGGGGAACGGGGGCTGCGCGGGGCCGGCGCCGTCCAGAATCTCACCTGCGATCGTGCCCTCCGCCCGCAGGGCCGGTCAAACGGTCTAGGGCCCCCGGCCGGGGTCCGGCGCCGGGGGCTGCTGGGACCGGCGTGACTGCTGGGACAGGGCCTCCGCCCCGCCGCAGGCAGCACGGGCATCTTCGAAACTGTCGTATCGAACAGGTATTCTACAAGCGGCCCAGCTTCACATCTGAGTCGTACATGTGTTCTAATAGCAGGCATGCGCCTGGATGCCACCACCGCCGGGATCGGACTCCGATCCCGGCCGGCGGACGGGAGGAAGGCACCAGGCGCGTCCCGCGGCCAGCCCTGCGGGGGCGCTGGCTGCTGGATGGCGTGGCATGACCCGCCCGGCAGGCTGCCCTGGCCTGCCGCCGGGCACCCGCTCCGGCCCCGGCCGGGGCAGGCCACGGACTCGCCGCCACGATAGGCGGCCGTGGCCGTGGTGTCCCCGCCACCGCCGTCTGCGGCGTGCATCGCTCGCTTCCCCCCGCAGATCACATGCCTCACGGAGGCCGCATGCCCGCGGCCGCCGGGAGGTCTGCACACGCCCGACCCCGTGCGCTCGGTGAGGTGAGAAAGTGAACCCGCAGCCCGAACACGACATCCGCCTCAGCCTGGCTGACCTGAGGGAAGAAGCAGCAGCACTCGAACGCCGGCTGAGTGAGCTGACGCGCCTGTCCCAGGGGCGCGAGCGCGGCCGCTCGCCGCACCGCCCGCCGCACCGCCCGCGGCCCGCCCGGGCCCCGTTCGCCAGCGCCCTGTGGACCGCCGGCCCGGCGGACGCTGGCGCCGCGGCCGGCTACGGCGGTCCGCCCGGTGGCCCGGCCGATGACGACGGTCCCGCTGACGGCTGGGCCGTTGCCGATGACCGGGCAGTCGCCGACGACCGCGCCGTTGCCTGGGAGGCGGCCGGCGATTGGGCCGATGACGACGGCACCGACCCCGATGAGGCGCCCGGGTACGGCGACCCCTGGTACGGGTCTGCTGATGACGACGGTGCCGAACCCGGCTATTACGGCCGCACGCCCATCACGCTGGGCGATCTCCACGACCACCGCGACCTGGACGGCAGCCCGGACCCGGCCGTGAACGGCCGGTCCGGCGTGCGTGTCCACGGCCATGACGGGCGGCGGGAGCCGGTGGCCGACGGGGCTAGGTATCCGGCGTTCGCGACAGACGGCGACCCAGAAGCCGGGTATGGCCCGGTGGACGAGGGCGGACATGCGGCCGCCTCGGATGCCGATCCGGATGACGAGAACGCGGACCTGCCCTGGGCCGAGGAACTGGACGCGGCAGAGCAGCGCACGGAGATCCTCGTCGGCCAGGGCCGGCCGAGCGCGTACGAACGGGGCTGGTCGCGCGGGGGCAAGCTGGCGGTGGCTGCCGGGGCTGCCCTGGCACTGGTGATCGTGATCATTCTTGTGGCGACGGTCGCGGGCGGGTCAGCGTCGTGGCCGCCGAGCGTGGCGGTCATGCAGAGCGAGGCCGCCCGCGCCTGCCAGAACCCGGACGTCAAGTCGGAGCCGGGGCAGGTCAACTTCGCGTGCGCGAAGTCCAGCCGGCAGATCCTCTGGGTGTTCGCGCTGCTGACCAGCGGCGGGAACCCGGGCTTCGCCGACCCGCGGACGGGGCGGATGGGACTGGAGCCGATCACCCGCGCCCAGGGTGGCGCCCTCGCCTGGTCGCTGAACCTGCATCACCCCTACGACCCGGCCAACCCGGTCGACAGCATGCAGGTCGCCGCGCGGGCGATCAACAACATCGTCGGCGGGGCGACGGTGACCAGTACCGCTGGCAATCCGGTGGTGCAGCCAGGGCTGGAGAGCGACGCAGCCAACTGCCTGCGCTACACGGGCTCGGCGGCGCTCACCACGCGCAGCGGCTTCCCGGCTGTCTGCGCCCGGCCGATGACTGCTCCGGCAGGGCAGGCCGCCCTGGTCGCGGACGTCTTCCAGCGGTGGGTGGTCAATGCCTCGCCGGCGGTCGCGCAGGATGCCGCGGTGCTGTTCGCGAACGCCAAGAACCCCGGCGACCCGCAGGTCCAGGCGATCCTCAAGCGCTCGCAGGCAGGGCACCGCTAGCGGCGGCGAGAACCCGGCCAGGACCGGCGGTGATGCCGCTGATCGCGCCGCAGCCAGGAAGGAGGGGGACCAATGAATACCGCCGGCCGGCCATGGTGGCAGCAGGTGACTGCGCTCGTGAGCGTCAGCGCCGGCGGTGCGATAACCGGGTTCTCCTTCGTGCCGCACGCGGCGGCCGACATCAAGGCACCCGGCCAGGTGCCGATCCACCTGCTGGCCCTGGATCAGGAAGCGCACCGGCCGGCCGCCAGCGACTCGATGCTGCGCTCGGCCATTGTCAACGTCTCCAGGTACTACCTGCGGATGGCCGGGACCAGGACCCCGGCCGAGATGGAGGCGATCATCTGGCAACGGGACAGCATCGACGGCGTCGACCACGGCGCCTCGTGTGCGGCGTTCGCCAGCCTGACGCTGGAACTGGCCGCCCAGGTGGTCGGCCAGCACAGCTGGGTCACCGGTGGCACGTCCTATCCGTGGCCGCTGCACAAGTGGGCCGATGTGCGGGTCGACCCGAACCCGGACTCGCCGGGCATCACCTCCATCGTGCAGGACGCGATCGCTCATCACCGCTGGCACCCGCTCGACAGCGGCTACCGGCCCCTGCCCGGCGACTGGGTCATGTTCGACGGCCACGTCGAGGTGATCACGAGTTACCGGCACGGTGTCCTGAACACCGTCGGCGGCGACTCGCTGCCGGACTTCTCTGTCAACGCCCACGAGTACCGCGACCCGCTGGCCGCGCAGGGCGTCGCCGGCTTCGTGAACAACGGCGCCATCGACGGCGTGCCCGGCGCGGATGGGCACACCAGCCCGCCGGCATCCCGTGACCACCACCGGCCGCCGTCTCCGCAGCCCACCACTCCGGCATCGCCCACCCCGGCCGCGTCCAGCCCCGCGCCGGCCAACCCTGCTCCGACCAGCCCCACGCCGACGAGCCCAGTGCCGGCCAGCCCGCCGGCATCTCCCGCAGGATCCGCCTCGGCCGCGCCAGCGCCTGATGGGTCCACCGCGGCGATCCCCGGCATCGTGACGCCCGGCCCACCGCAGTCCACCCAGGCAGCACCGGAGGCAGCAGCCGGCCGAACCGGATCAAGCCCAGCACAGTCAAAGCCACCGAATACGTCTGCGCACAGCCCGCACCTGACGAGCCCGCCTGCGCCTGCTCCTGCCCCACCCGCGTCCACCCCGGCCACCTCACGCCCGGACCCACCGGCTCCGTCCGCATCCCCGTCACCACCTGGGCGGGCAGTTGCGGGCGCGGCAACCCAAGGCCCCGTCTCCACTGGCGCACAGACCCCCGGTACGGGCGCCAGCACAGCAGGGCGTGTCCCACCGGCTGCCGAACCAGCCATCCCTGGCCTGCCCGCCAGCCCCGCCGGCGGCGGCGCACCTGCCGGCTCGGCACCCGGGGCTGGCCATGCTCATCACCCGGCCGACAGCGCGGCCCTGACCGGGAGCCCGGCACCCGCAGCCGGCCCGGTCAGCGCGGACGTGCCCGGAGCTGGCTTCACCGGCACCGGTGACGCGCCCGGAACGGCGGTGGGCGGGACCGCCATCCCCGGCCTGGTCACCGCGGTCCTGTCCGCCGGTGCCGGGTCCGCACCGGCCCAGCCGTCAGGCCATGGAACAGCAGGTCACGGCGACGGACGGTCAGCCGCGGCCTCCGCCGGGCAGTACGGGCGGCACGAGCCGTCGCTGCCTGCCTCCCCGGTGCACGACACGGCGGCCCAGGAGGCGTTCATCCGCTCGGTGGCGCCGGGGGCTGTCGCCGCGCAGCGCCGCTACGGCGTGCCCGCCTCCGTCACCATCGCCCAGGCGATCGACGAGTCCGGCTGGGGTCTCAGCAGTCTCGCGACCCGTGACCACAACCTGTTCGGCATCAAGGGGACCGGCCCGGCGGGCAGCGACCCGCTGCCGACGCAGGAGTACGTGAATGGCCGGTGGGTCACGGTGGTCAGCCCGTTCCGCGCGTACCGCGATGCTGCCCAGAGCATCGAGGACCACGGGCAGCTGCTGGCGACCAGCGGCTACTACCAGCGGGCCATGGCAGTGCGCCAGGATCCAGACGCGTTCGCCACCGCGCTCACAGGCGTCTACGCGACCGATCCCGGCTACGGCGCGAAGATCATCGCCATCATGAAGCGGTACGACCTGTACCGCTATGACGCGACGACCCGAGTTCCCGCCGGGACCGCTTCCTCGGGTGCCGCCTCCTCTGGTGCGGCCCCCTCGAGTGCGGCGTCCTCCGGTGCGGCCTCCTCCGGTGCGGCCCCCTCTGGTGCGGCTTCCCCGGGTGCGGGCCCCACCAGCCCGGCGCCGTCCCCCGCTCCGTCACTCACGATGCCGTCCCCCGCACCTTCCGGTGCGCCGTCCCCCACACCTGACGGTCCAGCCGCCTCCCCCGCACAGTCAGGTGCGAGCCCATCTCCCACCCCGCCGATCGTCCCCCTGTCTCCCGCAGCCAGCGGCGTAAGTCCCTTCCCGCCGCCGTCCACCCCTCCAGCGCCCGGCGCAGCCCCAGCCAACGCAGCCCCAGCCAACGCAGCCCCAGCCAACGCAGCCCCGCTGCAATCGCCTCGCTCACGTGGCGCCGCGTCCGCTGCGTCCCCGCCCCTTGCTCAGCGACCACCCGGCTCGGCACCGGACATTCCAGGGGTGTATGCCCCGGGCGATTCTCGGGCAGCGGCCGCCGTACAGCCCTCAGCCACTCCACGGGGCGGAGCTCACGCGTCGGCCGCACACGCCGCCCCGCGCCAGCGCCGGCACCCGGCTGCGCAGTCCCCGCGCATGGCCGCGAATTTCCCCCGCTCTAGCCAGCCTCCGACGGCCGGTGGCAGGACCGGATCGACGGCAGCCTCCCAGCCGCGTATCCCGGGCACCCCGGTGGCGCCGGCGACCGGAACGACAGCCGCCACCGGGCCGCGGCCCGCGCGGGCAGCCAATGGCCCAGCGGCGCGGGCCCCCAGCCGCACCGCCGGTGACGCTGCCCCGGAGGTGCAGACGGCCGCAGCGATCCAGATGACCGCACCGGCCAGCCGGCCGGCGTCACCACCCGCGGGGCGGCGGGCCCCTTCCCGCCCGGCGCGTGGCCGGGCGGTCCGCTACAAGACACCGCTGCCCCCATCAGTGCGGACCGCGTTCACGGCGATGGCCAGGGTCCCGCTGCTGCGCCAAGAGCCGCTGTACCGGGAGGTAGCCAGCCTGACCGGTGTTCGCTGGGAGCTGCTGGCCGCCTGTGACTGGATGCAGTGCGAAGCGCGGCCGCGCCATTCACCGGTGCGCGGCGAAAAACTCGGCACCCGCAATCCTGACGGAACCATCTACTGGACCAAGGGCGAGGCGCTGGGACAGTGCGCGGCTGACCTGGTGAACCTGCCACGGGCTGTCTACGGGATCGACGTCGCCTCCGGGCGTGACCTGTCCGTCGACGAACTGGCGCAGGTGTTCGCGGCGTTCCGCTGGGGCGGCCTGCTCAAGGCGCACCACACCTCTGCCATGGAGTTCCCGTACTCCGTCGCCGGCCTCACCGCGCAGCGCCTGAAGATGCGCTGGCCGAACATCGATGACCCCAATGCGCCGGACAAGCCGGGCACCCGGTTCCGCATGCCTTTCGGAGCGGTGCCGGTCGCGCTGTGCCTCAAGTACCCGGCCACCGTCTAGCCCCAGTGACACCCGAGAGAAAGAAGGTGGAGAGTTGATCCGTCTCCTGCTCCTGCTCGCCGGCATGCTCACCACGAGCAGGCCCGCCCGGCGAGAGCCTGCCCGCTACCGTGCTGGGGCCGTGCAGCCTGGGGAAACCCCATACCGCAGCGGCGAAGCTGCCGCCCGGCCGGCGGGCGGGGTGCTGCTGGCCGAACGGGCGGGCGCGCCACCACCTGAACCCCGCCCGCGCCGTCGCATCTCGCCGTGGGTCACGTGGGGCGCTGCCGTGACGGTAGTCGTGCTGGTCTTCCGCCGGGCCGTCGCATCGCTGGCCCTGACGGGGCTGTCCGCCGCGCTCCACCTGGTCGGGATCAACGCCCATCTCCCCCGGATCCCACTTGCCTGGCCGTGGCAGACGGTCACGGCGGGGACCACGACCAACATCGACCTGGGCCCGTGGGTGCTGCAGAAGATCGAGGGCATCTCCCGGCCGGCGCTCGGCCGGGCGAACTTCACCTTCGTGTTCACCCACAAGGTGTCGAAGAACATCGGCCCGTGGCCGTGCTGGTACGCGAGCACCTTCTCAGCCGTGGGTCACGCATCCGCCACCGTCGACCTGAATCCGGGGCCGCGCTGGTGGGCGCCGGGCACCGGGCACTACCAGCTGCAGGTCCTCAGCCAGCCGCAGACCGGCAAGCCGGGGCACGTAGTGGTCACCATGGCGCTGCCGCGGCCCCGGCTGCCGCAGACAGTCCACGACGTGACGATCGACAACATCCCGTCCGTGCCCATCGCCAGCCAGCACAGCTGGACGTATCCCGGCCTCGGCTGCGGCGTGGTCATCAAGCCCCAGTTCCCCGACTCCGTGCTGTACGCGCAGGCGCAGCGGATCGCCTTCTACAAGTCCCGTCATGCCCCGCAGGTCTCCGGCCCGCTCGTCAGCACCGCCGAGGCGCAGGCCGAGCAGACCATCCGTGACAACTTCATCCAGCCCACGGTGAACGCTCTCGGCTACGCCCTGGACCGACTCACCGTGAGGTGGACCGCAGGGTCATGACCACGAGCCTTCCGGGCCCAGCCGATCGTCCATGGGCGGTGAGCTGGGTAGCGCACCCTCGCGCCCGGCGGGCGGCATCGCTCAGCGGGCGGCGGCGTCCGGCACTCTGGCGGCCGGCACTCTGGCGTGCGGCACCGAGGCGTCGGCACCCAGGCGTCCGGCGCTGATCTGCGTGGTCGGGCGGGCGGGGCATCGTCGGCCGGCCAGACGCACCGCAGGATCACGGACCCCGTCCGCGCTAAACCCTGCACCAGGTGCCGCTGCTCAAGGCCGGCCTGCCGGTCAGGCGGCCTGGGCTGGTGGCCCGTGACTGTGCAGGGTGCGCGTGCCGTCGGGGCTGGTGGCGGTGGTGGTGGCGTCGGGGTGGAGGGTCAGTTTCCAGCCCCAGCGGTGGATCGCGATCAGGTGGTGGAAGCCGCACAAGGGCATCAGGTTGTCCAGGCTGGTGGGCCCCCCGTCGCGGCGGGGGATCAGGTGGTGCAGGTGGCACACGCTGGCGGGCTGGTCGCAGCCGGGGAACGCGCAGTGCCGGTGGCGGGCGGTGGCGGCGCGGCGCAGGTGGGCGGGGATGAGGTCGGTGGCGGTGCCGATGTCCAGCGGCAGGCTGGGCGTGGCCAACTCGGCGTCCAGGCCGGCGCGCAGCCGGGCCGCGAGCCCGCCGGGACCGGACAGCACCTGCGCGGCTAGGCCCACGAGTGCCCGCCGCAGCCGCTGTCGGCGGGCCTCGGTGAGCTGCTGGGGGTGGCAGGCGCCGGCAGGTGCAGCCCCCGCGACGGTGCCCGTGACGCTTGTGCCTGCAGCATCGGTGCCAGCGGCATTGGTGCCCGCAGTGCCGGTGCCAGCGGCATTGGTGCCCGTAGTGCCGGTGCGGGCGACGTCAGAGCGGGCGGATGCGGTACCGGGGGGTGCCGCACCGGCAGCCTGGCCGGGGTCGGGGCCGTTGTCGTGGCTGCTGTCGCCAGGGCCTGCACCGGCGCGCCCGGCACCGCTGGGGCTGGTGCTGCCGGTCAGGAGCTCGCCTGTGAGGTGGTCCAGCGCTGCGGGGTCGGGGTGGCCGGAGACGACCGGGATGACGGTGGCGTCACATGCGGCCGCGTCCGCTTCGGGCCCGGTCAGCCAGCCCGGCTCGCTGGCCCGCGCCGCCGCCCACTGTGCCTCGGCCTCTGCGGCGCCGGGAAGGTCCCGCAACTGCGACAGCGTCATGTGTACCTGGAGGTGGATGGGCTGCCCGGCCCGGCCGGGAACCATCCCCGCCGCTATCAGCCGCCGGCACGCCTCCTCTAACGCGTCGTGGCGGCGCTGCGCCGCCGTGCGGTCATCCTCCGGGCCGGTCTTCTTGCTGAGCGCCTCCACCACGGCCGTTAACGCTGCGGTGCAGCCGGGGGTCAGGTCGCCGTCCACCCGGCCGGCACCGCGCCAGGTCACCCCCACGTTCAGATACCGGTCGGCGAACCCGTCATCACCCGCGTCGTCGGGTCCGGCCGTACGCCGCCACATCTCCTGCGCCAGCCCAGCCAGGTCATTCAGGTCAACGCCTCCGCGCGCGGCTTCCAGCAGGATCGCGTCCGCGTCCGCGCGCCTGCTGGCGGGCAGCCGGTCGGTCCACCCGCAGACCGCCTTCGCCCACGACGCCGACAACTCCCCGCCCGCTAGCGCTGCCGCGATACCCGGATGCTGACCCAGCCGCCGAGCCCACCCGATCGAGGCGCCGGCCGCGGGCCTGGTGACGCGCGTCTGCCACCGCAGCCAGGCCTTCGCACTCCCCTGCCCGTCGGTCGCGCAATCGTCCTGGTGCATAAACGCCGACAGCACCCGCGCCTGCACTGCCGTCTGCCGCGATTGGGCACGCTCCAGCGCGCGCAAGGCGTCGGCGCGCACGGCCGCGGGCAGTGATGCGGCATCCACGCCCGCCAGCGCGTCCAGGGCCCGGTCCAGCATGGCCAGCGCCCCAGCTACCCCCACGGGCTGCTCCGGCTCGCCACCGGCTTGGCACATGCTGATCACCTCCTGCCCCCGCTGCCCGCCGTCCACGGGAGCGACCACTGACCTGTGCTCGAAATCCAGTTCCAAAGGTAACAGTGGGCTGTGACATTTCTGGCCGGACTCTCGTCTGCGGCTGCCACCTGTGCCCGGCCGCAGGATGGCTCTTCCGGCACTCGGGCGGTCTGCGATCAGCTGACGACCTGGCCCGGGAAACGGTCCAGCACGGGCTGTCCGTCGCGCCATACGCAGACGCCGTTGACCAGGACCAGGTCCACCCCGGTGGCGGGCCTGCGGGGCGCGTCGTAGGTGGCCCGCGCGGTGACACCGCCCGGGTTCAGCACACAGACGTCAGCGGCCATGCCAGGCGCGAGCCGGCCGCGGTCCCGCAGCCCATACACGTCAGCGGCGGCGGCCGCCAGGTGCCGGGCGAGCACCTGATACCCGGCGGCGCTGCCGCCTGCCGTGTAGTGCGCGGCGAGCCGGGCAAAGGCGCCGTAGCCGCGCGGATGCGGATGCTGGCCCTGGTAGATGCCGTCCGACCCGCCGCAGTGCCGGTCGTCGGACACCAGCCAGGCCAGGTGACTGCCGGCCAGCCCCGGCCGGTCGAGGTGGGCACCGACCGCCAGCCGCGACCGGACCAGCAGGTCCAGCACCCACTCCCCCGGCGGCTGGCCGGTGCGCCGCGCCGCCTCGGTCACCGGCAGGCCAGCGAATCCGGCCAGCTCACCCGGCAGGGCGCCGAGGTACAGGACCCGCAGGAACTCATCGCTGAACTTCTCCTGGGCGAGGAGTTCCGCGCGCTGCCGCCGGTCAGTGAGCGCGGCCAGCGTGCGGGCGGGTCCCTGCGCCTGGAGAGCGGCCGGGAGGAGCAGCATCGCCAGGATCGTGCTCGACCTGCGGTACGGGTACATGTCGTAGCTGAGCACCACCCCTTCCGCCGCGCCGAACGCGGCCTCGAGGTCGGCGGGCGCGCCCCACAGGTGGCTGGCGTGCACCCGCACGCCCGCCTGCCGGCCCACCGCCACCAGCTCGGCCAGGCCGGCCTGCACCTCCGGGCCGTAGCCACGCAGGTGGGAGACGTACGGCCGGTCCGCTGCCGCCAGCGGCCGGGCGATCACGGCGATCTCCTCCGCGGCACCGAACCGGCTCGGCAGGTAGTCGAGGCCGCTGGACAGGCCCACCGCACCCGCCCCCAGGGCGTCCTCCAGCTGCCGCCGCGCGGCCGCGAGCTCTTCGCTGCCGAGCGGCCCGGGCGCCAGGCCCCCGACGTTGTGCCGGATCGTCCCCTGCGAGGCCAGCACCGCCACGTTCTGGGTCAGCCGGCCAGCGACGGCGTCCCGGTACCCGGCTACGGTGAGCTGGCGCACCGGCTGGAGCACGCCGTTCACCGGCCCGAAGTACTCGTTCAGATAGTGCGCGGTGGCGGCGGCCGCCCCGATCCAGGACTGGCCGTCCTGGCCGACGACCAGCGTCGTGATCCCCTGGGCCAGCGCCCCCTCCACCCGGCCGTCCGCCAGCAGCGGCCCCTCGGCGTGGGCGTGCGCGTCGATGAAGCCCGGGCAGACGACACTGCCCGGCGACAGGTCGATGACCTCGCACCCGGCCGGGTCCACGCCGCTGGCGCCGGCGGCGACGATCGCCGGCCCCTCGATCAGCACATCCCCGCGCTCGGCCTCGGCCCCCATCCCGTCGGCCACCAGCCCGCCGCGCAGCAGCAGCCGCCCCCCGCCCATACAGCAGACTCTCTCATTCCGGTCAGCCGTCCCCGGCGGCCGGGGACGGGACACCCGCGGAGAACCCGGCAGGACCGGGCCAGCCGGTCCCCTGACCCGGCCAGCCGGTCCCCTACCCGGCCAGCACAACCCGGGCCCGCCCAAGGCGGCCAGCCCAAGGCGGCCAGCCCAGCCCGGCCAGCCCAGGGCGGCCGCGCAGGGCCCAGCCCGGCCAGCGCAGGGCGGCCAGCGCAGGGAAAGCGGCCTGGCGGTAAGGCCGGCCGTCAGGTCCCGCTGAGCAGCTGGCGCAGGATTCCGGTGGTCACCTCCGGTGGATGGGCCTGGGTCACCAGCCGGTTCATGGCGTCCCAGCAGCGCTCCACGTCAGCGGGCCGGTCCGGATAGCTGCCGCAGGTGAGCTGCTCGAGGTAGACCACGTCCGGGAGGTGCCACTCGGGGAAGCGCAGGATGGTGATGGGCCCGGCCACCGCGGCGGACGCCGGGGCGGTCCCCGGCAGCACCTGGATGGTGACGTTCGGCAGCGCGGCTGCCTCCTGCAGATGCTCCAGCTGGGCCCGCATGATTGCCCGGCTGCCGACCGGGCGGCGCAGCACGTCCTCGTCGATGACCGCCCACAGCCGGGCGGGGCCCGGGCGCCGGAGGATCTCCTGCCGCCGCATCCGGAACCGCACGAACTGCTCCACCTGCGGCAGCGACGCGCGCTCCTGGGCCAGCCGGATGACCGCGCGCGCGTAGTCCGGGGTCTGCAGCAGCGCGGGCACGCAATGGATGTCGTAGCTGCGGATCACGCTCGCGCCCTGCTCCAGTCCCAGGTAGGGCTCGAACCAGGCGGGCACCACGTCCGTGAACGCCCGCCACCAGCCTGGTGCGCTGGCACGGCGGGCGAGCGTCAGCACCGCGTCGATCTCGGCCGGGTCACTGACCCCGTACAGCGACAGCAGGTCCGCCACGTCGCGGGGCTTGAGCGCCACCCGGCCATGCTCCATCCGGCTGATCTTGGATCTGGACGCCCGGATGCTCTGCCCGGCCTCCTCACAGCTGATGCGATGCTCTTCCCGCAGCCGGCGTAACTGCATGCCGACGAGCATCCGGAGCACGGCAGGCCCCGCGTGCTCGTAGTCCATCGCGGACGTCACGGCTTCCGCCCCACGGCGCCGACCTGCGGGATGTCCGGGCCCTCGAAGGGGCTGGGATCAGGCCGCCACTCCGTCACCGGCGCCACGCCCGGCGGCACGAGTTCCAGCCCGTCGAAGTAGCCGGTGAACTGCTCGAGGGTGCGGGTGCGGTACGGGAGCGCACCAGACGCCTCGTACTGGCGCAGCGCCTCCTCAAGGGCCTCGCTGGTGTCGATGCTGTCGTTGATCGCCAGGTAGCTGCCGGACGGCAGGCCGGCCAGCAGGCCGGTCACGATCGACCGCGCCGCGCCGTAGTCCGTGACATGCCCGAGCACGCCCATCAGCATCAGCGCGACCGGCTGGGACAGGTCCAGCACCTGCCCGGCTTCCCGCAGGATCGCCCGCGAGTCACCGAGGTCGGCGTCGATGAAGTGGGTGGCGCCGCCGGAGGCGCTGGTCAGCAGCGCGCGGGCGTGCGCGAGCACGAGCGGGTCGTTGTCCACGTACACGACGCACGTATCGGGGGCGACCCGCTGCGCGACCTCGTGCGTGTTGTCCACCGTGGGCAGCCCCGCTCTCACGTCCAGGAACTGGCGCACCCCGGCCTCACCTGTCAGGAACCGGACCACCCGGCCGAGGAAATACCGGTCGGCGCGGGCGATATCCACGATGCCCGGGTAGATCGCGCTGAACTGGTCGCCCGCCAAGCGGTCGACCTCGTAGTGGTCTTTGCCCCCGAGCCAGTAATTCCAGATACGGGCCGAGTTCGGCACCGTGGTATCGATCGTGACAGGGGGCTGACCGGATTCCGGTTGCTGAGTCATGAATGATGAACCCCTCGACTGTGCCCTCACTGGCAAACCTAGACCACCGTCCGAGGTCCGTCAGTTACGGACAGGAAGGCATGCCTTTCCGGAAAGCAACCGTCCCCTGCCGCCCGCCCGCTCAGCGGGAGCACGCTTGCGGGACGGGGCGGGATGATTCAGAGGTCCCCGTTCATGCCAATAATCACACGGCTCACTGCGGCCACTCTTGTTCCAGGAACGAACTGGCAACAAGCCTTGCCCCTATACCACGGGACATGATACGAAACGTGCAAAACGGCTATTTAGGCCGACCATAGGAATGCTGGGCTTCGGGGGAGGTCCGCGATGGTGCTGCGCGTCCATCAGCAGGTCATCAGGGGGCAGGGCGCGGTCAGCCGCGCGGAGCGGGGGATGTGATGGCGTCGCTTCCCCTGGTCGGCGAGGAGCTGGCCGGCTACCAGCTGCGGTCCGTGCTCGGCCGCGGCGGCATGAGCGTGGTCTACCAGGCCGAGAATCCGCGGCTCGGCAGCGTGGTCGCGCTGAAGGTGCTGACGCCGGAACTGGCGGCCGACGACGTGTTCCGGGCACGGTTCCTGCAGGAGTCCCGGATCGCCGCCCGGCTGAACCATCCCAACGTCATCCCCATCTATGACATGGGCCAGCATAACGGCCTGCTCTACCTGGCGATGCGGTACGTGGCCGGCTCGGACCTGCGGGCGGTGCTCAAGGAGCAGGGCCGGATCGCCCCCGCGCAGGCGCTGCTGCTCACCGGGCAGACAGCCCGCGCGCTGGACGCCGCGCACCGGCAGGGGCTGGTGCACCGGGACGTGAAGCCCGCGAACATCCTGGTCGAGCCGGCCGGCGACGAGGGCGACCCGGACCACGTCTACCTCGCGGACTTCGGCATCACCAAGCACGCCGCCTCGCACAGCGGGCTCACGGCCACCGGCGAGTTCATCGGCACCATCGACTACGTGGCACCGGAGCAGATCCGGGGGCAGGCAGTGGACGCCCGCACGGACGTGTACTCGCTGGCCTGCGTGCTCTACGAGTGCCTCACCGGACGGGTCCCGTTCGTCAAGGACCTCGATGCCGCGGTGATCTGGGCGCACGTGGAAGAGCCGCCCACGCCGCCGAGCACCCTGCGGCCGGAGCTGCCGCGCGAGCTCGACGACGTCATCATGCGCGGCCTCGCCAAGGACCCCGCCGACCGCTACCCGACCTGCCGGGATCTGACCGAGGCGGCCCGCACCGCCTTCGGGGCCGCGCCGGGGCCGCTGACCGGCCCGTCGACCGTGCTGCGCGCGCGCCCGCCCAGCACGGACACGGCGCCCCGCGACCAGTACCGGTACGCACCCCCGCCGCCCGGCACCGGTGCCGGTGCCCCGGCCAGTGCCGGTGCCGGGTCCGGGGCGGGTGCGTGGGCCGTGGCCGGCCCCACGGCCGGCGCCCGGGCCGGGATTCCCGCGGCCAGCGGCGGGGGCCCGTTCCCCGGCCCGGCGGCCGCCCCGCCCGGTGGATCCCCCTCCCGCCGCCGCGCGCTGATCGCCGCGATCGCGGCGGTGGCGGTGATCCTGGCCGGCACCGGCGTGGGCGTCTGGTGGTTCGCGGGCCGGGGCTCAGGCAAGCCCATGGCCCACATGACCGCCCATCACCCACTCAGCCCGCTGCAGCGGGCCCTCGCCGGCGTGAACCAGAGCACGGACGCCAAAGGCAAGCTGCCTCCGCGCAGCTGCCATGCCACCAGCGCGACGCTGGTGACCTGCACCAGCCCGACATTCGCCGTGAACACGGTGACGTTCCGCACCTATCCGTCACTCAAGGCTCTTTATGCCGCCTACGTGACGGAAATCAAGTCGCTCGGTGACAACCCGCTGCACAGCAACTACGGAAACTGCTCTTCGGTCGAATCGAGCGGCGAGGTCGGCTGGAACCACAACTTCCGGCACACCCGGAAGTATTCGATCCCGGCCATGAGCGCCGGGATGGTCAGCGACGACCTGGCGGCCGGGCGGGCGTTCTGCACGGAGACGAATGCCGGATTTCAGATGGTCTGGACCCAGAACAGCGGCTTCATGATGGCTATCATGATGGGCGGTCCACATCTGGACGCCTGGTCCTGGTGGCTCGCGGTGCATCACAACATCGCCTTCCCGGGCGCGAAGCCGATGCACATGTGACATTGCCGATTCCGCTGGGAGGGCTGGCGTGAACGACAGCAGTGGCCGGCAGCAGCTGTTCGCGATTCCCGGCGATGGAGTGCTCGCACGGCAGGGGGACCTGATCCTCCTCACCGCCATCGACGAGCAGGGCCTGCTGGACCGGCTGCTGGAACTGCTCACCCGTGCAGGCGAGAGCGGAGATGACGGCAGGCGCTTCGCCAGCGCCGTGGCGTCTTTGATCGAGAACGAGGAAACCTGGGGCAGCCCCGCAGACCGGCCGGGTCCGGCGGTGGTGGCCTTCGGCCGGGCAGGAGCCGGGCTCGCGGTGACCGTCACCGGCACCGCGTGGGCCGACATCATCACCCCGCACGGCGCGAACCGGCTGCTGGCCGGCCAGCCGTCCACGCTGCTGCACTGCGTGGTGGGAGTGCCCGTGCAGGCGGTGCGCGCCGGTCTGCAGACCGGTGGCGGCCGCGGCGAGCACACGGACCGGTTCTCCCGCCTGGAAGCCGGCACCGTCCGCGCGGGCGGCCTGTCCTACCACGCGGCCCTGCCCACAGCGACGCCGGCGGCCGCGGGTGGCGCCGCCGCGGCGCCGCCTCCCCTGCCCGGTGCGTCCGGCCTGGCCGGGTCCGCCCCGTCCGCGCCAGCCCTGGCTGAATCCGGCCCGCCCGGCCCGGCCGGGTCCGCTGGGTCCGGCCTGGCTGGTTCCGCTGAGCCTGGCCTGGCCGGGTCGGCCGGGTCCGGCCTCGCCGGGTCCGCGCTCGGATCGGTTCCCGGGGCGGCCGCCGCAGCCGGCGCGGCGGCCCTGGGCGCGGCTGCCGGGTCCGCCGCTGAGGCCCTGGGTTCCGGTGCACCGGCCCCCGGCGCCGCTGGCCCGGACGCCGTCACCGACGCCAACGCGGTCCTGCCCGGCGACGACGCGGACCACGACGAAGCCGGGCACGATGACGCTGGCCGGGATGACGCCGCCCGGGATAACGCAGCCTGGGATGACGCTGGCCGCGATGCGGCGGCACTCCGCGACGGGGACCTGCATGACGGGGACCTGGCTGGTGCACCGTGGAACGGGCCGGCAGCGGCCGGGTCCGGGACAGCGGCTGACCAGCCCGCTGGCATGGGCTCGCCGCACCCGGTCCCGCCACCCGCCGCGCCCGCGGACGGGCCGTACCGCCCGACCGAACTGCCGGACGCGCCACCGGCGCCCGCCGCAGAACTCTTCGGCGCTGCATCGCCCAGCGCGGCGTCACCCGATGCAGAGCCACCCGGTGCGAACCTGTTCGGCGCGGAGCCGTTCCGTGCCGAGCCGCTGGGTGACGAGCCGCTGGGGGCCGGGCCGCGGGGGGCCGAGCCGTCCGCGCCAGAGCCCTCCGCCGCAGAACTGTTCAGCGCGGAGCCGCCCGGTGCAGCGTCGTCCGGCGCCGAGCCGTTTGCAGCAGAGCCGTTCGCAGCAGAGCCGTTTGCAGCAGAGCCGTTCGCCGCAGAGCCGGCTGCTGCCGGGTCGTTCGCCGCAGAGCCGTTTGCCGCAGAGCCGCCTGCGCCAGAGCCGTCAGCCGCACAGCCGTTCGCCGCAGCTTCGTCCGGTGCAGAGCCGTTTGCAGCAGAGCCGTTCGCCGCAGAGCCGTTCGCCGCAGAGCCGGCTGCTGCCGGGTCGTTTGCCGCAGAGCCACCTGCCCCGGAAGCATCCGCGGAGCCAGGGACGCCTGGAGGGCCCGCCGGTG
>JBLMWU010000218.1:0-2720 GCA_050257395.1 Gemmatimonadota bacterium | reverse complement strand
CGGGGGACTGTGGGCGCCGCAGCGGCGCGCGCTCACCACGGGCCTGGTGCTGACGATCACCTTCGTCGCCTCGGAAGCGCTGGCCGTGGTGACCGTGATGCCGGTGGTCGCCAGGGACCTGGGCGGGCTGCGCCTGTACGGCTGGGTCTTCAGCGGGTTCATGCTGGGCAGCGTGGTCGGCATCGTGGCGGCCGGCCGGGAAGCCGACCGGCGGGGCCCCGCGGCCCCGTTCGTGGCCGGGGTGGTGCTGTTCGGCTCCGGGCTGGCCATCGCGGGCCTGGCTCCCTCGATGGCGGTGCTGGTGGCGGGCCGGGTCCTGCAGGGCGTGGGGGCGGGCGCGGTTCCCGCGGTGGCTTACGCCGCCATCGGCCGGAGCCTGCCCGGGGAACTGCGCGCCCGGATGATGGCGGTGCTGTCGACGGCCTGGGTCGCGCCCGGGCTGGCCGGGCCGGCGGTCAGCGCCGAGGTGGCGCGCCTGTTCGGCTGGCGCTGGGTGTTCCTCGGCCTGCTGCCGGTCGTCGCGGTGGCCGGCAGCATCGCGGTGCCCGCGCTGGTCCGCCTCGGGCCGCCCGCCGCGTCCCAGGCCCGGGAGCACCGGCTCACCGACGGCCTGCGCACCGCGGCGGGGGCGACGATGATCCTGGCCGGCCTCAGCCTCGCGGCCGGGTCCGGCGCGATACCGGCCGGGCTCGCGCTGATCGCGGCCGGCGGCGTGGCCGGCCTGCCCGCGCTGCGCCGGCTGGTCCCGCCGGGGACCCTGGCCGCGCGGCCGGGGCTGCCCGCCACGATCGCCAGCCGGGGGCTGCTGACGTTCACGTTCTTCGGTGCCGACGCCTACGTGACGCTGGCGGTGACGGCGCTGCGCCACCGCTCGCCCGTGGTGGCCGGGATCGCCGTCACTGGCGCCACGATGTCATGGACGGCCGGCGCCTGGGTGCAGGCCAGGCTCAGCAGCAGCTGGGAAGGCCGGCGGCTGGTACGCGGCGGCCTCGTGCTCGTGCTGGCCGGCATCGCCGGGATGCTGGCCCTGATCGCCGTGCCGGCCGTGCCGGTGGCCGAGGGCCTGGCCGCCTGGACGGTCGCGGGCCTGGGCATGGGGCTGGCGTACGCGCCGCTGTCGCTGATGATGCTGCAGAAGGCACTGCCCGGTCAGGAGGGGCAGGCGTCGGCGTCGCTGAACCTGGCCGACGTGCTCGGCACCGCCCTCGGCATCGGCGCGGGCGGCGCGGCCGTGGCGGCCGCCGCGGGCGGCACCCTGCGCCTCGGCCTCACGGCCGCGTTCGCCATACCCGCGGCCGTGGGCCTGGCGGCGCTGGCGTTCACCCGCCGTCTACCGGCCGGCACCAGCTCGGCGCCCGCGCCCGGACAGGTGTCCGCGCGGACGCCGAACTGACTAAGCTCCGCCTCACCCGGCGCTGCTGGCGAAGACGGGCTCGTACCCCAGCTCCTGCCCGGACGCGGTCGGGTGGTAGGACGAGCTGATCGACAAGATGTTCACCGAGTTCAGCCAGCTGCTGCTGCCGTCGCAGATCTCGTGGTGGGCGAACTGCGCGCGGACGTCGGCGAACGTGGCGCTGTTGCGGCCCGCGGCGCTGCTCATCGCGCTGTCGAGCTGGTCCGCGGCGCCGTTCAGGGCGGTCCGGTCCGTGGTGCTCAGCCCGATGCAGGTGCTCGACTTGGACAGGTCGTAAAGCTCGGGGTAGCCGAGCAGCACGATCTTCGCGCCGGGGGCCCGGGCCTTGATGGCCTGCAGGGCGCTGTCGAGCCTGCCCGGCAGCGTGCTGGCGATGTAGGTCTCGTCGGCCGCGACGGCGTTCACGCACGTGCTGGTCGAATGGAGCACGCAGGTCTCCATGGTGCTGGCGAAGCCGGCGTCGTTGCCGCCGATGGTGAGGCTGACCAGCGTGGTGCTCGCGCTCAGCGCGGACACCTGGCTGCTGATCACGTCGGAGGTCGTGGCGCCGGCGCAGGCCACCGAGACGAACGAGGCGGGCGCGTGAGCGGCGGCCCACCGCTCCGGATAGGCGTTGTTGCTGCGGTCGCAGCTGCCGCTGGACGAGATGTAGCTTCCGGCGCCAAGCCCCGAGCTGTAGGAGTCGCCGAGCGCGACGTAGTTCACCGCGGACGCCGCCTCGGCGGCCGGCATCGCGGCCACGGCCGTGACCAGGCCGCTGAAGGAAGTGATAACTGCCGCGCTGAAAATGACACGGGAAATCCGCACGAGTCACCCCAAAGGGACCTGGGAGGGCACTGGAAAGCGCGCGCACTATCCTTGTACCACGGGTCCTTGAGGAGATCAATATACCGGCCTTGACGCTGGTTAAACCTTGGTTGACCTGCGGTCACCGATGGCAAATCGTGGCTGCTCGGCATAGTCCCGTTTAGCTAAACAGCGCAGTTAAGGCCGTCGCATAATGGGGCACTTCACCGATGATTGCAATCCGTGACGTTTTCCGCTTGGCGGCCGAAAGCCGGCCGCCGGCGGAACATCGGGGCCGCCGGCGGAACATCGGGCCGCCGGCGGTTGTTCTGAGGGGCATGATCGAGGGGCGGTTTGCCGAGCTGATTGCCGGGCAGCGGCAGGGAGTGCTGGTCACCCTCAGGAAAGAGGGGTGGCCGCAGCTCTCCAACGTGAACTACGCCTGGTACCCGGAGGAGCAGACGATCAGGATCTCCACGACGGACGACCGCGCCAAGACCGGCAACATGCGCCGTGACCC
>JBLMWU010000217.1:0-9289 GCA_050257395.1 Gemmatimonadota bacterium | reverse complement strand
GCTATCTTTATACGGTCTGCGGCTGGATCGACCACTTCAAGTCCTGGGCCCGAGACCTGAAAAAGCGCGTCGATGCCGGCCAGGACGTCGCAGTCGACCTCATCATCGGCGCGGACATGATCGCGGCTGCCGCGGTGCACGCGCCGCCCCGCGAGGCGGCCTGGCACGAGATCTATGCCGAATCCGTGCGGGGCGGTGGTCCGGATGGCATTGCCCGCGCGCTATCGGCTGAACTGGGCCGCCTGATGCGGGCGCACGCCGAACGGAAGTATGCGTGTACGCAGGAGCCGGCCCTCGAAGTCGTGGTCGATCGCGAGCGCGCCCGCTTCGGCGCCTGGTACGAGCTGTTCCCGCGCTCTTGCTCGCCGGTCCCCGGAAAACACGGCACTTTCAGGGACGTGGAGAAGCGGCTGTCGTACGTCTCTGCGATGGGCTTCGACGTGCTCTACCTCCCGCCGATCCACCCGATCGGCCACACCGAACGCAAGGGCCGCAACAACGCGCTGCACGCCGGTCCCGGCGACCCGGGCTCCCCCTGGGCGATCGGCTCCCCGGACGGCGGCCACGACGCCATCCACCCCGACCTGGGCACGCTGGAGGACTTCGACGCGTTCGTGGCCCGGGCCCGCGAGCTGGACCTGGAAGTCGCACTCGACCTGGCGCTCCAGTGCTCCCCTGATCACCCGTGGGTGAAAGAGCACCCGGAATGGTTCACCACCCGGGCGGACGGCCAAATCGCCTATGCGGAGAACCCGCCCAAGAAATACCAGGACATCTACCCGCTCAACTTCGACAACGACCCCGAGGGGATCTACGCCGAGGTGGCGCGGATCGTCCGGATGTGGATGAGCCACGGGGTGCGGATCTTCCGGGTGGACAACCCGCACACCAAGCCGCTCCCGTTCTGGGAGCGGCTGCTGGCCGACATCGCCGCCACCGACCCGGACGTGCTGTTCCTGGCCGAGGCGTTCACCCGGCCGGCCATGATGCACGCCCTGGCCAGGATCGGCTTCCACCAGTCGTACACGTACTTCACCTGGCGCAACACGGCCGGTGAGCTCGCCGCGTACCTGCAGGAGCTGGCCGGCCCGGCCGCGGCCTACATGCGGCCGAACTTCTTCGCCAACACCCCGGACATCCTCAGCGAGTACCTCCAGTACGGCGGGCCCGCCGCGTTCAAGGTCCGGGCCGTGCTGGCAAGCTTGCTCTCGCCATCCTGGGGCATCTATTCCGGGTATGAGCTGTGCGAGAGCACGCCGCTGCGGCCTGGCAGCGAGGAGTACCTGGATTCGGAGAAGTACCAGTACCGGGCGCGCGACTGGGACCTGGCGGAACACGGGCCAGCCGGGATCGCGTCCTTCATCACAAGGCTCAACATGATCCGAAAAGCCCATCCGGCCCTGCACTGGCTGCGTAATCTACGCTTCCATCACGTCGACCAGCCGGACCTGATCTGTTTCTCCAAGCGAAGCGAGCGGGATTCCGACACCGTGCTGGCCGTCGTCAATCTGGATCCGCACCAGCCGCGTGAGGCGACCGTCTGGCTCGACCAGGCCGCCCTGGGAGTGGACCCCGGCTCAGCCTTCGTCGTCACCGACGAGCTGTCCGGTGAGTCCTACCAGTGGGGCCCGGCGAACTACGTCCGCCTCGACCCGATGGTCGCACCCGCCCATATATTCACCGTCGCGCCGTGCCCACCGGCGTGACGGCGGAAGCACGCTCGCAGGAGTAGCCCGTGGTCTCAGTGCCCGACCGGCCGCCCGCCGGTCCTCCCGGACTGCCGCATTCCGCGCGCCCGCCAGGGTTCGCCGCGCCGCCCGGGGAGCCCATCCCGGATTCCTTCACGTTCGAGAAGCCGCGGGACCCGCAGTGGTTCACCCGTGCGGTGTTCTACGAGGTGCTGGTGCGGGGGTTCTTCGACTCCAACGGCGACGGCATCGGCGACCTGAAGGGCCTCACCTCGCGGCTGGACTACCTGCAGTGGCTGGGCATCGACTGCATCTGGCTGCTGCCCATCTACTCCTCGCCGCTGCGGGACGGCGGCTACGACATCGCCGACTACACGGCGGTGCTGCCGGAGTTCGGCCACATCGGCGACTTCGTGGAACTGGTCGACCAGGCGCACGCGCGCGGCATGCGGGTCATCGCCGACCTGGTCATGAACCACACCAGCGACCAGCACCCGTGGTTCCAGGCCTCCCGCAGCGACCCTGAGGGCCCGTACGGGGACTTCTACGTCTGGTCCGACACCGACGAGCGGTACGCCGACGCGCGGATCATCTTCGTCGACCACGAGGCGTCGAACTGGACCTACGACCCGGTCCGCGGCCAGTACTACTGGCACCGGTTCTTCTCCCACCAGCCCGACCTGAACTACGAGAACCCGGCCGTCCAGGACGCCATGATCGAGGTGCTGCGGTTCTGGCTGGACCTGGGCATCGACGGGTTCCGGCTGGACGCCGTCCCCTACCTGTACGAGCGGGAGGGGACCAACTGCGAGAACCTCAAGGAAACCCACGAGTACCTCAAGCGGATCCGCTCGGAGGTGGACCGGCTCTACCCGGACCGGGTGCTGCTGGCCGAGGCCAACCAGTGGCCGGCCGACGTGGTCGAGTACTTCGGCGACCCGTCCACCGGCGGCGACGAGTGCCACATGGCGTTCCACTTCCCGCTGATGCCGCGCATCTTCATGGCCGTGCGCCGCGAGCAGCGCTACCCGATCTCGGAGATCCTGGCCCAGACCCCGCCCATCCCGTCGGGCTGCCAGTGGGGCATCTTCCTGCGCAACCACGACGAGCTGACGCTGGAGATGGTCGCCGACGACGAGCGGGACTACATGTACGCCGAGTACGCCAAGGACCCGCGGATGAAGGCCAACATCGGCATCCGGCGGCGGCTGGCGCCCCTGCTCGACAACGACCGCAACCAGCTGGAGCTGTTCACCGCCCTGCTGCTGTCCCTGCCCGGCTCCCCGGTGCTGTACTACGGCGACGAGATCGGCATGGGCGACAACATCTGGCTCGGTGACCGGGACGGGGTCCGCACCCCCATGCAGTGGACCCCGGACCGCAACGCGGGCTTTTCCACCTGCGACCCGCAGCAGCTGTACCTGCAGATGAACATGGACCCGATCTACGGCTACCAGGCCCTCAACGTCGAGGCCCAGCAGCGCAACTCCGGGTCGCTGCTGCACTGGACCAAGCGGATGATCGAGATCCGCCAGCGCCACCCCGTCTTCGGCCTCGGCGGCTACGAGGAGCTGACCTCCTCCAACCCCAGCGTGCTGGCGTTCGTGCGCGAGTACACCGGCCACACCCCCGAGGGCGTGGACCCCGGTGACCGGATCCTGTGCGTCAACAACCTGTCCCGCTTCCCCCAGCCGGTCGAGCTGGACCTGCGGCGGTTCATGGGCGTCACCCCCATCGAGTGCATGGGCGGGGTCACCTTCCCGCCCATCGGCGAGCTCAGCTACCTGCTGACCCTGCCGGGCCACGGGTTCTACTGGTTCCAGCTGCCGGACCTGCCGCCCGGAGAGCATCAGCGGTGACGGCCTGGAGGCGGCAGCGGCGCCGGGCCGGGTTTCCGGCCCGGTATTCCGGCCTGCCGCGGACTACCCGGCCGGGACTGGGTAGGTCAATTCCATGACATTTGAGGAAACGCTGGCCAGCTGGCTGCCCGAGCAACGGTGGTTCGCTGGCAAGGGGACCCGCACGGACCAGCTGGCGATCCAGTCCGAGACGGTGCTGGCCGACGGGGACCCCGGCCTGCGCCACCTCATCATCTCCGCCGCCCACGACGGGCGGCCCGTCTCCTACCAGCTGCTGATCGGCCTGCGCGCGGACGTGCCGGCCAGGCTGGCGCACGTGGCCATCGGCTCCTGGGGCGACGGGCTGACCGCCTACGACGCCCTGCACGACCATGACCTGACCCGGCTGCTGCTGGCCGCGATGGCGCTCCAAAAGACCATCGGCCCGCTGCACTTCTGCGCGGAGCCGGGCGCCGAGCTGGACACCGGGGTGGAGAGCATCGTGCTCACCGGCGAGCAGAGCAACACCAGCCTGCTGTTCGGCGAGGAGAGCATCTTCAAGGTGTTCCGGCGCCTGTCCCCCGGCCCCAACCCGGACCTGGAGGTGCCGCAGGCCCTCGCCCGGCTCGGGTCCGAGCACGTGGCCCGCCCGCTCGGCTGGATCGACACCAGCTCCCAGGGCGAGGTGACGGTGCTCGGCATCCTGTCCGCCTACCTGCGGGCCGCGACCGACGGCTGGACGCTGGCGGCGACCAGCGTCCGCGACCTGTACGCGGCCGAGGAGCCCAGCGCGGCCGAGGCCGGCGGGGACTTCGCGCCGGAAGCGCAGCGGCTGGGCGCGGCGACCGCCGAGGTCCACCGGGACCTGGCCCGCGCGTTCGGCACCAGCGAGCTGCCGCCCGGCAGCGCCGCTGAGCTCGCCGACCAGATGCGGGCCCGGCTGGACGAGGCGCTCGCCGCCGTGCCCGAGCTGGGCCCGTACGGGGGCCTGGTCGCGGCCGCCTATGCCGACCTGGCCAAGCTGGACGGACCGCTGCCGGTGCAGCGGGTGCACGGCGACTACCACCTGGGCCAGGTCATGCGGACCCAGACCGGGTGGGTGCTGATCGATTTCGAGGGTGAGCCGGCCCGGCCGCTGGCCGAGCGCCGGGCCCGCCACTCCGCCCTGCGGGACGTGGCGGGCATGCTGCGCTCGTTCGAGTACGCCGCCCGGTACCAGCTCCCCGAGACCGAGACGCCGGTGCTGCGCCAGGCGGCCCGCGACTGGGCCCACCGCAACCAGGCGGCCTTCTGCGCCGGCTACGCCGAGGCGGGCGGCGCCGACCCGCGCGAGAATGCCGTGCTGCTGCGGGCGTTTACCTTCGACAAAGCGGTGTACGAGGTCGTGTACGAAGCCAGGCAGCGCCCTTCGTGGCTGCGGATCCCGCTGGAGTCCCTTGACGATGCCTAGACCGACCGGCCATCAGACCCCCCGCGTGAGCACCGCCGAGATCGACCGGATCGTCGGCGGCGCCCACCACGACCCCCACTCCGTCCTCGGCGCCCATCCCGGGCCGGACGGGGTGGTGATCCGGGCGCTGCGGCCGCTCGCGGAGACCGTGACCGTGGTCATCCCGGGCGGGCGGCGTTTCCCCGCGACCCATCTGCACAACGGCGTGTTCGAGGCCACGCTGGCCCTGGACACGGTCCCGGACTACCGGCTGGCCGTCACCTACCCGGCCCCGCCCGGCGGTGCCGGCGCCGAGGTGGTCGTGGACGACCCCTACCGGTTCCTGCCCTCGCTGGGCGAAGTGGACCTGCACCTCATCGGCGAGGGCCGGCACGAGGAGCTGTGGCGGGTGCTCGGCGCGCACGTGCACCGGTACGGGCCGCCGGCCGGCGCGGGCCAGGCCGGCCCCGAGCCGAACGGCCACCGGCCCGACGCGGAGTTCGGGGCGGTCACCGGCACCTCGTTCGCGGTGTGGGCGCCCAGCGCCCGCGGCGTGCGGGTGATCGGCGACTTCAACCACTGGGACGGGCAGGGCCACCCGATGCGCTCGCTGGGCGGCTCCGGCGTCTGGGAGCTGTTCGTGCCGGGCATCGGGGACGGCACCCGGTACAAGTACGAGATCCTCGGCCCGGACGGGCAGTGGCGGCGCAAGGCCGACCCGCTGGCGGCCCTGGCCGAGCACCCGCCCGCCACCGCGTCGGTGGTCTACAGCTCCGGCTACGAGTGGCAGGACGACAGCTGGCTGGCGGCCCGCGGCGGCGGGAACCGGGTACACGAGCCGGTGAGCATCTACGAGGTGCACCTGGGGTCCTGGCGGCCAGGGCTGTCCTACCGGCAGCTCGCCGACGAGCTGACCTCCTACGTGGCGGAGATGGGCTTCACCCACGTGGAGTTCATGCCGGTGGCGGAGCACCCGTTCGCCGGCTCGTGGGGGTACCAGGTCACCTCGTACTACGCCCCCACGTCCCGGTTCGGCGCCCCGGACGACTTCCGCTACCTGGTGGACCGGCTGCACCAGGCCGGCATCGGGGTCATCGTGGACTGGGTGCCCGCCCACTTCCCCAAGGACGACTGGGCGCTGGCCCGCTTCGACGGCACGACGCTGTACGAGCACGGCGACCCGCGGCGGGGCGAGCACCCGGACTGGGGCACGCTCATCTTCGACTACGGCCGCTCCGAGGTCCGCAACTTCCTGGTCGCCAACGCCCTGTTCTGGCTGCAGGAGTTCCACATCGACGGGCTGCGGGTGGACGCGGTGGCGTCCATGCTCTACCTGGACTACTCACGCGAGCCCGGGGAGTGGGCGCCGAACCCCCAGGGCGGCC
The DNA here is from genome assembly GCA_050257395.1 of Gemmatimonadota bacterium. Classification (GTDB taxonomy): domain Bacteria; phylum Actinomycetota; class Actinomycetes; order Streptosporangiales; family Streptosporangiaceae; genus JAIRTY01. The sequence goes on along the minus strand of JBLMWU010000217.1, from coordinate 2,949 downwards.
GGGAGAACACCGACGCGGTGTCGTTCCTGCAGGAGGTCAACGCCACCTGCTACCGGAAGTTCCCCGGGGTCATGATGGTGGCGGAGGAGTCCACGGCGTGGCCGGGCGTCACCCGCCCCACCCACCTGGGCGGGCTCGGGTTCGGCTTCAAGTGGAACATGGGCTGGATGCACGACACCCTGACCTACCTGTCGCACGACCCGCTGTTCCGCCACTACCACCACAACGAGATCACGTTCTCGCTCATGTACGCCTTCAGCGAGAACTTCGTGCTGCCGCTGTCGCACGACGAGGTGGTGCACGGGAAGGGCTCGCTGCTGGGGAAGATGCCGGGCGACGAGTGGCGGCGGTTCGCTGGCCTGCGGACGCTGCTGGCCTACATGTGGGCCCATCCCGGCAAGCAGCTGCTGTTCATGGGCTCGGAGTTCGGGCAGGGCGCCGAATGGTCGCAGGAACGGGGCCTGGACTGGTGGATACTCGGCAACGAGTACCACACCGGGGTGCAGCGGCTGGTGCGTGACCTCAACCGGGCCTACCGGGAGCACCCGGCGCTGTGGGCGCTCGACAACTCGCCGGAGGGCTTCGGCTGGATCGACGCCAACGACGCGGGCGGCAACACCATCTCGTTCCTGCGCCTCGGCGGGTGGGCCGGGACCGGCCAGGGCCCGGCCAGCCCGGTGGCCTGCATCGCCAACTTCTCCGGGGAGCCGCACACCAGCTACCGGGTCGGGCTGCCGCGGGCGGGGGCGTGGCGGGAGCTGGTCAACACCGACGCCGCCGAGTACGGCGGCAGCGGGGCCGGGAACCTGGGCCGGGTGGAGGCGGTGCCCGAGCCCTGCCACGGCGAGCCTGCCTCGGCCGTGCTGACCGTGCCGCCGCTCGGCGTGCTGTGGCTGGTCCCGGAAGAGGCCGGCTGACAGCCGCGCCGAGGGCTCAGCCGCAGGTGGCTCAGCCGCAGGTGGCTCAGCGGTAGGCCTGGTAGCCCAGCCAGGCGGCCACGGCCAGGCCCGCCGCGCCCACCAGGTAGCGCAGGGCCTGGCCGGGCAGCCGCCGCACCACCTTCGGGCCCAGCCAGCCGCCGGCCAGGAAGCCCGCCGCCAGCGGGCCCACCACAGCCCAGTCCACCGGGCCGAACACCGCGAAGCCCAGCGCGGCCACCCCGTTCGCGAACCCGTTGATGACGTTCTTGACCGCGTTGGTCCGTGCCAGCGACTGGGTCAGCATGGCGGTGAGGATGGCCAGCAGCAGGATCCCGCCCGCGGCACCGAAGTAACCGACGTAGACGGCGACCGCGAAGAGCCCCGCCAGCAGCAGCGGGCTGCGCTCGCCCGCCTGATGCCCGGCCAGCACCCGGCGCTGCGGCTGCACCAGCAGGACCACCGAGGCCAGGCCGATCAGGACCGGGGCGGCGGCCTCGAACGCCCGTGCGCCGGTGGTCAGCAGCAGCGCCGCACCTGCCGCCCCGCCCGCCGCCGTGACCAGGCCGAGCCGCAGCACCCGGCGGCCTTCCCCGGCCAGTTCGGGCCGTGACCCCAGCGCCGCACCCGGGGCGGTGAACACCAGCGACACGGTGTTGGTCACGTTCGCCGACAGTGGCGGCAGGCCGATCGCGAGCAGCACCGGGTAGGACACCACGGATGCCAGGCTGGCCACCGTGCTGACGATGCCCGCTGCCGTGCCCGCGGCGACGAGCGCCACGGCCTCAGCAAGGGTCACGGGGACGATCCAATCACCGCGGCGGCGGTGAGCGCTGTGGCACAGGTCACCCTGTGGTGCGGCCCGCCACAGCGCGTCACCCCGGAGGGCGGGGTCAGCCGGCCGGCGGTGGGTAGGTACCGGCTTGTGACAGACGGGGTGGCGCCGCTGGGGCGGGACCTGCGGGCGGCCTACTACCAGGAGCTGGACCCGGGGCGCCGCAGCGCGCTGCTGAGCTGGCTCGCGTTCACCGGCACGTTCGGGCTGGTCCGGGCCGTCACCTACAGCATCCGCACCGGGCGGGGCCCGTTCCGCAATATCAGCCTCGGCGGCGAGCACCTGCACCACTACCTGTGGGGCATCGGGCTGCTCGCCGGGGTGGGGGCGGTCGCGGTGCGCGGCGAGGACCGGCACCGGCGGCATCCGGTGGTGGCGGTGAGCTACGGGGCCGGGCTCGCGCTCATCGTGGACGAGTTCGCGCTGCTGCTGGACCTGCAGGACGTGTACTGGGCCCGGCAGGGCCGGATCTCGGTCGACCTCGGGGTGGGCGGCAGCGCGGTGGCCGGGTCGTTCCTGGCCGCCCGGCCGGTGCTGCGGGCGGTGGCGCGCGAGCGGGCCGGCCGCGCGCGGGCCCGGCTGGCCCGGCTCACGCCGGCCGTGCCGGGCCGCCAGCCCGCCCGGCAGGGCGCCAGCCGCACCTGAGGGCCCGGGCCGGGTCTCGGGTCACGCGCCGGGTTCCAGGCCGGTGCGGTGATCGACGTGCGGCCGCACGAGCTCGCGCTGGAGCTCCTGGGCGCACGCGAGCAGGCGGGCCGGGCTCGGCTCACGCCGGCCGTGCTGGGCCGCCAGCCCGTCAGGGTGCTGGCAGGGGCCGGCGTCCAGGCTGGTCCCGGGTCACCGCCGCACGGTTCCAGGCCGGTCCCCGGGTCCGTGCTGGCCGTCCCGGGATCAGAACTGGCTGAGCAGCCAGCTGGGGCCGGTCACCGCCGCGCCGGCCGCCTCGCACCGGCGGCGCAGTTCCCGGTCCGCGGTCACCACCAGCCGCAGGCCCGGCAGCTGGCCGGCGAGCCTGGCGATGGTGTCGTCGCCGGAGCCCTCCGCCGCGACCACCGAGACGGCCGGGGCGGCGGCCGCAGCCAGCCCGCCGCCCGGGCGCAGGCGGGCGGCAGCGCCAGCATCGGCGGCGCCCGCGCCGGCGTCGGGGGCGGCAGCGCCAGCATCGGCGGCGCCCGCGCCGGCGGTGCCAGCACCGGC
>JBLMWU010000216.1:0-3270 GCA_050257395.1 Gemmatimonadota bacterium | reverse complement strand
ACGACCCCGCATCGAGGCCGAACGGCAGGGCCCGCCCCGCCGCGAACAGCAGGCTGCCCAGCGGCGGGCCAAGGAACGTCTCCCCGGCGGTCAGGCTGACCTGGAGGTGGCCGTTGGCACGACCCGCCGCGAACACCGGGCGCACGAAGGCCAGTGCAGTTGCGACCCCGCCCCGGGGGCCGTCACTGCACTGGTGATGGTTATCCACAGGCTGCGGGCCCCGTGCCGGGTCCGCGTCGTTCAGTCAGGCGGGGGCGGGCTGAGCAGGCGCGCCAGGCCGCTGGTCGCCTCCTCCAGGCTCGGCAGCATCCCGTCGAGCCCGGTCAGGTAGCGCTGCCAGGCACGCAGGAAGCACCCGCCGGCCAGCAGCAGCGCCGCGGCCTGGGTGTCCGCGTCCGGCCGGACCGCGCCGAGCTGGCGCATCTCCTCCAGGTGCGCGGCGATCAGCCGGACCCCGCGGTGGGGTCCCAGGTCACGCTCGGCCAGCCGGGCGGCGAACTCGGCCCGCAGCGCCGCGTCCGCCTGCACCGCCTCGACCACCGGCATCGTCCGGTCGAGGAAGCGTTCCAGCGCGGTGGCGATCGCCCGCAGCGTCTCCTCCAGCGGCTCGCCGGTGCGTCCGGTCAGCAGGCCGATGTCCAGCCCCTTGAGCGGCTCCAGGCCGGCCAGGACCACCTCCTGCACCAGCCCGACCTTGTCCCGGAAGTGGTAGAACACGCTCGCCTCGGACACCCCGGCGCGGCGGGCCACCTCCCGGGTGGTGAGCCGGCTCAGGCCCTCGTCGCTGATGAGTTCCAGGGCGGCGGCGAGGATCGCCTCGCGCACGCCCGCGGACGGGCGCCCCCTGCCCCGCTTCGCGGGTTCAGCAGCGGCGATGTCAGGCACTCCGGCCTCCTCGGCTCGTCATCGGCTCCTCCCCCATTTTCCGGCTTGACAACAATACTAAGTGTCTGCTCAGATATTAGAAATACTGACCGTACACTCAGATATTGAGCTGGAGGCACGATGCCCCGGAAGTGGTGGGCCCTCACCGCCGTCTGCACCGGCGTGTTCATGCTGCTCCTCGACATCACGATCGTGAACGTGGCGCTGCCGGACATCCAGCAGCGCATGTCGGCGTCCCTCACCGACCTGCAGTGGGTGATCAGCGCCTACGCGCTGACGCTGGCGGCCTTCCTGCTCACCGCGGGGTCGCTGGCCGACCGGTACGGCCGCCGCCTGCTGTTCGCCATCGGCCTGGTGATCTTCACGGCCGGGTCGCTGGCCTGCGGGGTGGCGACCGGCCCGCTGTTCCTCATCCTGGCCCGCGCCGGGCAGGGCGTGGGCGGCGCCGTCATGTTCGCCACCTCGCTGGCCCTGCTCGCGGACGCGTTCCGCGGCCGCGACCGGGCCACGGCCTTCGCCGTGTTCGGCGCGGTGACCGGCGTCGCGGTGGCGGTCGGGCCGGTGCTCGGCGGCGCGATCACCAGCGGGCTGTCCTGGCGGTGGATCTTCTTCGTCAACCTGCCCATCGGCGTGCTGGCGCTGCTGGTCACGCTGACCCGGGTGAGCGAGTCCCGCGACCCCGCGGCGGGCAGGCCCGACCTGGCCGGCTTCGCCACCTTCAGCCTCGGCCTGGCCGCCCTGGTGCTCGGGCTGATCCGCAGCACCGCCGACGGCTGGGGATCGGCCACCGTGGTGGCCAGCCTCGCGGCCAGCGCCGTGCTGCTGGTGTCCTTCGCCGTGATCGAGCGCCTGCGGCGCAACCCCATGCTGGACCTGCGGCTGCTGCGGGTGCCCACGTTCAACGGCGGGCTGGTGGCCGCCTGGGCGATCTCCGCGTCGCTGTTCGCGCTGCTGACCTACCTGATCATTTACGTGCAGGACGTCCTCGGCCTGTCCCCGGTGGCCGCTGGCGTCCGGTTCCTGCCGCTGACCGGGGCGATCTTCCTCACGGCGGGCGCCGCCGGGCGGCTCACCAATCATGTGCCGCGGCGGCTGCTCATCGGGGCCGGCTTCGCGGCGACGGGCGCCGGGCTGCTGCTCATGCGCGGCCTGACCCCCGCGGCGTCCTGGACCCACCTGCTGCCGGGGATGATCGTCGCCGGCGTCGGCGCGGGCCTGATCAACGTCCCGCTCGTCTCCACCGCGGTCGGCGTGGTGGAGCCGGCCCGGGCGGGCATGGCCTCCGGCATCAACTCGACCCTGCGCCAGGTCGGCATCGCCACCGGGGTGGCCGCGCTGGGGACCATCTTCGCCAGCCACATCCGGTCGGCGACCGTCAGCCAGCTCGCCGGGACCCCGCTGGCCGGGCACGCCGCCGCCATCGGCAACGCCATCAGCAACGGCGCGGCGGGCCACGCCATCGCGGCCACGCCCGGCCCGCTGCGCGGCCTGGTCGCCGCCGCGGCCCGGGGCTCGTTCACCAGCGGGCTCAACCTGATCCTGCTCATCGGCGCCATCGTGGCGTTCGCCGCGGCCGCCGCCTCGCTGGCGCTGGTGCGGGAGCGGGACTTCGTCACCGAGGAAGCACCCGGCGCCCCGGCACCGGCCGCCGAGGTGGCCCGGGCCTGACCGCCGGGCCAGTCACCAGTCAGGGAGGGACACGATGAAGGTCACGATCTTCGCAGCGACCGGCGGCATCGGCCGGGAGCTCCTGGAGCAGGCACTCGTGGACGGGCACGACGTCACCGCGGCGGTGCGGCGCCCCGGCCAGGTGAGCGCGGATGTCCGCACCGTGGCGGCCGACCTGGCAGCCCCGGACCAGGCCCAGCTCGAATCGGCGGTCGCGGGCGCCGACGCGGTGCTGTCCGGGCTGGGCCCGCGGTCGGCAGCCGACCGCGGGATCACCTCCCGCGGCACCCGGGCGATCGTCTCGGCGATGCAGGCCGCGGGCGCGCGGCGGCTCCTCGTGGTGAGCGCGGCCCCGATCGGGACCGTCGCCTCGCCCAGCCGGCCGAAGCCGCCCCGGCACGACCCCGGCGACGGCATCGTCATGCGCACCCTGCTCAACCCGATGATCAAGGTAGTGCTGCGCCAGCACTACGCCGACCTCGCGCTGATGGAGGACACCGTCGCGGGCAGCGGCCTGGACTGGACCATCGTCCGGCCGCCCCGGCTGACGGACAAGCCGCTGACCGGCAGCTACCGGACCGCCTACGGCCGCAACCTCCGGCGGGGCCTGACCATCTCCCGTGCCGACGTCGCCCACCTCATGCTGGGCCTGGTCACCGAGCCGGACTCGATCGGGCAGACCGTGGGCGTCGCCTACTGACGGCCGTGGGGGGGGGG
>JBLMWU010000215.1:0-55429 GCA_050257395.1 Gemmatimonadota bacterium | reverse complement strand
ATCCGCGGCAGTGCGAGATCGGGTTCACCATCGCCCCGGAGTACCAGGGTCGCGGGTACGCCACCGAGGCCACCCGCCTGCTGGCCGGCTACCTGTTCGCTGAACGCGGCAAGCACCGGGTGAGCGCGCGCTGCGACCCGCGCAACACGGCGTCGGCCGCGGTGCTGGCACGGCTCGGCATGCGGCTGGAGGGGCACCTGCGGGAGAGCACCTGGGCCAAAGGTGAGTGGACCGACGACCTGCTCTACGCGGTGCTGGACCGCGAGTGGCGTGGCGAGGCCCGTTAGGAGAAGTCGCCCCCGCCGCCGAAGTCACCGCCCCCAAAATCACCGCCCCCGAAATCACCGCCGCCGAAGTCGCCGCCACCGAAATCGCCGCCGCCGAAATCGCCGCCGCCGTAGTCACCGTCGCCCGGGCCGTAGCCGCCGTCCCCGTAGCCGCCGCCCCAGCCCATGTGCGGGGTGAGCAGCTCGCCGAGGAAGAACCCGGTGAACATGCCGGGCAGGAAGCCGTAGCCGCCCCAGTAGCCCGGGGCGAAGCCGGCGTCGATGTACCTGACCCGGCCGCCGGCCGCCTCCACCGTGCGCATCTCCGGCTCGATGCCCTGGTCCACCTTGTGCGCGCAGGCCGAGCAGGCCGGGACCTCGCGCCCGGGCCCGCCGTCGGCCGGCGTCCAGTACACGTCCCGGACCGACATGCCGTGCCGCGGGTCGAAGAAGCACGACGGCCGCCGGTCGGGCCGGGGCTGCCCGGCCGCGAGCGCCTCGGCGCACGCCAGGTGGTACTGGCCTTCGGCGATGAGCCGGCTGACCGCGCCCATGTCGCCGGGCCGCCGGGCCGCGTCGAGCGCCGCGGTGCCCCGCTCGTAGGCGGCCAGGGCGGCGGCCTGCTCCTGCGCCGCTTCCGGGCTGCTCTGAACGGTGAGGTCGGCGCCGCGGTCGGTGATGCCGGTGCTGAGCGCGATCAGGTCGTCCTGGGCCGCCAGCTTCGCGTCCTTGAGCTCCTGCTGGCGGCGCCTGCGGATGGGCCGGGCGACCAGGAAGAACCCCAGCAGGCCCAGCAGCACGATGACGCCCACGGCGATCAGCACCCCCACCAGCGCGCCCGCCCCCGAGCCGCCGCCCGGGCTGGTGCCGCTGCCCGCGGGCACGGCTCCGGTCTTGACGTCGCTCACGAACGCGGTCAGCGCGGCGAAGATGTCCGTCGGGTGCTGCCGCACCACCTGGGTGGCGATGCTGGCGGCGCCGTGCGCGGGCAGCATCCCCTTGTTGTAGGCCCCGAAGTGCTGCCGGCTGCTGTCCAGGAAGCCGACGGTGAACTGGGAATGCCCGTTCAGGTCCCGGATGATCTGGTTCATCGCGCGGTTGTAGCCCGCGGAGCCGGACGCGGCGACGACCAGGTAGATGCCGTCGCTGCCGATCTGCCGCTCCAGCTGGGCTTCCTGGGCGGCGGAGAGCAGGCTGCGGCCGGCGCTGCTGACGCAGACATGCTGCTGGGCCAGGCATCCCGCCAGCGTGCTCGCGCCGGCCTGTGCGGGAGCCAGCAGCAGCACACCTGCCAGCAGGCTCACCCCGAGCAGCAGCAGCAGCCTCTTCATCGCCAGCCCCCGTCATATTCAGGCATGGACCCGGGCGGCCGTGCACAGGGCCCAAGGCCACATTAATCCGCCGGGCCGCTGCAGCCGTACGGTGGACACAAGGCAGGACACACAGGGGACGCGGGACACACAGGTGCTCGCAGCGAAGGAGCAGGCGATGGCACGTACGCCCGGGGAAGTCTTCCAGCACCACGCCCAGGCGCTCGGCGCGGGCGACCTGGAGGAGATCGTCGCCGACTATGCCGACGACGCCGTGTTCATCTCACCGTCAGGCGTCCTGCGCGGCAAGGACGGCATCCGGGCGGCGTTCACCACGCTGCTCGCCGACGTGCCGGACGCGGCCTGGGAGCTGAAGACCCAGATCTACGAGGGGGACGTGCTCTTCCTGGAATGGGCGGCGGACGCGGCGGCGACCAGGGTAACGGACGGGATCGACACGTTCGTGTTCCGCGACGGCCTGATCCAGGTGCAGACCGTGCGCTACACCGTGCAGCACAAGAGCTGACAGGCAAGCCGGACGGGCCGCCCGGCTCCGCGATACTGGCGGGGTGGACGGCCCCGTGTTCCGGCGCGACCTGTACCGGGGCACCGCCCGTTATTACGACCGGTTCCGCGTCCCGTACCCGGGCACGCTGATCGATGACCTCGCGGAGCGGGCGGGAGCGGCCGGCCAGGGCAGGCTCCTCGATCTCGGGTGCGGCACCGGGCAGCTGTGCTTCGCCCTGCACGGCCGCTTCGCCGAGGTCTGGGCCGTGGACCAGGAACCCGGGATGATCGCCTTCGCCCGGGACAAGGCCCGGGCGGCCGGCATCGGCAACATCCGGTTCACGGTGAGCGCCGCCGAAGACCTGTCCGTTCCCGATGAATATCTCGACCTGGCCACGGCCGGGAACGCCTTCCACCGGCTGCGCCGGGCCCAGGTGGCCGCCAGCGTGTTCCGGTGGCTGCGGCCCGGCGGGCACCTGGCGCTGGTCTGGGGCGGGTCGCCGTGGGAGGGCGGCGCGCCGTGGCAGCGGGAGCTGCTGGCTGTCATGGACCGGTGGCAGACCCGGGCCGGCATTCACAGCCGGCTTCCGCCCGGCTACCGCCAGGACCGGGAAGACCGGCCGGACCTGATGATCCTCCGGGAGGCCGGGTTCGAGCCCGCGGGCGCCCGCGAGTTCCCCGTCGCGTGGGAGTGGACGGCCGGGCAGCTCATCGGCTTCGCGTACGCCACCTCGATCCTGTCCCGCGCCGCGCTGGGCGGCCAGGCGGACGGCTTCGAGGAGGACCTGCGGCGCAGCCTGCACGCGTGTGAGCCCGCCGGCCGGTTCCCGCAGACGATCCGGTTCGCCTGCGAGCTCGCCCGCCGCCCGCGGTGACGGGCATGGGCTACGGCCGGCTCACCCTGGACGGGCAGCTGGCCAGCCTGCCTGCCCTGCTGTCGCGCAACCGGACGTGCTGCCCTGGCCGGCGCCCGCCGGGCCCGGCGGCGCGGCAGACGGGCCGCCGGATGGCCGGTGATTGCCGGACCGGCGGGTAGTTTGCAGCCATGGCCGATGTGGGTGGGGAATCCGGCGGGCTGCCGCCGCCGGCGGACGAGGTCATCGCGGAGCAGGCTGCCGAGCTGGCGACCGAGGTCACCGAGGCGGAGCAGCCCCTTGAGCGGCAGCGGCTGACCGTGCGGTTCGCGGCAGCCGCGCGGGCGGGCACGGAGGCGGCCCGGTCAGGTGCCCGGGTGACCGGCCGCCGGGTACGCGCGACCCGGCGGCGGCTGAGCACGGGCACGGACTGGCTGACCGCCCAGGTGATCGAGCTGGCGCCGCGGGTCAAGGTGCGGGACCGCGCCACCTTGCACGCGCACTTCCCCGGGAAGTCGGCCGAGGAGATCGCCGAGGCGCTGATCGAAGGCGCGTCCCGCGCGTCCGCGGCGGTCGGCGGGGCGGTCGGCGCGTGGGCGGCGCTGCCGGTGCTGCCCGCCTTCCCGGTCGAGGTGGCGACCGAGACGCTGGCCCTGGTGGGCATCGAGCTCAAGCTGGTGGCCGAGCTGCACGAGGTATACGCGATGGGCGCCACCGGCAGCGCGGTGGACCGGATGAGCGCCTACCTGGCGGCGTGGGCGCACCGCCGCGGCGTGGCCTTGGTGCCCGGCGGCATCCTGCTCGCCGCCGGTTCGCCGGTGGCGCGGCTGCTGCGCCGGCGGCTCGCCGCCCGCGCCGGGCGGTCGGTGTTCTCACTGGGGCCGCTGCTCAGCGGCGCCGCGGCCGGGGCGCTGCTCAACCGCCGGGAGACCCGCCGGCTCGGCCTGGAGGTCCACGCCGACCTGCGCAGCCGCGCCCAGACCGCGCTTCCCCCGGGCCCTGCTGACACGGGGCCCTGACCGCCCGCCGCCCGCTCCCGCCGCGCCCGCCGGCCGCCCGGCGGTCACGGGATCGCGGCGGGCAGGATAGGGAGCATGCTCGACCACGTTGCCATTCAGTGCGCTGACCTGGCCGCGAGCGCGGCCTTCTATGACGCCGTGCTCGCCCCGCTGGGCGGGCAGCGGATCATCGACTTCGGTGAGGTCATCGGGTAGGGGGTGCCCCCCATGCCGGACTTCTGGCTCGGCCGCCAGACCACCGGCGAGGGCTTCCGGGAGTCCCACCTCGCGTTCTCCGCGGCCAGCCGGGCGGCCGTGCGGGAGTTCTTCGGCGCCGCGGTCGCCGCCGGCGCGGAGGTGCTGCATGAGCCGCGGCTGTGGCCGGAGTACCACCCGGACTACTACGGCGCGTTCGTGCGCGACCCGGACGGCAACAACGTGGAAGCCGTCTGCCACCAGCCGGAGTAGGGGCCCGGGGGTCTGCCCCGCGGATCAGGCCAGCTCGAGCAGCAGGGCGGCCAGCTCGTCCGGGCGGTTGCTGGGGATCATGTGGTTGGTGCCGATCTCCCGGTAGCGCCAGGCCGGCGAGTTCCTGACCCGGTCGGCGGCATCCCAGAACGGCCCGCCCGGCTCCGGGCGCGGCTCGCCGGTCGCCTTGATGTAGGTGCGGGTGAACGGGTACTCCTCCAGCGGGCGCGGCAGCCGCACCGGCTCGCTGAAGCAGCCGGCCGGGTGCGCGGTGCGCCGCGGGCCCGCCCACGCCGCCTCGGCCGGGTCGTCGAACTCCCGCGCGATCGGCGGCACCAGCCACTGGCCGCCCAGCTCGATCACCGGCCGGGCCGGGCTGTTCCCGGCCAGGTCGTTGAGGCAGTCGCCGTCGCGGGGCAGGAACGCGTCCAGGTAGACGAGGTGGCTGACCCGGCCGGCGATGTGCGCCAGCGCCCCGGTGATCACCATGCCGCCGTAGGAGAACCCGAGCAGCACGATGCCGCTGAGATCCTCGTACAGGACGGTGTTGACCACGTCGGTGACGTGGGTGGTCAGGCACACCTGCGGGCTGGACAGGTGGACCCGCTCCCCGATGCCGGTCAGGCTCGGCGTGAACACCTCGTGCCCAGCGGCCCGCAGCGGCCCGCGGACCTTGCGGAAGCCGTACGAGCCGCCCCACGCTCCGTGTACCAGGACAACGTCTGCCATCGTTTCCGGCTCCGTCCAGCAGCACGTGATCTCCGCAGATCACCCCGGTGACGTTACCGTAGGGTAGACATCTTTGGACATGAGGAGACGGCCAGGTGGACAACCCCAGCACGGGCGGCGGCGAGGCGGGCGTGACCATGGCCGCGGACGGCGGCTTCCCGTCCGCGGCCGCTGTGGCGGACGCGCTGAGCGCCAGCGGGTACCTGCCTGACACGGCGATCGCCAGCACGGTGTTCCTGGCCGGCCGGCTCGGCAAGCCGGTGCTGGTCGAGGGCCCGGCCGGCACCGGCAAGACGGAGCTGGCCAAGAGCGTCGCCCAGGCCGCGGGGGCGCGGCTGATCCGGCTGCAGTGCTACGAGGGCCTGGACGAGGCCAAGGCCCTGTACGAGTGGAACTACCGCAAGCAGCTGCTGCGGCTGCAGGCGGCACACGGCGCCGACGGCGAGGGCCCCGATGGCAGCAGCAGGGATGAGTGGGGGCGGCTGCACGACGACCTGTTCAGCGAGTCGTTCCTGCTGGAGCGGCCGCTGCTGGCGGCGATCCGGGCGGACGAGCCGGTGGTGCTGCTGATCGACGAGGTGGACCGGCTGGAGGTGGAGACCGAGGCGCTGCTGCTGGAGGTGCTGTCGGATTACCAGGTGTCCATCCCCGAGCTCGGCACCGTCACCGCCACCCAGGTGCCGCGGGTCTTCCTGACCTCCAACAACAGCCGCGATCTGTCCGAGGCGCTCAAGCGCCGCTGCCTGTACCTGCACATCGGCTACCCGTCCCCCGAGCGGGAGCGGGAGATCGTGCTGCGGCGGGTGCCGGGGATCTCCGAGCACCTGGCGGGCCAGGTGGCGCAGGTGATGCAGTCGCTGCGGGCGCTGGACCTCAAGAAGCGGCCGTCGGTGTCGGAAACGCTCGACTGGGCCCGCACGCTGCTGGTGCTCGGCGCGGCGGAGGTCGGCGACGAGGTGCTGGCCGCCACCATGAACGTGCTGCTCAAGGACGACCACGACATCGCGGTGGCGGTCAAGGAGCTGGCCGGCGGCGGCTGACCCGCACCGGGCGGCCTGCCGGGCCGCCGGGCGGGCGGCGTCAGGCGGCCAGCAGCCAGCCGGCGATGTCCGCGACGACCGCCGGGTCCATGTGCTGGGGCGGGTCGTACTCCGCCGGCGAGGACGCGCCCTCGCCGGGGAAGAACAGGTGGTTGTCGGCGTCGTAGACCCTGATCGTCACGCCCGGCCGGCCTGCCAGGGCCGCCTGCCAGCGGGCCAGATCGCCGGCCACGGTCGCCTGGTAGTCACGGCCGCCCTGGGCGATGAAGATGCGCTTGCCGGCCGCTGCCGCCGCCGCGGGCGGGTCGTAGCCGCGCAGGTCCAGCCAGTACGGGGCGGGAATGCCGAACGGCAGGTCCGCCGCCGGGGTGTCCGGGGTCAGGCCCGGGCTGTCGATCAGCTCCGCCTGCCTGGTCATCGCCTCGATGCCCGCTTCCGACGCGGCGGCCCTGCCCGGGCCGAGTGAGGCCAGGTAGCGGAGCTGGCGGACGGCGGCCCAGTGCAGCGGCTCCGCCCCGCCCGCCATGATGACCAGGCCGGCCACGGACGGCTCGGCTTCGGCCACCCGCGGCGCCACCGAGCCGCCCAGGCTGTGCCCGGCCACGAAGACCCGGGCCGGATCGACGCCTGGCTGCTGCTGGAGCAGGCGGATGCCCGCGACGGCGGCGGGCACGTACTCGTCGCTGACGGTGAAGCCGCGGTCGGCCACCACCTCGCGCGGGTGCGCGCGGGTCACCTTGTCGAACCGCAGGACCGCCACCCCGCTGGTGGCCAGCCCCCAGGCGAGGTCCTTGAGCGGCTTGTTGCGCCCGATGGTCTCGTCGCGGTCATTGGGGCCGGAGCCGGGGAGCAGGACCAGGCCGGGCCGCGGGCCGGGCCCGTGCGGCAGGCTCAGCGTGCCCGGCACCGCGAGCGGCCCGGTGCCCACCGTGACCTCCTGCTCGCTGAAGGCCGCGGGGTCCGCGTAGGCCGGCGGCTGCCACGGCCCGGTGGGCCCGGCAGCAGCCGCTGGCAGCAGCTGGACGCCCACCAGCCAGCCCTGGTCTGCGACCGACACGACCACCGCCATGTCCCCGCGCTCGCAGGACAGCGGGATTCGCACCACCGTCACCCCCGGGCCGCCCGGCTCGCTCACCGGGGCGCCGACGGCGGTGACCGGGCCGCGGCTGCCGACCTCGGCGTCCCAGGCGTCCCGGAACGACTCCGGGGACACCAGCGCGCGCAGCTGCGGCGCGAACCGCTCCGTGAGCTCCGCGAACTTCCCGGCCTGCGCCAGCTCCAGCGCCTGCAGCGCGGTCTGCGCCGGTGAACTTGTCATGGCTGCTCCCTCACGTGCCTGCCGTCCCGCCGTCCGCTGGCGGGGGCGTTCCTGACGGCCCGCCGCCCGGCAGCAGGACGGTGCCGAGGATGCGCCGCTTGCGGCCGGGGGCGGGCGGGTTCGCGAGCCTCGGCTGGAGGACCCGCACGAGGTCGTGCATCAGCTCGGTGAACTCGGCTTCGTCGAGCCACAGCGCGGCCATGGTGTAGCGCACCCCGTCGCGGACCGGGTCGATGCCGCCGCGGGCGAGGTAGCGGTCGAAGTCGCCGAGCAGCCCGGCGACGTAGGCCATGAACGCCTGCCGGTGCTCGTCGGCGCTCATCGCGGCGAACTCGTCAGGGCCGATCGCCGCCGCGCTGAGCCGGAGCACGTAGGTGCGCTCCACCGCGCCGCGCACCCGCCGCTCCGCCACCACCGCGAGCACCCCTGCGTCGACCAGCCGGGCCACGTGCCGGTACAGGCTGGCCTGCGGGATGTCCGCCAGCTCGCTGCTGAGCTCGCTGGTGGTCAGCGCCCGGTCGCCCAGGAACGCCTCCACGATCCGCAGCCGGACGGGATGCAGCAGGAGGTCGGCCGTTGTCACGTCATCAGCATAGCTTATTATTATTGATAATGTTAATGTTCGCGTTCCTGAGATCATCCGGGAAAGCCATGAGCTCACTCGCACCCCTGGCCACCCTGGCGGTGGTCCTGGTCATCGACCTGATCTGCCTGGCCGACGTGGCGCGGGCCCGGGAGTTGCGCTACCTGCCGCGCTGGGGGTGGGCGGCGCTCATCCTGCTGACCGGCCCGTTCGGCGCCCTGTTCTACGTCCTCTCCGGCCGTGCCCCCTGACCGGCACGGCAGGGACCGGCGCGCCCGCAGTGGAATACGAGTTCGAATGGCACGTTGTTACTAGAACACATGTTTGATCTCAGCCGGGGATCCTGTTAGCGTCGGCTCCGCGACCCACCACCGAGGCGGAGGCCGATGATGAGAAGCGCCGAGTTGCCCGCCAGCCCGGACCCAGAGCTCACACCGGTGCAGTACAACGTGCTGCAGATCGTCGACGACCTCACCCAGCGCCGCGGCTTCTCGCCCACCCTGCGCGAGATCGGCAAGGAGGCCGGGCTCGCCAGCCCGTCCAGCGTCTCCCATCACCTGGCAACGCTCCAGCGCAAGGGGTACCTGAGCCGGGGCGCGGGCCGGCCGCGGACCGTGGTGCGCCCGCCCGGGCCGGCGGCAGCGGACGGCGAGGACGGCGAAACCGCCGCGCTGCCGGTGTTCGCCTGCCCCGAGGGCGCCGTGTTCGTGCCGCTGGTCGGCCGGATCGCGGCGGGCATCCCGATCCTGCCCGGGCAGGACGTGGCCGACGAGTCCTTCCCCCTCCCCCGGCAGCTGGTCGGCGAGGGCAGCCTCTTCATGCTCAAGGTCTCCGGCGACTCGATGATCAACGCGGCGATCGCCGACGGCGACCTGGTGGTGGTCCGGGAGCAGCCGGAGGCGCAGAACGGCGACATCGTGGCCGCGGAGTTCGACGGTGTCGAGGTCGAGGGGACGGTCAAGACCTACAAGCGGGTCGACGGCCACGTCTGGCTGATGCCGCACAATCCGGCCTACGCCCCCATCCTGGGCGACGACGCGGTCATCCGCGGCAAGGTCGTCGCGGTGCTGCGCCGCGTCTGACCGCGGCGGGCGGCGCAGCGGCACGGCCCGGCCCGGCACACCCTGCAGCCCGCCCGGGGCGTTACCCTCGTGCGGAGGCTGGCCGCGCGGCCGGCCAGCTGCCAGGCCCAGCTGCCAGGCCCAGCTGCCAGGCAGGGTGCGGCCGGTCCTGGCCGGAGAAGGAGCAGGCGCGGTGCTGGGAGCAGTGGAAGGGCTGATCGCCGAGCTCCGCAAGGTCGGGCTGCCGATCCGGGTGAGCGAGAGCATCGACGCGGCCGCCGCGCTGCGCCACGCCGACCTCGGCCAGCGGGAGGAAGTGAAGGCGTCGCTGCGCGCCTGCCTGGTGAAGGACTCGCTGCACCTGGGCGCGTTCGACACCGTCTTCGACCTGTACTTCGCACCGCAGGCCGGACAGCTGCCCGGCGCTGACCCGGGGGACGGTGACGCCGGCGGCACTGGCGGCGGGCCGGAGACGGAAGGTTCCGGGGCGGGCGAGGGCGACGGTGACGGGGAGGGCAGCGGGGGCGACGGCGCGGGCGGGAGAGGCGGCGGCGGCCTGCGCAGCCTCGACGACGCCGCGCTGCGGACGCTGCTGCTCCGGGCGCTGCGCGACGACGACCGCTACCTGTCCCGCGTCATCGCCGGGATCATGGTGGACCGGCACGCCCGCATCATGCCGGGACGGCCGGTCGCCGGCACCTACTACCTGATGTGGACGATGCAGGCGGTGGACCCGGAGGGACTGGTCACCGCGCTGGTGGCCGGGGACGGCGAGGGGGGCGGCGCCCAGGGAGCGGGCAGCGGCGGCCTCATCCGCCGCCTGGCGGCCGACCGCGCGCAGGCGCTGGTGGAGCAGTTCCGGCAGGACGTGCAGGCGCAGATCCGGCAGCGGCTGGTGGCCGACCGCGGGGCCGACGCGGTCGCCCGCACGCTGCGCACCCCCCTGCCCGAGGACATCAACTTCCTGACCGCCTCCCGGCAGGAGATCGTGGCGCTGCGCGCCGTGCTGGGGCCGCTGGCCCGCAAGCTGGCCAGCCGGCTCGCCCGCAACCGCCGCCACCACCGCCGCGGCCAGCTCGACTTCCGCCGCACCGTCCGGGAGTCCATGTCCTACGGCGGGGTGCCCGCGGTGCCGGTGTTCCGCAAGCCCCGCCCCGCCAAGCCGGAACTGGTCGTGCTCGCCGACATCTCCGGCTCGGTCGCCACGTTCGCCACGTTCACGCTGCACCTGGTGTCGGCGCTGCGGCAGGAGTTCGCCTCGGTGCGGAGCTTCGTGTTCGTGGACGGCGTCGACGAGGTCACCGGCATCCTGGCCAAGGCGCCCACCATCGTGGAGGCGGCCCGCCAGATCAACGCGGGCGGGCATGGCGTCTGGCTGGACGGCCGCTCGGACTACGGGCACGCCCTCACCGCCTTCTGGGAGGGCTGGGGCGGCCAGCTCAAGCACCGCAGCACCGTGCTGGTGCTGGGCGACGCCCGGACCAACTACCACGCGCCCAGGGAGGACGTGCTCGCGGCGATGCGGCAGCGCGCCGGGCACCTGTACTGGCTCAACCCCGAGCCGGTCTCCGCCTGGGACACCGGCGACTCGGTGATCGGCCGCTACGTCCCGGCCTGCGACGCCGTCATCGAGTGCCGCAACGTCCGCCAGCTCCGCGCCTTCGTGGAAACGCTCGAATAAGCCGGGCCGCGCTCCGTCAGCATATGTTGACGACTCCCAGCCGTCAGCATATGCTGACGGCCATGGAAATCACGCTCGAGATCGCCGAGGGTGCGGCCAGCAACGATCCCGATGTCGGGCTCCGCGCGGTGGCCGCCCTGCGGGCGCTCACCGAACGGCTCGAGATCATCCAGGTCCAGAACGCGCGGCAGCTGGGCTGGTCCTGGCAGGACATTGCCGAGCGGCTCGGCGTCACCAAGCAGACCGTGCACCGCAAGCACAGCCAGCGGACCGGGAGGCGATGATGTTCGAGCGCTTCAGCACGGACGCCCGCACCGTCGTGGTGCACTCCCAGGAGCACGCCCGCCGCCTCGGGCACCGCTACATCGGCACCGAGCACCTGCTGCTGGCGCTCGCCCACAGCGGGCAGCCCGCGGGCGAGGTGCTGCGCGAGCACGGCGTCACCCCGGAGCGGGTGGAGCAGGAACTGGTCCAGCGGGCGGGGCTTGGCGCGGGCGCGGGGCTGTTCGCCGACCTCGACTCCGGCGCGCTGGCCGCGATCGGCATCGACCTGGACGCCGTCCGGGCCAGGATCGAGACGGCGTTCGGGCCCGACGCCCTCACCCGGGCCAGCCAGGCTGCCCAGGGGGCGCGCCGCTCCCCCAGCCGGTGGCGCCGGCGGCGGGCGAGGCGGCTGGTCCCGGCCGGGATGCCGCCCGCACCCGGCGGCCTCTACCAGGCGGAGAACCTTCCCACCGGGCACATCCCGTTCACCCCCGGCGCCAAGAAGACCCTGGAGTGCACGGTCCGCGAGGCCGCGGCAGCGCAGGCCGGCCAGATAGGCACCGAGCACATCGCGCTCGGCCTGCTCAGAGTGAACAACGGGCTGGTGCCGCCTATCCTGGCCGCCATCGGCACCTCCGGGCCGGTCCTGCGCGCCGCGATCCTCGGCCGCTGCCGCAAGGCCAGCTGACCGCCTCCGCCGCCCACGGGGCCGGGCCAGCCGGGCCCGGCCCCCCGCCTTCCCGGCCGGTGACCTTGGGCCCTGGCCCGCCCCCCGCCGCGGCAGCCAGGCTGGGAGCTGAACCTGCCGGGGAGGTGCGCTCCGCATGGGGGATCCGGAGAGCAGCCCGCCAGCGGCCGGCCGGCCCGCCGGGGCCGCCTGGGCCCGCCGGGTGCGGTCAGCGCTGGCGGACGAGCGCAGCGCCCGCGTCGTCTTCCTGTCGCACTGCCTGCTGAACGAGAACACCCGGTACCCCGGCGGCGCGTTCCGGCCGGGGGCCGTGCTGGAGGTGGCCGAGCCGTACCTGCGGGCGGGGACAGGCATCTGCCAGCTCCCGTGCCCGGAGCAGGCCGCCTGGGGCGGGGTGGGCAAGCGGCACCTAGTGCGCTTCTGGGGCCGCCCGCTGCTGCGCCCGCTGGCCGAGCTCGCCCTGCCGGCGTTCCTGGGCTGGACCCGGCTGCGCTACCGGGTGCTGGCCCGCCGCGCCGCCGCGCAGGTGGCGGACTTCCGGGCAGCGGGCACCGAGGTCACCGGCATCGTGGGCGTGGGCGCCTCACCGAGCTGCGGGGTGGCCACCACCGTGGACCTGGCCGCCACCCTCGGCCCGGTGGCCGGGTGCCCGCTGCGCCGCCTGACCCGGGACGGCGTGAACGCGGCCATCGCCGCCGCTGCCCGGCCAGGGGAGGGCATGTTCATCAGCGAGCTGCGCCGCGCACTGCGCCGGCGCGGCCTTGACGTGCCCTTCCAGGAGCACGACCTGCGCAGCGAATGGCCCGGCAGCACGCTGGCGCCAGGCGCACGCCAGGTGCTCCCGCCGGCGGGCTGAACTCAGCCGCGCAGCTGCGCAGCGAGCGCGTCGGCCTGTTCGGCGGTGATGGTGTTGAGGTCCGGCACCGGCAGGGTGCGGCGCCCACCAGCGACGAAGATCACCTGGTCGTTCCAGCAGGCGCACAGGTCGGGATGCCGCTCCGCGATCACCATCGCGGTGCGCAGCTGCTCCTGCTTCCTCGCGACGTTCTTGGCGACGAGGTCGGACAGGCCCTGCCCGGTGGCGTTCTGCACCCGGCGGCTGATCGCCCGGCCGAGAAATCCCGCCACCGCGCCCATGGCCATCCCCGCGACGTCCTCCCCGAGCTGGTCGAGGGGGTCCCTGGTGTAGCCGCTGGAGAGGGTCGGCCCGCCACCCGGCCGGTTCCCCGGCAGCGGCCCGGACCGCGGCTGCCCCGCGTAACCGGGCACCGGGCCCGCCTGCGGCTGAGCGGCCCAGCCCGGCTGCTGCGGCGCACCCGGCTGCGGCTGCCCGGCCCAGCCCTGTTGCGGCTGCGCCGGGTATCCCTGCTCAGCCAGCGCCATCCTGGCCATGTCGGCCAGTTCCTGGATCGAATGCACGGCCGCGGCGCTGCCACACATCGGGCACACCACGCCTGCCTGCCCACCGTTCACCGGACCATTGTGCGCGCCAGGCGGGCCGGGTGGGAAGAACGATTGACTCATTGAAGCTCCTCTCCGCCCAAACCCGAACGGATCCGGGCGCATCATCCCCCCACTGCCGGCCGTGACCGCGTCAGCCCCGGCCGCCCGCCGCCCACGGCGGGCGGCTCACACCCGCTTGAGCGCGGCCGCCGCCAGCGACTTCATCGCGGCCGTGCCCGGATTGGGGTTGACCTGGATCGCCACGTAGGTGGCGCCCTTGAGAAAGACGATCACGCTCATCTTGTAACCGCCCAGGCTGATCGAGCCGCCCAGCGACTTGTCGCCGATGCCGGGGTGGCTGATGACCACGCCCTGCGCGTTGCTGAACTCGCTCACCGCCCGCTGGAAGTAGGCCTGGGACCGCCCCGGATCAGGCAGCCGCCGGACCGTCACCGCCACCAGCGCGCCGCGGGCGGTGTAGGTGCAGGTCCACTTGGCGTCCGAGACCTTCTTGAGGGTCTTGCCCACCAGATGCGAGGCTTGCGCCGCGGTGACCGCCTGGCACGGGTCGGAGTTGCCGCCCTGCGCGCCGGCGGCCGCGGACGCACCCCGCGCCGGCGAACCGGTGCTGGCGACGCTGCTCGCGCCGCTGCACCCGGTGAGAGCCACCGCCAGCGCGCTGCCAGCGGCCACCCCCAGCGCGGGCCAGCGGGTGTGACCGGTCCGGGTCCTGCCGTGCATGATCGCTCCTCTCTCAGCACTGATCCAGCACATTCAGTGAATGATCGAGCACACACTGTAGTCACCGGAGGCCGCCGCCGCTGGCGAATCGGGCCGCCGCAGCCGCGGCGGGTCACACCCGCCCGAGCGCCGTCATCGCGATCGACTTCATGGCGGCGGCGCCAGGTCCGGGCTTCGCCACGATGCCCACGTACACGGCGCCCTTGAGGAAGGCGAGCACGCTCATGCTGAGGCCACCCTGATTGAGCGAGCCGCCCAGCGACCTGTCCCCGACCCCGGGATGGGTGAGCACCACACCCGGCTCGGAGCCGAACTGGTTCACTGCCTTGTCGTAATACTCCTGCGCCAGGGACAGCGACGACCCCGGCATCCGCCGGACAGTGACCGTCACCAGCGAGCCGCCCGCGGTGTACACACAGGTCAGCATGCTGTTCGATGCCTGCTTGAGGGTCTGGCCCACCAGCTGTGATGCCTCGGCGACGGTGATCACCTGGCAGGGATCGAGGGCGCCGCCCGCTGATCCGCCGCCGGAAGCCGCGCTGGCGGCCGGGGCGCTGCTCGCGGCCGCGGCCGTGGCTGGCGCAGCCGGGGCGGACGATGATGCGGTACCCGTGACGCTGCTGCCGCCGCAGCCGGTGAGGGCCACCGCGAGCGCGCTGGCGGCCGCCACCCCCAGGGCGAGCCAGCGAGGGTCAGCGGTCCGGTTCCTGCCGTTCATGATCGCTCCTCTCGGCACCGCGCTCAGCGCCTGGCCGCCGTCACCGGAGCCGCTGTGTGCCCGGGCCGCCGGTCCCCCGCCGCGGTGCGGGATGTGGTGGGTGCTGCGGGCCGGCCTGCCGGCAAGCCGCCCCGCTCGCTCGCGGCGCGGGCCGCGGCCGGGCCCCTCGCAGACGCTAGGCGCGGGGGCCGGGCCGCCGAATCGGGGAAAACCCTACGTTTCGCGGGCCGCCGGCCCGCGCACCGGAAATGATCTCACTCCGGTAAAGGCGCCTGACCCGCCGCGGAATCCCCTGTGGGCATCCCGGGCTGACCCGCATAATGCGGGACAAAAGAGATGTCCGCCCGGTCGGGCGCGCCGGATCCGCCCGCGCGAACGCCTGCGGTGGCACCAGCACCCCGCAGGAAAGAAGGCTGAACCCGTCATGAACGCTTCGCAGGCAACGGCAGTGAAGACCCACAGCTCGTGGTTCCCCTGGCGGCACGCGCACGATCACGCGCACCCGGCCCTGCAGCAGGCGCACGACAGCCGGACCCTTGGCGAGCGGGTGGCCGACAACATCGCCAACTTCGGCGGGTCGTGGCCGTTCATCTTCATCTTCCTCGGCATCATCCTGGGCTGGATGGTGCTGAACACCCTGTTTCTCGGGGGCCTCATCGGCGCGGGCGCGTTCGACCCGTACCCGTTCATCGCGCTGAACCTGCTGCTGTCCGCGCTGGCGGGCCTCCAGGCGCCGATCATCATGATGAGCCAGAACCGGGCGGCGTCCCGCGACGAGGCGCTCGCCCAGCACCACTACGAGGAGACCCAGAAGATCGACCACCTGCTGCAGACGAACACCGACCTCACGCAGCAGATCCACGAGCTCACCGAGAAGGTGCACGTCCTCACCGAGCGGCTCTGCCAGACCACCGGCTGACCCGGGCGCGCCGCTCAGCCGCCTGCACCTCCGGGCCGCCTGTCACACTGGGCCGCCTGTCACACTGGGCCGCCTGTCACACTGGGCGCCAGCCCGTTCATCACCATGAAAGGCGATCCGCCGTGCCCGCACCCGAAGCCGAGCCCCTGCCCGTCCTCGACGCGCTGCACTCCACCCCGGCCCGCCGCTACCTGTCGTCCGAGCCGGTCCCCGAGGAGGTGGTCTGGGCCATCCTCGACGCGGCCATCCGCGGCCCGTCCGGCGGCAACGTGCAGGGCTGGGGGTGGGTCGTCGTCACCGACGACGCGATCAAGCAGCGGGTGGCGCGGTGGTACCGGGAGGGCTGGGAGCGGGCCTACGGGCACCGGCGGGACCAGATCCTGGCGGCGCCGGCCGGCCAGGACGGGCTGAGCCGGCCCACCTACCTGGCCGCCGAGCACCTGGCGCAGCACATCGCCGAAGCGCCGGTGTGGATCTTCCCGGTGCTGCGGAACGCGGCCGGTGTCACCAGCCCCCGGCTGGGCAGTTCCATCTACGGGGCGGTGCAGCAGCTGATCCTGGCCGCCCGTGCCTTCGGCCTGGGGACCACGCTGACGACCCTGTACGCCGGGCACGAAGACGAGGTGCGGGAACTGCTCGGCCTGCCGGACGACGCGCTGACCATGGGCCTGCTCCCGCTCGGCTACCCGGAACGCGGCCGCTGGAAGCAGCCGCAGCGCCGGCCCGTGCAGGAGGTCGTGCACTGGAACCGATGGGGAACGAACCGCAGCCGCGGCTGAGCCCGCCGGCACCGCCGTCCAGCCCGCCGTCACCAGCCCGAAGGCAGCACCATGAGCACCGTGTTCGAGCACCGGGTCCAGGTCCGCTGGCGTGATTCGGACGCCCTCGGCCACGTCAACCACGCGGTGTTCCTGACCTACCTGGAGGAGGGCAGGGACGCGTTCTTCGAGACGGCGCTGGGCAGCGAGCCGCTCTACGTGGTCGCCCGGATCGAAATCGACCTGCGGGCGGAGGTCCGCCACACCGACCCGTGGGTGGCCGTGCGGATCGAGCCGGAGCGGCTCGGCACGACCAGCCTCACGACCCGCGAGACGATCCTCACCGCCGAGGGCCAGCTGGCGGCTGCTGCCCGCGTCGTCACGGTCCGCTGGGACCCCGGCGCCCGCAAACCGGTCCCCTTCACCGGCGCCGAACGGGACCGCCTCACCGCGGCCATGGCCGGCTGACGCCGGTCACCGCCGGTCTGCGGCGGCACCGGGCGGGCTCCCCGCTGTGACCCTGGCCGGGCCGGGCATCAGCCCGGGCCGGCCAGTCCCCAGACGGTGGTGCGCTTGACGTCGCTGCTCTCCAGCTCGCCCAGGCCGGGGACGTCGTAGGTGGCCAGCGGCCGCAGGCGGTCACGCGGCAGGTAGGCCCTGCCGAAGTCGCCGACGAGGACAGCCGCCCCGCGGGCCTGGCTCCGCTGCGCGAAGCGGATCATCCTGGCGGCCAGCTCGCGCTGGTAGAAGGCGTCGGCGATCAGCACCACGCCGGTGCCGGGGGCCGGGAGGCTGCCCTGGTCCAGGATGTCGTCGCAGGCGGCGTGCACGGTGACGGCATTGGCGGCGGAGTTGAGGGTGACCGCGGCGGCGGCCAGCGGGTCGATGTCATAGGCGGTCACCGCGGCCGCCCCGGCCATGGCCGCCGCGATCGCCGCCAGCCCGCAGCCCGAAGCCACGTCGATCACCTGACGGCCTGCGACCGTCTCCGGGTGATCGAGCACGTAACGGGCCAGCGCCTGCCCGCCCGCCCAGGCGAACCCCCAGAACGGCGGGTCCATGCCGGTGCGGCCAGCCGCCAGTTCCAGCTGCTGCCACAGGCCGATGGGCTCGGTGGCCAGATGCAGCCGCACCTCGGGCACCAGCGGGACACGGCCCAGGCTGGTGCCGGCCCGGATGATCTCCAGGGCACCCTGCTCCGCCTGGGCACTGCCGGCGATGCGGCCCTCCATTCACCGGGACGGCGGGCGGCCGCCTTCACTGCCGGACAATATCACCCGGCCCAGGTCAGGACCGCGGATCTGATGGTCACTGCTCCGCCCGGCAATTCGCCAGCACGGGCCAGCAGAGGCAAATGACCCGCGAATTCAATTCAGCCTGGTCATGACCGGATAATCATGGGCGGACACGAAGGGGGCGGCGATGACCTGGCAGGAACTGCTCGCGTACTGCCTGGGCAAGCCCGGCGCGTGGCAGGACGAGCCGTGGGAGGGCGACGTGGTGGCGAAGGTCGGCCCGAAGATCTTCGCTTTCCTGGGCGGCGGCCCGTCCGGCGCGGTCGGCCTCAAGTGCGGGCCGGGCCGGGACGTGGCCGACGAATGGCTGGCGCGGTACCCGGATGACGCCTCGGTGATGCCCTACATCGGCCGCTCGGGCTGGAACAGCCTGCGCATCGGCGGGGCGATTCCCGACGATGAGCTCCTGGAAGCCGTCGACGCCTCCTACCAGGCCGTGGTCAGCAAGCTGCCGAAGAAGCACCGGCCGCCCGGCCAGTGATGATGTGCCGGGTGGTGATGCGCCGATACTGAGGTGACCTGGCCCGGCTCAGAAGGCGGCGATGGTGGCGGGCGCGCGCTCGGCCCGGCACAGGGCCCGCAGGACCGCAGCCGGGCCGTGCCGGCGCGCGGCCAGCCGGGTCAGCAGCACCAGCACCGCGTCGGTGGCTTCCGGGGGCATGGGCGGCCCCAGGATGCCCGCGCTGACGGCCAGGTCGTCGGCGTGCACCACGATCTCCACCAGCCGGGTCAGCAGGAAGCCGGGCAGGGCCAGCAGCCAGGTCCCGCCCGGTACGGGAAGCAGCCGGTCAGCGGGCTCGGCCGGCAGGCTGCGGCGAAGCTGCGTGACCGCTTCCCCGGTGCGGCTGGCGAGCTCCGCCGGGCCGCAGGCCGCCGCCTCCTGGCCGCTGCGGCGGACGGCGGCATTCACCTCATGGTCGAGCCCGGCGCCCGCCCACGGAACGCGCGCGTAGTGCTCCAGCACGGAGACGGGTTCCCCGGCCGGTGCGCCGCCCGCCAGCAGCACCGGGACCATGAGGACCTGCCGCGCCAGGTGCCCGGCCAGCCCGCTGACCGGAAACTCGGGCAGCGCGCTCGGCTGGTCCCACGAGCCGGCGACCGCCGGCTCGGCGAGAAGGTGCGCGGCAGCGGCGGCGCCGCCGAGGAAACCGGCGCACTCTGTCCCTTGGGCGGTCACCGCTGCTTGCCGTCGCGGAAGAGGGCGATGGCCTTGTTGATACGCCGCTGCCGGGTGTCAGCGCTCTTGGCGGCGGTGATGTTGCCAACGTGGTAGCGCTGCATGCTGTTGGACAGCGCGGCGAAGAACGCCCCCGCCCGCTCATCCGCGGCGAGCGCGGCGGCGAAGTCGTCCGGGACGTTCACCTCCTGCGGGGTGTCCGCCAGGGTCAGCGTCACCTGGATCGGGTCCCCGCCCGCCAGGCCGGTGGCCTTGCGGATGGCGGCGCTGATGCTGATCATGTGCTCTCCGCCCATCACGCCGACGGTGTTGCGGTACTCGTAGCCGTTGACGCTGACCAGCACGGGCGGCCGCTTCCCGGCCCCGAGGCTGCCGATGACCTCGGCCGGCACCACGATGCCGGTGTTGTTGCCGGTGGCGGTGACGGTGGTGTCGAACGTGACGCTCGCAGGCTGCGCTGTCATCGGTGATTCCCCTATCAGGCGGTCACTGTCGCCCGGTAGACGAGCGGCGGCCGCGCCGCTCATCGCCGACAGCCGAACTGGAGTGTTGCCAAAGTTTGACTGACTCCAGACGTGATGGCAGCGTGGATTGGGTTATGGGGAGCTGAAGCCCGCAGCGACAGAGAGCAGCGCGACGACGAGGGGGCAGAGCGGTGACAGAGAACCAGCACCCGGCGACGACCACCGATGCCGGCATCCCGGTCGAAAGCGACGAGCATTCGCTGACCGTCGGCCCGGATGGTCCCGTCCTGCTGCAGGACCACTACCTGATCGAGCAGATGGCCAACTTCAACCGCGAGCGGATCCCGGAGCGCCAGCCGCACGCCAAGGGCGGCGGCGCTTTCGGCCACTTCGAGGTGACGAACGACGTCAGCGCCTACACCAAGGCGGCGGTGTTCCAGCCCGGCACGCGGACCGGCACGCTGATCCGGTTCTCCACGGTCGCGGGCGAGCGGGGCAGCCCGGACACCTGGCGTGACCCGCGCGGCTTCGCGCTGAAGTTCTACACGTCCGAAGGCAACTACGACATGGTCGGCAACAACACCCCGGTGTTCTTCGTTCGCGATCCGATGAAGTTCCAGCACTTCATCCGCTCGCAGAAGCGCCGCGCCGACAACAACCTGCGCGACCACGACATGCAGTGGGACTTCTGGACCCTCTCCCCCGAGTCGGCCCACCAGGTCACCTGGCTGATGGGTGACCGGGGGATCCCGCGGACCTGGCGGCACATGAACGGCTACGGTTCCCACACCTACCTGTGGATCAACGCCGCCGGCGAGAAGTTCTGGGTCAAGTACCACTTCAAGACCGACCAGGGCATCGAGTTCTTCACCCAGGACGAGGCCGACCAGATGGCCTCGGCGGACACTGACTACCACCAGCGCGACCTGTACGAGGCGATCGAGCGCGGGGACTACCCGAGCTGGACGCTCAAGATGCAGATCATGCCGTTCGAGGACGCGAAGACCTACCGGTTCAACCCGTTCGACCTGACCAAGGTGTGGCCGCACAGCGACTACCCGCTCATCGAGGTCGGCCGGCTGGTCCTGGACCGCAACCTGTCCGACTACCACACCGAGATGGAGCAGGCGGCGTTCGAGCCGAACAACCTGGTGCCCGGCATCGCGCTGAGCCCGGACAAGATGCTGCTGGCGCGCGGGTTCGCCTACGCCGACGCGCACCGGGCCCGGCTCGGCGTGAACTACAAGCAGATCCCGGTGAACCGGCCCGTCGTGCCGGTGCACAGCTACAGCAAGGACGGTGCCATGCGGGTCGTCAACGCCGCCGACCCGGTGTACGCGCCGAACTCCAAGGGCGGCCCGAAGGCCGACACCGAGCGGTACCGCCCGGACTACTGGCACTCCGACGGGGACCTGGTGCGCTCCGCGTACACGCTGCGCGCGGACGACGGCGACTGGGGCCAGGCCGGCACCATGGTCCGCGAGGTGCTCGACGACGCGGCCCGGGACCGGCTGGTCAGCAACGTGACCGGGCACCTGCTCAACGGGGTGAGCGAGCCGGTGCTGCTGCGCGCCTTCCAGTACTGGCGCAACGTGGACAAGGAGCTCGGCGACCGGATCGAGCACGAGGTCCGCGCCAGGCAGGGCGAGCAGGACCCGAAGGCCGCGGCGCAGGCCAACCCCGCACGGGAGGGCATGCAGGCCAAGGCCTGAGCCCGGCGGCGGGCGGGACTGTCGGCGGCCGGGCGTAGCGTCAGCAGTCATGAACCGGACCGACCGGCTGTACGCGCTGGTGGAGGAGCTGCGGGCGGTCGCGCCGCGGCCGCGGTCTGCGCGGCAGCTGGCCGCGCGGTACGAGGTCAGCACCCGGACCATCGAGCGGGACATCCTGGCGCTGCAGGAGTCCGGCGTGCCGGTCTACGCGGAGACCGGCCGCCGGGGCGGCTACGTCCTCGACCGGGCCCGGACGCTGCCGCCGCTGAACTTCACGGCAGCCGAGATGATGGCGATGGCCGTGTCCCTGGCCGCGGCGGAGACCACGCCGTTCGCCGCCGCACTGCGCAGCGCCCTGCGCAAGGTGCTGGCGGCCGCACCGGCCGCCGAGACCGCGCAGGCGGCGCAGCTGATGGACCGGGTCCGGCTGATCGGCGGCGAACACCCGCGGCAGTACGCCGGGGCCGCGGCCCGGGCAGCGGTGAAACGCGCGCGGCACGGCGCCGCCCAGCCGAAGCCCGCGGTGCCCCTGATGCTGCAGGAGGCGATCATCGCCCGCCGCGTCCTGCGGATCGGCTACCGGGACCGCAACGAGGCCGTGACCACCCGCGAAGTGGAGCCGGTGGCGTTCGCCGGGATGGCGGACCACTGGTACCTGGTCGCCTGGTGCCGGCTGCGGAAGGGGGCGCGGGCCTTCCGGCTGGACCGGATCCAGGCCGCGGCCGACACCGGTGAGCCCGCGCCGCACCGTTCCTTCTCCGACCTCAAGGTGGACATCCCGGACGCGCTGGTCCGGAGCGTCGAGCTCGCGGGCTGATCCGGGCCGGCCGCGGCCGGCTGGCCGGGAAACACCGACACAGGGCTGTCGCGGGCGGGCGTCAGGGTTCAGTCAGGCAATCGCTTCTGACGGAGGAATCCATGACCACTCCTGGCACCAACACCGTCGGCTGGTTCGAGATCGGCACCGCCGACGTGGACGCGGCCAAGGCCTTCTACGGCCCGCTGTTCGGCTGGTCGTTCACGCCTGACGGTGCCTACACGCTCATCACCGCCCCCGGCGCCGAGGGCCCCTCCGGCGGCATCTTCGGCACCGGCGGCCACGCCCCGCCCTACGCCGTGTTCGTCGTCAAGGTCGCCGACGTGGCCGCGACCGCCGAGCGTGCCGCGCAACTCGGCGGCAAGGTCGCCGTGCCGCCGATGACGATGGACGACGGCATGGTCGTCGCCTACCTGACCGACCCGGACGGCAGCATGTTCGCCCTGTTCAGCCCCCGCCCGGAGGGCTGAGCGAAGGGACGGCGCCGGGCCTGGCGGGCGGCCCGCGCGCGGCATGCCGCCCACCAGGCCTTTCCAATGGAAAGACCAAATTTGTTGTGATTTCGCCGTTACCAAAATGACATCAGTGTTACTGTCGTCCGCGGTTGAGCCGCCCCGCCAGCATCACGGGTGACGGGCGGCCGGCCGGTGCCGCCCACGGTCCTGACTGGGGAGCCAGGGACCAGCCGGCGCACCCCGGGCCCTGCCCGCGGGTGCCCCGGCCGGTCTGCCGCCCCTGCCGGGGCGGCCCGCCGGGCAGCGCCCGCAGCCGGAACCGCCAGCCCACCGCTGGCGGCACAGGACGAAGGAGCGTGAGACCCCCGTGACGACGCGTCCGCCCGCCCACCGCTGGCTCACCCGCCGTACCGGCGCCGTCTGCACCGCCGTTCTCGCCGCCGGGACCCTGCTCACCGCCGCCGGGGTGGCCGGGGCGGCGCCGCAGCCCACGGTCAGCCAGGTCCAGAAGAAGCTGGCCAAGCTGATGGCGCAGAACGACCAGGCGGTGCAGCAGTACGACCAGACCGTGCAGGCGCTGGCCAGCGCCCGGCAGCGGCTCGCGCTGGTCAACCGCGGGGCCAGCCGGACCCGGGCCCAGTTCCAGGCGATGCGCACCCAGATCGCGCAGCTCGCCGCGGCCGCGTACGAGAACGGGACCATGACCTCCGCCGGGGCGCTGCTGACGTCGTCCAGCCCGCAGACCGTGATCTCCCAGGCGTCGATGCTGGAGCACCTGTCCACCAACCAGGCCACCGAGGTGCGCCAGCTCGTCGCGGCCGCCCGCGCGCTCACCACCGCCCAGCGCAGCGCCGCTCGCACCGCGGCCGCGGTCGCCGCGCTGCGCAAGCAGCAGCTGGCCCGCAAGAAGGCGATGGCCGCGGCCGTGGCTCAGCAGCGGAGCCTGCTGGACAGCCTCACCGCGCAGCAGGCGGCTGCGGTCACCGGGACCGGCAGCACGACCGCCACCTACTCCGGGTCCACCGCCACCCAGGCGGGCAAGGCGGTGGCATTCGCCTATGCCCAGCTCGGCAAGCCGTACGTGTACGGCGGGACCGGCCCGAACGGCTACGACTGCTCCGGGCTGGTGCAGGCGGCCTGGGCCGCGGCCGGGGTGTCGATCCCCCGCACCACCTACGCGCAGTGGAGCGGGCTGCCTCACGTGCCGATGTCTGCCCTCCAGCCGGGCGACCTTGTCTTCTTCAATGCCGAGGGGCATGTGGCCATCTACGTTGGCAGCAACATGATCATCGACGCGCCCACGACCGGCCAGAGTGTGGAGAAGATCAGCCTGTCCAGCTCCTGGTACTCGTCCACCGTGGACGGTGCCGCCCGCCCCTGACCCCTGGCACCGCCCCGGCTGAGGGCGGGCGGCGGAAGCATGGGCACGGCAAAAGCGTTAGGCGGCAGGGGCCTGCGCCCACCATCATGAGCCGTACCGCCCGTGCGATCCGTGGAGACCGCCGCCGTGCCCGTGTCACCCGCTGACCTGCGTGCCCGCCTGCCCGGGCTGATGCTGCGCGACCAGCGCCGCCTCAGCCGGCGCATCGCGCAGGCCGCCGCGCTGCGCGACCCGGCCGCCCGCCAGCGGGCGCTGGCCCGGGCCGAGACCAGCGTGGCCGCGGCGGCCGCCCGGGTGGAAGCCCGCCGGGCCAGCGTGCCCGTGCTCTCCTACCCGCCTGAGCTGCCGGTCAGCCAGCGGCGGGAGGAGATCGCCGCGGCCATCCGCGACCACCAGGTGGTGGTGGTCGCCGGGGAGACCGGCTCCGGCAAGACCACCCAGCTGCCCAAGATCTGCCTCGCCCTCGGCCGCGGCGTGACCGGCCAGATCGGGCACACCCAGCCCCGCCGGATCGCGGCCCGCACGGTCGCCGAGCGGATCGCCGAGGAGCTGGGCACCGGGCCGGGCGGCGCGGTCGGCTACAAGGTGCGGTTCGCGGACACCTCCAGCCAGCGGTCGCTGGTGACCGTGATGACCGACGGCATCCTGCTCACCGAGCTGCACCACGACCGGGACCTGCTGCGCTACGACACGCTGATCATCGACGAGGCGCACGAGCGCAGCCTGAACGTCGACTTCATCCTCGGCTACCTCAAGCAGCTGCTCCCCCGCCGCCCCGACCTCAAGGTCGTCATCACCTCGGCCACCATCGACCCAGCCCGGTTCAGCGAGCATTTTGGCGGAGCCGAATCAGGCCAGCAGAGCGGCGGAGCCGAATCAGGCCAGCAGAGCGCCGGAGCCGAATCAGGCAGGCAGGGCGGGGATGCGCCGGTGATCGAAGTGTCCGGCCGCACCTACCCGGTGGAGGTGCGCTACCGGCCGCTCGCCGACCCGGACCGGCCGGACGGCGAGCCGCGCGACCAGGTGCAGGGCATCACCGACGCGGTGGCCGAGCTGCGCCGCGAGGGTCCCGGCGACATCCTGGTCTTCCTCAGCGGGGAACGGGAGATCCGCGACACCGCCGACGCCCTCTCCGGCCAGGACGACTACGAGGTGCTGCCGCTGTACGCGCGGCTGTCCGCGGCCGAGCAGCACAAGGTGTTCCAGCCGCACCAGCGGCGGCGGATC
This sequence comes from Gemmatimonadota bacterium, assembly GCA_050257395.1. Classification (GTDB taxonomy): domain Bacteria; phylum Actinomycetota; class Actinomycetes; order Streptosporangiales; family Streptosporangiaceae; genus JAIRTY01. The sequence continues at coordinate 30,555 of JBLMWU010000215.1, read as the reverse complement.
GTGCTGGCCACGAACGTCGCCGAGACCTCGCTGACCGTGCCCGGCATCAGGTACGTGATCGACCCGGGCACCGCGCGGATCTCCCGCTACAGCAACCGGACCAAGGTGCAGCGGCTGCCGATCGAGCCGGTCTCGCAGGCGTCGGCGAACCAGCGCAAGGGCCGCTGCGGCCGCACCTCGGACGGCGTGTGCATCCGGCTGTACAGCGAGGAGGACTTCGGGTCCCGGCCGGAGTTCACCGACCCGGAGATCCTCCGCACCCACCTGGCCGCGGTGATCCTGCGGATGGCCGCGCTGGATCTCGGCGACGTGGCCGCGTTCCCGTTCCTGGACCCGCCGGACGCGCGCAGCATCACCGACGGCGTGCGGCTGCTGGAGGAACTCGGGGCGATCATCCCGGACCACGGCCGGATCCGGCTCACCGACGTCGGCCGGGACCTGGCGCAGCTGCCGGTGGACCCGCGGCTGGGCCGGATGATCCTGGCGTCCGCCCGCAACGGCTGCGCCCACGAGGTGCTGGTCATCACCGCGGCGCTGTCGATCGTGGACCCGCGGGAACGGCCCGCCGACGAGCGGGAGGCTGCCGACGCGATGCACGCCCGGTTCGCCGAGCCGGGGTCGGACTTCCTGGCCTACCTGAGCCTGTGGGAGTACCTGCGCGAGCAGCAGGCGCAGCTGTCCTCCTCCGCGTTCCGCCGCCTGTGCCGCCGCGAGTACCTGCACTACCTGCGGGTGCGGGAGTGGCAGGACCTGTACGCCCAGCTCCGCCAGGCAGCTTCAGACATCGGCATTGACAGCGAACGAACCGCCCCGCTGCCGGACCGGGCAGCCAGCCGGGCCCCGCGCGGCGGGAAGCAGCCCCCCGCGGCAGGAGCCCGCGCAGGCGCCAAGGCCGCCGAGCCTGACGGCCGGTGGCCCGCCGAGCTCGCCGGCCGGGTGCACCAGTCGCTGCTGGCCGGGCTGCTGTCGCAGCTCGGCATGAAAGAGCCCGAGCAGAAGCAGCAGCGCGGCAAGCGGCGGCCGCTGCCCGAGTTCGCCGGGGCACGCGGCGCCCGGTTCGCGATCTTCCCGGACTCGGCGCTGGCGAGGAAGCCGCCGGCCTGGGTGATGGCCGCCGAGCTGGTGGAGACGTCCCGGCTGTGGGCCAGGATGGTGGCGGCGATCGAGCCGGAGTGGGCGGAGACGATCGCGCCGCCGCACCTGATCAGGCGCACCTACAGCGAGCCGCGCTGGGACGCGCGGCGCGGCGCGGTGCTGGCGGCCGAGCGGGTCACCCTGTACGGGCTGCCGGTGGTGGCGGCCCGGCAGGTCGGCTACGGCCGGGTGGACCCGGCGGCGGCGCGGGAGATCTTCATCCAGCATGCACTGGTGGAAGGCGACTGGCGGACCCACCACCGGTTCTTCCACGACAACCAGCGGCTGCTGGACGAAGCCGCCGACCTGGAGCGCAAGGCCCGGCGGCGCGGCCTGGTGGCCGACGACGCAGCCCTGTTCGCCTTCTACGACCAGCGGGTCCCCGCCGGGGTGACCTCGGCGCGGCATTTCGACAGCTGGTGGAAGCAGGCCCGGCACACCGACCCGGGCCTGCTCACGCTGCGGCCCGGGGACCTGCTCAGCCCGGCCGCCGAGGGCATCGACCCGGCCGCCTACCCCGGCGCCTGGGACAGCCTGCCGGTGTCGTACGAGTTCGCCCCGGCCCAGCCGGAGGACGGCGTGACCGTGGACATCCCGCTGGCCCGCCTCAGCCAGGTCCGGGCCGAGGAGTTCGGCTGGCAGGTGCCCGGGCTGCGGCTGGAGCTGGTGACCGAGCTGATCCGCACCCTGCCCAAGCAGCTGCGGACCGCGTTCGTGCCGATCCCGGACACCGCCCGGGCGGTGCTGCCCCGGCTCGGTGAGCCGCACGGCGACCTGCTGGACGCGCTCGGCGCCGAGCTCGGCCGGCTGGCCGGGATGCGGATCCCGCGCGACGCGTGGGACCCTTCGCGGCTGCCCGCGCATCTGCGGATCACCTTCCGGGTGACCGACGGCGGCGAGGTGCTCGCCACCGGCAAGGACCTGGCCGCGCTGCGGCGCGAGCTGCGGCCCCGGCTGCAGGCCGTGCTGTCGCAGGCCGCGGCGGGGCTGACCCGCAGCGGCCTGCGGACCTGGGACATCGGCACGCTGCCGCGGGTGTTCACCAGCGGGCAGGCGCGGGCCTACCCGGCGCTGGCCGACGCCGGGGACGCGGCGGACGTCCGGCTGTTCGACACCGAAGCCGAAGCGGCCGCGTCCATGGTCCGCGGGACCCGCCGGCTGCTGCTGCTCGCGGTGCCCTCGGGTGCCCGGGCCGTCGCCAGCCGGCTGCCGGCCAGCGCCAAGCTGGCGATGGCGGCTGGCCCGTACCCCGGCGCGGGCGCGCTGATAGACGACTGCGCGGCCTGCGCCGCGGACGAGGTCATCGCGGCCGCGGGCGGCCCGCCCTGGGACGCGGACGGGTACGCGGCCCTGCTGGAGAGGGCGCGGACGGAGCTGCCGCCCGCCACCGCCGATGTGGTCGGGCTGGCGGCGCAGGTGCTCACGGCGGCGCAGGAGGCCGGGGCCCGGCTGGCGGGCGTGACCAGCCCGGTGCTCGCGCCAGCCGCCGCCGACATGCGGGCGCAGCTGTCCGGGCTGATCTACCCCGGGTTCATCGCCGAGACGGGGCGCCTGCGCCTCCCCGACCTGGTCCGCTATCTGCGGGCGGTCAGCGTGCGGCTGGGCAAGGCCCCGGATGACCCGCGCCGCGACACGGAGCTGATGGCGGCCGTGCACCGGGTCACGGACGCCTGGCAGCAGGCCATGAAGGACCTCCCGGCCGCGGACCGGGCCGGCCCGGCCGCCCAGGACGTGCGCTGGCTCATCGAGGAACTGCGGGTCAGCCTGTTCGCCCAGACCCTGGGCACGAGGGTCCCGGTCTCGGAGAAGCGCATCATGTCGGCGCTGGCCCGCCTGAGCTAGTTTTCGCCCTCGGCTCGCCGCCGGGCCGCTGGAGCCCGCCGTCTTCCCGCTCTCTTTCTGGCCCGTGCTCGCCTCCGGGCCGCTCGAGCCCGCCGTCTTCCCGCTCTCTTCCTGGCCCGTGCTCGCCTCCGGGCCGCTCGAGCCCGCCGTCTTCCCGCTCTCTTTCGGGCCCGTGCTCGCCTCCGGGCCGCTCGAGCCCGCCGTCTTCCCTCCTCGCTCCTCGCTCCTTCGTCGCTCGTCGCTCGTCAGTCCAGACGGCGGCGCGGCCCTTTGGCTCGCTCGGGCCTGGGCGCACCGCGCCCCCTCCGGCTGGGCCCGGGCGGCGCAGTACGGCCAGCCAGATCAGGGCGATCAGGTACGCCGTGCGGAGTGCCGCGTACAGGGTCGGCGCGCCCTGCAGGGCGAACATCGGCAGGTAGAACACGGCCACGGCGCTGAGCGCCAGCAGCGGCCCCCGGCGGCCGGGCACCGCCAGGTCACACAGGACTGCGCCGGTCAGCAGGCCGGCGTCGTAGTACGACTTGATCGACGGGTCGAGCAGCAGCCGCGCCGCCACCACGGCCAGGATCACCGCGCCGCCCCGGCCGCGGCGGACCGCCAGCACGCCCAGCGTGATCCCGAGAGCCAGCTGCACCGGCCGGTCCCACAGCGGGGCGGCAGCGGTGTGCACCCCCAGCAGCCGCAGCGCCGACGCCGGCGACACGCCTATCCGGTACCGGGCCGCCGCCAGCGTGCCCGGGTCAGCGGCCAGGAACGGCAGCCACGGCAGCGCCGCCGTCACCGTCCAGACCGCGAACGCCCGCGGCCAGGAGCGGCGGCCGGCGAGCAGCAGCAGCGGCACGAACGCCAGCGCCCACGGCTTGCAGCCGGCCGCCAGCCCGAGCAGCAACGCCGCAGCCACGGGCCGGCCGCTGTCCAGCGCCCGCAGCGCCAGCACCGTGCCCAGGATCGCCAGCACATCGTCGGGATGCGCGTAGGTGACCGCCAGCTCGGCCCACACCAGCATGAAGCACAGGCCCGCGGCCAGGAACGTACGGTCGCTGACGCCGCGCACCGCCCGCAGGCCACGCAGCTGCCCGAGCACGGCCAGGCCCGCGCCGGACATCAGCACCATGGCGGCGAGGCCGGCCACCCGGCCCGGCAGCCCGAACACGAGCGGCGCCATCGCGAGGAAGGTCAGCGGCCCGATCTGCAGCTCGCTGTGCCGTGCGTACAGGTGCAGCCCTGCCGGGGAGAACAGCAGGTGAGCGCCGTCGGTGAAGTAGAACCAGGCGCGCCCGGACCAGATCAGGCCGTGCACCGCGCCCCACACGGCGGCCCATCCGGCCAGCACCGGCCACGGCCGGGCTGCAGCCCGGTCCACCGCAGGTGCCACGGCCATGCGGCACAGCATCCCGTATCCCGCGGGCGGTGAACGCTGTAAGCCGGTTAAATGCCGCCTAACGAACGGCTGCCCGCTTCCGGACCAGCGCCACGGCGGACACGGCGAGCAGGATGGCGGCCATGGTCTCCAGGCCGAGCCGGTCCGGCTGCTCGTCCTGGATCCAGCGGTGGAAGCTGTCCACCGGCCGCGGCCACGGCGAGATCCCGAACCACAGCCCGGCGGGCTTGTCGAGGTCGGGCAGGGCCGCACCGGCCATCCCCGCCAGCACGGCGGCCCGCCGGCCGGGCCGGGCCGCGGCCGCCAGCGCGGCCATCGCCGCGAGCCCGGTCAGCCCGTCCGCCACCGCGACCCGCAGGAAGCGCTCATGCTCGGCCGTGCCCCAGTGCGGCAGCGCGTCCAGGACGAAGTGCGAGGCCACCCCCGCCAGGAAGGCGGGCACCGGCCGGCGCACGACCGCCCCGGTCACCGCTCCTGACAGCACGTGATTCGTGATGAACACCCGGCATCCTCCCCGTCGCCTGTCCCTGCCTATCACGGCCCGGCCACGGCGCGATGTGTGGGACGCCGATCTTGAGGTAGGACCGTGGCACGTACCAGGGCATTAAGGGGGCGAGCCCGTGGACACCGCGCAGATCCTGGTGGTCATCCTGGCCACGCCGGCCGTCTCGGTGCTGCTGTTCCTCCTGCGGCGGCTGGAGGACGGCCTGCCGGCCGCCGGCCGCGACGGGGAGCCCGCGGCGCGGGCCCGGCCGCAAGCGGCGCTGCGGACCAGGCAGGCGTACCGGACCCAGCTGACCTACCGGGCCGTGCCAGGCCCCCGCCCGGCGGCCCACCTGCCAGCGGTCAGTGACGGCCAGCTGGCCAGCGGAAATGGACCGCCGCTGTGATGGTGCAGGCAGCCACCGCCACCGGCGTGCCCAGGACCGCCTGGTCGGCCAGCGGGGCGGTGGCGAGGGCGGTGACCACGGCGGCGCAGCCGGCCGCGACCATGGCGGGCCGGATCAGGACGGACGCCGTCCGGCCGTAGGCGACCCCGATCATGGTGCCCGCGACCAGCAGCACGATGCCGACCACCACCAGCACGCTCACCGCCGAGCTGGCCAGCGGGCCGGACAGGTCGTCATGCACGGCCAGCGCGGTGTAGGAGATCCACCCGGTCAGCAGCAGTGCCGCCCCGGTGCCGGATGACACCTGCCCGGCCGTGGGGTCGCCCGCCAGCCGGCCGGCCCGGACGCGGGCGAGGAACACCATGGTCAGCACGACCAGCAGGACACTCATGCCGGTGAAGTACGCCGCGTGCCACCAGCCCGCCGCGTCGAGCTCGCCGAAGTGCGGGAGGGTCCAGTTCGGCTGGGTGCTCGGGTCGAGCAGCCAGTCCGCCTGGATCCCGACGGAGAGCACGGCGGCCACCGCCGCGCTGATGGTGCCGACCGCCCGCTCCCGCGGGGCGGGGGCGAGCTTGCCGATGCCGGCCGCTGTCATGACACAGCCCAGCGGCAGCAGCAGCGTGTCGCCCAGGTAGGCGCTGGGGAAGTCACCGAGGCCCGGCACGCCGCCGTGGTGCGCGGATACCAGCCACCAGACCGGCAGCACCAGCCCGGCGAGGAAGGCGGTCCCGATGACCGGCGCCCACGCGCCGAGCGGCCCGCGCAGGAACAGCCGTGACAGCCGGCCGGTGCGCTGCTGCCAGCCCGCCGCGGCAGCCTGTCCTGCTGTGAGATCCTGCTGGCCGGCCTCGCCCCGGCGGTCACGATCGGACTGCCCTGCCTGGCCAGCGTGGTGTACGGCCCAACCGGCTTGCACGGGTCCCGCCCCCTGCCTGTGCCTGACCAGCCCCGCTTACTTGCTAAACCACAACTATTGATAAGCATGGCAGGCAGCGCCGCATTCCCCGCAGGGGCTATCGACTCTGTCTTTGGCCCTCGCCCGGGCTAGACGTCGGGGTGGCTCAGCTGGACCTCGTAGTAGTGGGGCTTGCCAGCGGCGATCGTGAGCTTGCCGGCCACCGGCGGGTAGCCGCTCGCGATCACCGTGTACTCGCCCCTGGCCAGGTTGCTGAACTCGTAGGTGCCGTCGGGGCCGGTGGTGGTCACCGCGACCGCGTTGCCGTCGGGGTCCATCAGCATCACCCGGGCGTCGGGGACGGCCGCCCCGGCGACGGTGCGGGCGATGCCTTCCAGCCGGGCCTGCGCGGCGAGCTCGACGTCCTGCACGGTGACCGTGCCAGCAATGATGGTGACCGGGACGGCGGCCGGCTGGCACGACGGCGCGCTCACCGCCAGCGTGCACGAGCCCGGGTCGACCTCCCCGAGCCGGTACCGGCCCGAGCTGTCCGTGGTGCCCGCCGCGACCACCTCGCCGCGGCCGCCCAGCAGGGTCACGGTCGCCACCGCCAGCGGTGCGCCGGTGCCCGCCGCCCGGACGGTCCCGGCCAGGCCGCCCGCGCCGGCCAGCGTGACGTCCCGGGCGGTGGGACGGTCACCGATGTAGACGGCCGACGCGTGCGGCTCCCGCCCGTCGGCCATGGCGATCAGGGTGTAGGTGCCGCGGGCGGGCACCGCGATGCCGAACGAGCCGTCCGGGCCGGTGCGGTCCCGGCCGGCCAGCCGCCCGCTCACGTCGATCACGGTGACGGTGGCGCCGCTGACCGGGGCGCCACCGCTGTGCCGCACGTGGCCGTGCACCCGCGGCGTGCCGCCCGCCGCGCCGCCGGCGCCGCTGGGCGGGAAGGACGCCCCGTTGCCCACGGCGGCCCGCGGGCGGGGCACAGCCGGGGTGCCGGCGGGCGGCCGGGGCGGGGGCTCCGCCGGGCTGGGTGCGGCGGCCGCGGGCGGGGCGGCCGGCTGCGGCTGCGCAGGAGGCGCCTGGTCCGCCGTGAGCGTGGTGCGCAGCCGCCGCTCCTTGAGGAAGAACGAGAGCACAAAGCCGGCGGCGAGCGCGGGCACCAGGTAGAGGAAGATCGGCGGCAGGGACCCGGCGTAGGCCCGGACCACCACCTGCCGCACGCTGGCGGGCAGGGCGGACAGTCCCTGCGGGGTGAGCCCCTGCACGCTCGGCAGGTGGGCGTGCGCACCGGGCGGCAGCATCGCGGCGATCTTGGTGGTCAGCCGGCTGGCGAAGACCGAGCCGACGATGGCGCTGCCGAGCGAGCCGCCGATCTGGCGGAAGTAGTTGTTCGCGGCGGTGGCCGCGCCCAGGTCCCGGCGCTCGGCGGCATTCTGCACCACCAGCACCAGGATCTGCATGACCAGGCCGATGCCGAAGCCCAGCACTGCCATGTAGATGCCGTTGTCCACCCGGGTGGAGGTGAGGCTCATCCGCGACAGCAGGCCCATCCCGGCGGCGGCGATCGCGGTGCCTGCGATCGGGAACACCTTGTACCGGCCGGTGGCGCTGACGATCCGCCCGGATCCGATCGCGGCGACGAGCAGGCCGCCCACGAACGGGAGCATCAGCAGCCCCGAGGTGGTCGCGCTGGTGTGGTCGGCCATCTGCAGGAACGTCGGGATGTAGACGACCGCCCCGAACATGGCGACGCCCACCACCAGGCCGATCAGCCCGGCGATGTTGAAGATGCTGCTGCGGAACAGGCGCAGCGGCATGACCGGCTCGGCGGCGTACCGCTCCGCCAGCACGAACAGGGCCGCCAGCACCACGAAACCCGCGCCGAGCCCGATGATGACCGCTGAGCGCCACGCGTACTGCGTCCCGCCCCAGGTGGAGAACAGCACGATGCAGGCGGACGCCCCCGCCAGCAGCAGCATGCCGGGCACGTCGTAGCGCGCCCCCCGGGCGCGGGTGGGCAGCCGCAGCGCGAAGATCACGATGCCCAGGGCCAGGATCCCGACCGGCACGTTGACGTAGAACACCCATCGCCAGCTGACGTCGTCGGTCAGGTAACCGCCGAGCAGCGGGCCCGCCACGGTCGCCACCCCGAACACCGCCCCGATAAAGCCCATGTACTTGCCGCGCTCGCGGGGCGGGATGATGTCGCCGATGATCGCCTGCGCGCCGATCATGAGCCCGCCCGCGCCGACGCCCTGCAGCGCGCGGAACCCGATGAGCTGGTCCATGTTCCGGGACAGGCCCGACAGGGCCGACCCGATCAGGAACACCACGATCGCGAACACGAACAGCCACTTGCGGCCGAGCAGGTCGCCGAGCTTGCCGTAGATGGGCAGCCCGATCGTGGAGCTGAGCAGGTAGGCGGTGACCACCCAGGACATGTGGTTCAGGCCGTGCAGGTCCCCCACGATGGTCGGCAGCGCGGTCGAGACGATCGTCTGGTCCAGCGCGGCCAGGAAGACGGCCAGCATCAGGGCCACGAAGACGACCGCCACGTGCCCGGCGGGCGGCGTCCTCCCCACGGTCCCGCCGGCGTTGCGCGGCCCCGGCCCCGCGGGGCTTCGTTCCACCGCCTCGCTCATGTCATCCCCCGGACAAGCCCGCCGGCTAAGAGCCTGGCGTCACCCTCCGCAGCGGCACAGTTACCCAGCACGGCCACAAGCATTGCACACACCCAGGTGTACAGAGCCGCGGAATCCCTGCTGGCGCCCGCTTTCGGGGATGCTGGCCGGGTTAGAACCGGCGTTCAGACGAAGCCGCCGACCACCGCCGGGTCCAGCTCGGGGTGGTCCACGTAGGCGCGCCGCAGATCCTTCGTGGCCTCGATCCAGTCGGCATCCTCGTCGAGGATGACCCCGCCGGAGCGCTGCCGGTAGGCCTCCGGCCGGTCCACGCCGGGCGGGACCGTGCCGTCGGCCGCGAGCGCCTTCGCCGCCGCGATGAGGCGGCGGCGCACCCGGATCACCATCGCGTCGCTGCTGCCGAGATGCTCCTGGGTCCGGTCGTAGATCGGGTCCATGCTCTCGGTGATCGCCTGGTCCTGCATGTGGATGCCCTCGATGCCCGAGTACTCCTCGTCGCGTTCCTGCGCCTCGCGGTCGAGAAAGTAGTCGTTGCTCTCGTTGGCTTCCGGCCGGAACCGGCCGTACCAGCCGGTCGTGTTCGGCAGCAGCCTGGTCGGCTTGGCGCCCTGCCGCTCCCGGATCGCCCGGGTCTCCGGGTCCATCTCCGGCATCATGAAGAACATGATCATGTGCTCGTCGTCCATGGGCACCCAGGCGCGGGCGATGATCTGCTGGCCCAGCAGGCCGGTGGGGGTCATGGTCCAGAACGGGAACAGGAACTGGGCGATGCGCCAGTAGTACCGCCCGGGCCCGGCCGGCCGGTACGCGCCGTACATGGCGCCGTAGTCGGTGTCCAGCACGGCATAACGCGGCGCCCGGTCCTGCAGCGTGTAGTACCGGAACGTGCCGGGCGGCGCGTCGCCCGCGTCCTCGGAGCCGAAGTGCAGGAAGCCGATGTGGGCGGTGTCGATGTCGCCTTCCAGCCCCTGCAGCCAGTTGCAGTCGCGGGCGATGGCGATCGCGCGGGTGCGCTCGGGCGGCAGCTGGCTGGCCTCCAGGTCCGGCAGCGGCGGCGGGGTCCCCCGCGGCCCCAGGTAGGCCCAGACGAGGCCGCCGCGTTCGGCGGCCGGGTAGGCCCTGGCGCGGACCTTGTTCTTGAACGTGCTGTCCGGCGGCTCGCTGGGCATGTCCACGCAGCGGCCGGTGACGTCGAACTTCCAGCCGTGGTAGACGCAGCGCAGGCCGCAGTCAGCGTTGCGGGCGTAGAACAGCGACGCGCCGCGGTGCGGGCAGAAGTTGCCGAGCAGCCCGACCTGGCCGCGGGAGTCGCGGAAGCCGATCAGCTTCTCCCCCAGCAGCATCACCCGCACGGGCGGGCAGTCCGGGCGGGGCAGCTCGGAGGACAGCATCGCCGGCACCCAGTACTGGCGCATCAGCGTCCCCATCGGGGTCCCGGGGCCAACCCGGGTGATGTACTCGTTCTCCTCTGCGCGCAGCATCGCCTTGCCTCCCGGGGTCTCGCCCCGAGTATCGGCCGCCTCCTCACCCTGGGCAATACGCCCGCGACTTGCCATAGTCGGGGTTGTGACGCGCGACGAATATCTGAGGGTCCCGTTTGTGCTCGTGGTCGAATCCGTCCGCAGGCCGGGCGGGGACTGGCTGCGCCGGGCGTCCTACCCGGAGCTGCCCGGCGCCGCCGCCGAGGCCGAGTCCACCGTCGACGCCATGGACGGGGCGGACGAGAAGCGGATCGCGATCATCCTGGAGCGGCTGGACCGCGGCCTGCCGGTCCCGGTCCCGCGGCCCCCGCTCTGAGCCGGGGCGGGCCGAACCGGGATACTGGCGACGTCGCAGGTGCTCGGACGGAAAGGGAGCGGCGATGCCCACAGCACCGGCCCGCGCGGCGCTGCGTGCCCAGCTGGCCAGCGGCGAGCTGATCATCGCGCCTGGCGTGTTCGACGGCATCTCGGCGCATCTGGCCGCCCGGCTCGGGTTCGCCGCCGCGTACCTGACCGGGGCTGGCACGGCCGCCTCCGGGTTCGGGCTGCCCGACATCGGGCTGGTCACGCTGACCGAGATGGCCGAGCGGGCGCGGATGGTGACCAGGGTGCTGGGCGGCATCCCGCTGATCGCCGACGCCGACACCGGGTACGGCGCCGCCCTGAACGTGGTCCGCACGGTGCAGGAGTATGAGGCCGCCGGGGTCGCCGCCATCCAGCTGGAGGACCAGGCGTTCCCGAAGAAGTGCGGGCACCTGCCGGACAAGGAGCTCATCAGCGCCGCGGAGTTCACGGTCAAGCTGCGGGCCGCGCTGGACGCCCGCACCGACCCTGACCTGGTCGTCATCGCCCGCACCGACGCGCGTGCGCCGCTGGGCATCGGCGAGGCGATCGGCCGCGCCAACGCGTACGCCGAGGCCGGCGCCGATGTGATCTTCGTGGAGGCGCCGCAGAGCACCGGCGAGATCGAGCGGATCGCCAAGGAGGTGCGCGCCCCGCTGCTGATCAACATGGTCGGCGGCGGGCTGACCCCCATCGAGCCGCCGCAGCGGCTGGCCGAGCTCGGCTACGCGATCGCCATCTACCCGGCGCTGGCGCTGGCCGGGGCGGCGCAGGGCATGCTCACCGCGCTCGCCGGCCTGGCCGGCACCGGGACGCGCGGCCTGGCCACCGGCTCACCCGCGGACATTTTCCGGATCGTCGGGCTGACCGAGTGGTCACTGGCCGGCGAGAAATACCAGGCTTAGGGGCCGTCCAGCCCCTGCCGCAGCGCACGGGCGGCGTCCGGGCTGAGGGTCGGGTGCGACTGGATGTCGAGCACGGCCAGGACCATGCGCCGGTCGCCTCCGGGCGAGAGGATGTCGGTGCCGATGCTGCGCGAGATGTGCGCCTGGAATGCGGGGATGCCCAGGGCCATGGCGACCGTGACCGCCGCGCGGGCCCGCAGGTCCGCGAGCGGCGGGTCGGGCCGCTGCTGGTCGGCCCGCTGCAGCACCTGCTCGGTCAGCGCCACCATCTGGTCGAAGATCTGCGCGGCGGCCGGGGACTCGTCGATCAGCGCCCGTGCCAGGTACCGCTGGTAGGGGTGCAGTGGGTCCCGGGCCTCGGCGATGGTCCCGGGGTCGTTCAGTCCCTCGTCCGTGGTCGCCCGTTCGACGTAGGCGTGCAGCGCCTCGAGCGCGTAAGCATCGCACGCCTTGCGAAGCTCGTCCTTAGAGCCGAAGTGGTGGCGCACCAGCCCCGGTGACACGCTCGCGGCGCGCGCGATGTCCCGGATCGTGGCCCGGTCGAACCCGTACTCGGTGAAGTACCGCAGCGCCGCGTTCCTGATCCGGGCGCGAGCGGTCAGGTCCTCGAAGGCGGCACCGCCTGGGCTGGTCATGGTCATGGTGACCCCCGATCGTATCGCCCGCCACTCTCCTCTCGCGGACAGCTCGGTATACAGCCGCATCGTTGACTATACGTATGTATAGTAAGCGATACCGGGGAGCAGTCCGGGCGGGGAGCGCGTCGCCTGCTCACCGCGCCTTGAGCACGCGAGGGAACCTGCGGCACAGCGAGAGGAGCACGGCGGAATGACGGATCCGATGATCGAAGCGATCGGCGTCGCCAAGCGCTTCGGGAAGACCCAGGCGCTTGCCGGGGTGTCCTTCCAGGCCGGGCGGGGGACGGTGCTCGGCCTGCTCGGGCCGAACGGCGCGGGGAAGACCACGATGATCCGGGTGCTGACCACGCTGCTGCGGCCCGACGCCGGCCAGGCCCGGGTCGCGGGGTTCGATGTGGCTGCCGACGGCCAGCGGGTGCGGTCGGTCATCGGCCTGGCAGGGCAGTACGCGGCCGTGGACGAGCTGCTCACCGGGCAGGAGAACCTGGAGCTTGCCGGGCTCTGGTACCACCTGCCGAGGCGGCAGTACCGGCGCCGCGCGCAGGAGATGCTGGAACTGCTCTCGCTCGCCGATGCGGCCGGCCGCCGGGTCAGGACCTACTCCGGCGGCATGCGGCGGCGGCTGGATATCGGGGCCAGCCTGATCGCGAACCCCCCCGTCCTGTTCCTCGACGAGCCGACCACCGGCCTGGACCCGCGCACCCGCAGCGACCTGTGGCGGTTCCTCCGGGAGCTGGTGAACGGCGGCACGACGGTGCTGCTCACCACCCAGTACATGGACGAGGCGGAGCACCTCGCGGACCGGATCATCGTCATCGACAAGGGAACGCAGATCGCCGGGGGGACGGCCGACGAGCTGAAGACGCAGACCGGGGGCGCCACCCTGGAGGCACGCGTGGCGGATCCGCGCGACATCGGGCGCGCGGCCGCCCTGCTCGCCAGCGTCGCCCGGGCGCAGCCGCGGTCCGACCCCGGGACGAGGCTGGTCAGCGTTCCCGCCGGGGAAGGCACCGGGCTGCTGCTCGACGCCGGGCGCCGCCTCCGGGAAGCCGGGATCGCCCTCGACGACCTCGGTATCCGGCGGCCCACCCTGGACGAAGTCTTCCTCTCACTCACCGGCGCCCCGCCCCGGGGCCGCGCAGGATCACCGAAAGCGGAGGCAACGGCATGACCGGCCTGTCACTATCCCAGCCGGCGACCCCATCGCCGCCCCTGACCCCGCTCCTCGCGCTGCGCGACTTCACGGGCGTCGCGAAACGGAACCTGCTGCGGTCGATACGCACGCCGCAGTTGCTGGCCTACACGCTGGAGCCGGTCCTGCTGCTGCTGGTCTTCCGGTACATCTTCAGCGGCGCGATCAAGGCCCCGGGCGGCGGCTACACAGCTTTCATGGTGCCCGCTGTCTTCCTCATCACGGTCCTGGTCGGCTCGATGACCTCGGCCATCGGGATCGCGGAGGACCTGAAGAGCGGGATGATCGACCGGTTCCGCAGCCTGCCGATGGCCCGCTCGGCCGTCCTCACCGGCCGGTCGCTCACCGACCTCGCCCGCAACGTCATCTCGCTGGCGGTCATGGTGGGCCTCGGCATCGCCGTCGGGTACCGCTTCCACAGCGACGCCGGCCGGATCACGCTGGGCATGCTGCTGATCCTCGCGTTCGGGTACTCGTTCAGCTGGCTGAACACGGCCATCGGGATCTCCGCCAGGGACCCCGAGAGCGCGCAGAACGCGGCCGTCGGCCCGGCCTTCCTCCTCATGTTCGCCGGCAACGCCATCGTGCCCGCCAGCACGCTGCCCGGCTGGCTGCAGCCGTTCGCCCGCAACCAGCCGCTGAGCGTCACCGTCTCGGCCGTCCGCGGGCTCTTCGGGGGCGGCGCCGCGGCCCACGACGCCTGGCTCTCGCTGGCCTGGTCCGCCGGGATCACCGTGGTCTGCTTCCTGGCGTCCTACGCCCTCTACCAGCGGGCAGCGGCCAGGTGAGCCCGTCTTGCGGGATGCCGGGAGCCTGCCGTGCCACCGCACCGGGCAGGCGCTAGGTCGCCGCGTCCGCGGCGACCTGCTGCGCCCAGCGGAGGTCGGCCTTGCCCGCCGGGGAGCGGCGCACGTCCGGCACGATCACCAGCTCCCTGGGCCGCTTGTAGTCGGCGAGCTCGGCCCCGACGTGGGCGCGCAGCGCGGCGAGGTCCAGGCCCGCGCCCGGCCGCAGCGCCGCCACGACCGCGATCCGGCTGCCCCAGCGCTCGTCCGGCACGCCGACCACCAGCGCGTCCCGGACCGCCGGGTGGGTCAGGACCACGGTCTCGACCTCCTCGGCGAACACTTTCTCGCCGCCGGTGTTGATCACCCGGCTGCCCCGGCCCTGGAACACCACCGTGCCGTCCGCCTCCAGCGACGCCAGGTCCCCCGGCACCGACCAGCGGCGGCCGCCGAGGACGCGGAACGTGCGCGCGGTGGCGCCGGCATCGCCGGCGTAGCCGATCTCGTCGTCGGCCGGGGCGGCCAGCATGCCGACGGCGCCTGAGCCCGGCTCCACCTCGTTGCCCTGCTCGTCGATGATCCGGGCGCCGGGTGCCAGGACGAAGCGCGAGGTGGCCGCGCCGTCGCCGCGCCGCGTCTCGCTGATCGCGAACGGCCCGCCCTCGGAGGCGGCGATGACGTCCCGGCACAGCAGGTCGGCGTGGGCGAGCAGGCGCAGCTTGACGTCCGCGCTCCAGGTGACACCGACGCTGAGAATGCGCCGCAGGCTGGACACGTCGTAGGGGTGCCCGGCGGCCGCCGCCCGGTCCAGCTCGTCGGCGAGCGGCCGCGCGAACACGTCTCCCACGATCGACAGCGTGTCCACGCGCTGCTGCTCGATGGTGGCGGCCAGCTCGCCGGCGTCATAGGAGCGGGACGGCAGGAACACCACCCGGCCGCCCGCGACCAGCGCGCCGAGGCAGGTATACATGCCGGTGGCGTGCATCAGCGGCGGGGCGGGCAGGCAGATCAGCGCCGGCGGCCCGGCCAGTCCCTGCTCCAGCGCCGCCCGCAGCTCGCCCAGGCCGTCCGGGATGGGCTGGCCGATCAGCCCGAAGCCGTTGGCGCAGACGACCCGGTACAGCCAGGAATGGCGGGCCAGGACGCCCTTGGGCAGGCCGGTGGTGCCGCCGGTGTACATCAGCCAGTGGTCGTCCCCGCGCGGCCCCCGTGCCAGCGCCGGCGCGGCCAGTGCGTCCGCGTAACTGACGCTCGCGGCCGGGCCGGCGCCCTCCCCCACCCGGACCAGGGTGCGCAGCGTGGGCACGGCCGGGACGGCGGCAGCGATCCGCTCCGCCAGCCCCGCGTCGTAGATGAGCGCCTGCACACCCGCGTCGGTGAGGACATGCTCGAGTTCGGCGCGGCGGTAGCGGTAGTTCACGTTGACCGGCACCGCCCGCAGCTTGAACGCCGCGAACACCGACTCCAGGTACTCGATGCTGTTGTACAGCGCGATGCCGACCCGCGCTCCGGGCCCGAGGCCTGCGCCCGCCAGGTACCCGGCCAGCCGGGCCGCCCGGCTGTCCAGCTCGCCCCAGGTCCGGGTGCGCTGGCCATGGATCACCGCGGTCCGGCCGCGGCGCACGTCCGCGACGGTCTCCAGCACCGTCCCGAGATTCTCCTTCACGCCGCGAGCCTCCCGGGCCGGCTCGCCGGCAGCGCTGCCGGAACGCATTCCATGCACCGGAAAGTATCCCTGCCGCCCGTCCGGGCGCCAGCGCCGGCGCCTGCCGGCGCGGCCCGCATACCAGCGGGTGCCCACCGCCCGGGACCGTGTGATGGCGTCCCGGCCGATCATGTGCGTACGCTGGCCTCACGGCCAGCCGGGCTTCCGGTTTGCGGGCATTCGGGCACCCGCCGGGCGGCCGGTTCGGCGCGCTGGCCTGCGGCAGCGATGGGGAAGAGCCTCCGCGAGGGCGGTGGGTGCGGCGATGGACAGCGGCATCGGAGAGCACGGCGGGCGGCCCGGTGCGTCCTACATGGACTGGGCGTTCACGCAGTCTCCCTTCGCACTGGCGATCCACGACCGGGATCTGCGGTGCCTGCGGGTCAACGACCGCATGTGCCAGATGTTCGGGCTCACCGAGGGCGACCTGCGCGGACGGCGCCTCACGGATGTCCTGTTCGGCCCCCAGTACGACGCGCTGGAGCACCACATGCGCCAGGTACTCGACACGGGCGAGCCGACGCACCGCGACACCTACCGCCGGGTGCCGGGTGAAATCCGTGAACGTGCCTGGTCAGTCACGGTCTCCCCGCTGAAGGATCAGGCCGGGCGGACCCGCGCGGTGTGGATCGGGGTGCTGGACATCACCAGGCAGTACGAGGCCCGCCAGCGGCTGACCCTGCTCAACCATGCCAGCAGCCACATCGGCACCGCCCTGGATGTCACCGGGACCGCCCAGGAACTGGCCGACGTGGTGGTACCGCAGTTCGCCGATCTGGCCATCGTCGACCTGCTCGACGCCGTGCTCAGCGGCGACGAGCCGGGCCCGGGACCGCTCACCGGCACGATCACTCTGCGCCGCGTCGCCCAGCGCTCGATTCGCGAGGGTGTGCCCGAGGCCGTGGTCAGGCCCGGCGAGATCGACATCCATCCGGAAGCCTCCCCGTCAACCCGCTGCCTGGCCACCGGCAAACCGGTCCTGACCGGCGCGGACGACCCCGCGTTCCTGTCGTCCGCCAGCCACAACCCGGCCCGCGCGGCCGCGATCCGCAAGTACGGCATCCACTCGGTCCTGTCCGTGCCGATCCGCGCCCGCGGGGTCACCCTCGGCGTCGCGGCTTTCGCCCGCACCCGGCGCCCGGAACCTTTCGGGCACGATGACATCCTGCTCGCCGAGGAACTCACCGCCAGAGCCGCCCTTTCCCTCGACAACGCCCGCCGCTACACCCGCGAGCGCACCACCGCCCTGGCCCTGCAGCGCAGCCTCCTGCCGCAGCGGCTCCCCGAACAGTCCGCCGTCGAGGTTGCCAGCCGCTACCTGCCCGCCAGTGCCCATGCTGGCGTCGGCGGGGACTGGTTCGATGTGATCCCGCTGTCCGGCGCCCGGGTCGCGCTGGTGGTCGGCGATGTCGTCGGCCACGGCATCCACGCCTCGGCCACCATGGGCAGGCTGCGCACCGCCGTGCGAACGCTCGCCGACGTCGACCTGGCACCCGACGAACTCCTCACCCGTCTCGATGACCTCGTCGGCCGGCTCTCCGCCGCCGAGGCCGGCCCCGGCGGCGACCCGGAGAACGACATCGGCGCCACCTGCCTGTACGCGGTCTACGACCCGGTCTCCCGCCGGTGCACCCTGGCCCGCGCTGGCCACCCGCTGCCCGTGCTCGTCACCCCTGGCGGGGCTGCCAGCTTCCTCGACCTGCCCGCCGGCCCGCCGCTCGGCCTCGGCGGCCTGCCTTTCGAGAGCACCGAGGTCGAGCTTCCCGCCGGAAGCGTCCTCGCCCTCTACACCGACGGTCTCATCGAGTCCCGCGGCCACGACATCGACCTCGGGCTTGAACGCCTGCGCTGCGCCCTGGCTGACCCGGCGCCGTCGCTGGACGCCACCTGCGACAACATCCTCAAGGCGGTGATCCCGGGCCGCGCCGAGGACGACGTCGCCCTGCTCGTCGCCCGCACTCACGCCCTGGACAGCGACCGGGTCGCCACCTGGGACCTGCCTGCCGACCCGGCCGCCGTCGCCGGCACCCGCAGGCAGGTGGCGGTGCAGCTCACCGGCTGGGGTCTTGACGACGCGGTGTTCACCACCGAGCTCATCGTCAGCGAACTCGTCACCAACGCGATGCGGCACGCCGTAACCCCGATCCAGCTCCGTCTCATCCGGGACCGGGCGCTCATCTGCGAGGTGTCCGACGGCAGCAGCACTGCCCCGCACCTCCGCCGCGCCCGCGCCTTCGACGAGGATGGGCGCGGCCTGCTCCTCGTCTCCCAGCTCGCCCAGCGCTGGGGGACCCGGCAGACCCCACACGGGAAGACCATCTGGGCTGAGCAGGCCCTCCCCGGCAGGTAGCCCCCGGGGACACCCGCCGTCACTTCTGTAACAGAAAGTACAGTCAGCACTACGAACCGTTACCCAATTGCTCCTAACTGGGTTAGCATTCTCCCAGGGCTTGACCGGCGGGGGCGCCATGGCACAGCAGGCGATCATCGAGGTACGCGACATCTGCCAGCGGGTGAATGGCGGGCGGCAGACCCTGCACGACATCTCGCTGACGATCGGCCAGGGCGAGCTGGTCGCGATCATCGGCGGCAGCGGCACCGGCAAGACCACGCTGCTGGCAGCGCCGTGACAATGCCCGGGTCTTTGCACCCGGGAAGATCGCAATTCCGGGATGCACGCCATCAGGGGCCTGAGCCGCTGGTTCCGGGCAGGCGGTCTCCGTGGCTCCTGACCGCCCCGGCCCTCAGCCGATGACGGCTTCGACGTGCACGGTGGCGCCGGGCGGCGCCAGCGGCAGCAGCGTGCCCGCGACCGGCTCGCCGTCCACGAGCAGCTGCCGGACCCGGCCGCAGGTGCCGCCCGGGTTGCGCACGCTGATCTGGTAGACCGCGCCGCGGAAGCGCCGGGTGGCCGTGTAGCCGGGCCAGCCGGCGGGCAGCACCGGGTCGATCCGCAGCCCGTCGTACTCGGGGCGGATGCCGAGGATCCACTGGCTGATGGCGACGAAGTTCCAGGCGGCGGCGCCGGTCAGCCACGAGTTCTTGGCCTCGCCGTGGCTGGGCGCCTCCTTCCCGGCGATCATCTGCGCGTAGACATACGGCTCGCAGCGGTGCACCTCGCTGGCGGGCTCCCGGGCGGACGGGTTGATCCGCCGGTAGTAGCCGAACGCTGCGTCGCCCCGGCCGGCCATCGCCTCGGCGATCATCACCCAGGGGTTGGTGTGGCAGAAGACGCCGCCGTTCTCCTTGTAGCCGGGCGGGTAGGAGGAGATCTCGCCCAGCTCCAGGTGGTAGCGCGTGTACGCGGGGCTGAGCAGGACGATGCCGTGCTCGGTGGCCAGCCGCTCGGCCACGCTGTCGAGTGCCCGCACGGCCATGCCATCAGCCAGGCCGACGCCGCCCATCACGCAGATGCCCTGCGGCTCGATGTAGATCTTGCCTTCCTCGCTGGCCGCGGACCCGACGGGGTGGCCGGCGTAGTCGTAGGCGCGGCGGAACCACGCGCCGTCCCAGCCGTGCTCCGCGATCGCGGCCGCCATCGCGTCCGCATCGGCCCGGTACCGCGCCGCGTCGTCAGGAAGGCCGCGCCGGCCGGCGATGCCGGCGAGTTCCCTGGCGGCGAGGACGAACAGGCCGGCGATGAACACCGACTCGGCGACGCCGCCCTGCCGGTTCCCGGTCGTCTGGAACGGCTCCCCCGGCTTGTCCGAGAAGCAGTTGAGGTTCAGGCAGTCGTTCCAGTCGGCCCGGCCGATCAGCGGCAGCCGGTGCGGACCGAGCCGGCTGAGCGTGTAGCGCAGCGCGCGTTCCAGGTGCTCGTACAGGGGGGTCGCGCTGCCGGGGGCGTTGTCGTAGGGCACGGCTTCATCGAGGACGGCGCGGTCGCCGGTCTCCTTCAGGTAGGCGGCGGCGGCCAGCACGAGCCACAGCGGGTCGTCGTTGAATCCGGAGCCGATGCCGTCGTTGCCGCGCTTGGTGAGCGGCTGGTACTGGTGGTATGCCCCGCCGGTGGCCAGCTGGGTGCCGGCCAGGTCGAGGAGCCTGGCGCGGGCCCGTTCCGGGGCCAGGTGCACGAACCCCAGCAGATCCTGGTTGGAGTCACGGAACCCCATCCCCCGGCCGATGCCGGACTCGAACAGCGACGCCGACCGGCTCATCTCGAACGTCACCATGCACTGGTAGGGGTTCCAGATGTTCACCATCCGGTCGGTGTCGCCGTCCGGCGTGCTGACCTGCAGCCCGCACAGCCGGGCCGCCCATGAGTCCCGCAGCGCGGCGAACCCTGCCGCGACGGTCCCCGGCCGCAGCCAGCGGTCGATGACCGGGCGGACCAGCGCCTTGCTGAGCACCCCTGAGCCGGGCGGGTCGAACTTCCGGTCGCGGGGGTTCTCCCAGTAGCCGAGCAGGAAGATGATCTCCCTGGTCTCACCCGGCGGGAGGGTGAAGCGCACGTGGTGGCTGCCGTGCGGGGACCAGCCGTGCGCGACCGAGTTGGCGGACTCGCCGCGCTCCACGGCGAGCGGGCGGTCCCAGCCCCGGTAGGCGCCCAGGAACTCCTCCCGCTGCGTGTCGAATCCCGCGAGCGGCTCGGAGCAGGCGAAGTACGCGAAATGGTCACGCCGCTCCCGGTACTCGGTCCGGTGGTAGATGACCCCGTCCTCGACCTCCACCTCGCCGGTGGAGTAGTTGCGCTGGAAGTTCGTGGCGTCGTCCAGCGCGTCCCACAGGCAGAACTCCACCGACGAGAACACCGACAGGCTGGCCGGGGTGCCCCGCTCGTTCGCCACCCGCAGCCGCCAGACCTCCAGGGTCTCGCCCGGCGGCACGAAGTAGAGGATCTCCGCGCGCACGCCCGCCCGCCGCGAGCTGATCCGGGTGTAGGACAGCCCGTGCCGGCATTCGTAACTGTCGAGTTCCCGCTGGACCGGCTGCCAGGACGGGGACCAGAACTCGCCGGTGGCGTTGTCCCGCAGGTACAGGTACCGCCCGCCCGAGTCCGGCGGGACGCTGTTGTAGCGGTACCGGGTCAGCCGGCGCAGCCGGGCGTCCCGGTAGCAGCAGTAGCCGCCCGCGGTGTTCGAGATCACGCCGAAGAACTCGTCCGTCCCCAGATAGTTGATCCAGGGCAGCGGCGTGTCCGGGCGGGTGATGACGTACTCACGGCGCTCGTCGTCGAAGTGGCCGTAGCGCATTGCTCCCCCCGGGGCAGGATGGCTCCCGGATCAGGTGGTGGGAGCCAGCGCGAACCGGTCGGGGCTGAGCGGCGCGCCCCGGGTGTCGAAGACCTCCGCGCCCGCGGCGGCGAGGGCCTGCTCGCTGGCGCGGTAGTGATGGCCGCACAGCAGCAGGTCCACCGGCAGCGGCCGCCCCGCGGACGCCGGCATGATCACCACGACGGCCGGCTTGGCCGGGCAGCAGCAGGCGTGCGAGGCCCGCCTGAGCGAGGCACGCCAGTCAACCAGCGGCCGCCCCGCCGCGCGCGGCTCGCCGCCCCGCGGGCTGTCCTGCCTGACCTCTTGCCTGCGCAGCATCAGCTCCATAGCTCCAGCCTGGCCTCGCACCGGGGCCCGGGTCAGGGCCCTACCGCCCGCTGCGGCCGGGTCCAAGGACCTCACTGGGCCAGCGCCCGCGAGCCCGGGTTCCCGCCGCCGCGGCCCGGCGCCGGCTACCCCCGCGTGCCCGCGGCGGCCGGCTCGACCAGGTCCCGCAGAGCGGCCGGCAGCCGCTCCAGCGCGTGGTTCACCACCCCGTCCGACATGTGCCGGCGCGCCACGGCGGTGACGATGCCGGCCGCCTTGCGCACGTCGGACTCGCGCACGTTCGCCTCCGCGGCGAAGCGCGCCAGGTACTCGTCGCGGTCGTACTTCTGCGGCACCCGGCTCGGGTTCCAGCCCTCAAAGAACAGGCCGCGCAGCAGTTCCGGCAGTTGCGCGGCGAAATGCGCGGCCACCTCCACGCTGAGCCGGTCGCGCAGGCTGTGCAGCCACGCCCGCAGCACCCGGTAGGCCAGCCGCCGGTCGCTGGAACCGAAGCCGCTGCCGATATCGGCGAGCCACGCATTGGCCTTGTCGATACTGCGGTCAAGGCTGTCCACTCCGGTGAACGACATAGTCCCCCCTTGCCCTCGTGACCTCCCGCTACGGTCCTACCCCCGGGGGCGAAGGTGCTGCCAGCTCAGCGGGCTGCGGGAACCGGCAGAGTCAGCCGGCCGCGAAGATCGCCGACGCGAACTCGGCCACGGACCGCTCAGGCAGGTGCCGCGCCAGGTCCGCCTCGCTGATCATGCCGACCAGCCGGTGGCTCTCGATGACCGGCAGCCGCCGGATCCGGTTGTCCTCCATGGCCCGCAGCACCTCGCTGACATCCGAGCCCGAGTCGACGGTCACCGGGGCGCCCTGCGCCAGGTCGCCCGCGGTGGTGACCGCCGGGTCGCCGCCTTCGGCGACGCATTTGAGCACGATGTCCCGGTCGGTGATGATCCCGTGCAAACGGTCGTCATCACCGCATATCGGCAGCGCGCCCACGTCCAGATCGCGCATCCGCTGTGCCGCGTGCAGCAGGCTCTCGTGCTCCCCGATGCACTCCGCGCCGAAATGCATGATGTCGCGCGCACTCGTCATGACGGCCCCCTTCCGCCCGGGCGGGTGTGGCCCACCTGTGACCTGTGCTTTCCGCCATCGTTGGCCAGGCGGCGGCCGCTGGCCCAGGGCCGAAGGTCCCGCCGCCGCCGGGCTGGCCCGCGGGCGCCCGGCGGGGTGACCATGGAATCTCGTCGGCCGGGCGGTGTGCACGGGAGGTCGCATGAACGAGCCGGGCCGCAAACCCCCGGCCCGGCTGCGCGGGCTGGCGGATCTGCGCCACTACCAGCGGTCCTGGCTGCGCGGTGACCTGCTGGCCGGGGTGACGGTGGCGGCCTACCTGGTCCCCCAGGTGATGGCGTACGCGGAAGTCGCCGGGCTGCACCCGGTCGCCGGGCTGTGGGCCGCCCTGCCCGCACTCGCGGTGTACGCGCTGGCGGGCTCCTCCCGGTCCCTGTCGCTCGGCCCGGAGGCCACCACGGCGCTGATGACAGCGGTGGCGATCGGCCCGCTGGCGGCCGGCCAGCCGGGCCGCTACGCGGCGCTGGCCAGCTCCCTGGCGCTGCTGGTGGGGGTGATGGCGCTGCTCGCCGGGGTGGTGCGGCTCGGCTTCGTGGCCGACCTGCTGTCCCGGCCCGTCCTGGTCGGCTACATGGCCGGCGTCGCCCTCATCATGATCGCCGGGCAGCTGGGCACGGCCACCGGCGTGCGGGTGACCGGCCGGGAGTTCCCGGCCGAGATCGCCTCATTCGCCCGCCACCTCACCGCCACCCGGCCGGCCACGCTGGGGATCACCGCGGCCGTGCTGGCGTTCCTGCTGCTGGTGCAGGCCCGGTGGCCGAAAGCGCCCGGCCCGCTGCTGGCGGTGCTGCTGGCCACGGCCGGGGTGGCGGTCTCGGGCCTGGGCGGGCACGGGGTGGCGGTGGTCGGCCGGATCCCGGCCGGCCTGCCTGCCCCCGCCTTCCCCACGATGAGCCCGCACGACCTGGGCAGCCTGCTGCTGCCGGCCTTCAGCGTGTTCATCGTGGCCTTCACCGACGATGTGCTGACCGCCCGTTCCTTCGCCCGCAGGGGCGAGGAGATCAGGGCCAACCAGGAACTGCTCGCCCTCGGCATCGCCAACACGGCCACCAGCCTGCTGCGCGGGTTCCCGGTCAGCAGCAGCGCGAGCAGGACCGCGATCGGCACCGCCACCGGCAGCCGCACCCAGCTCTACTCGCTCACCGCGGCCGGGATGGTGCTGGCGGTGCTGCTGTTCCTGCGCCCGCTGCTGGCATCCTTCCCGCTCGCCGCCCTGGCCGCGATCGTCATCTACGCGGCCACCAGGCTCGTCGACCTGCCGTCGTTCCGGCGGCTGGTCTCCTTCCGCCGTGGCGAGTTCGTGATCGCCCTCTCCGCCCTGGCCGGCGTGCTCGCCACCGGCATCCTGTATGGCGTCCTGATCGCCATCGCCGTGTCAGTGGCCGACCTGCTGCTGCGGGTCGCCCGGCCGCACGACGCGGTCCTGGGCCTGGTCCCGGGGCTGGCCGGCATGCACGACCTGGACGACTACCCGGCGGCCCGGACCATCCCGGGACTGGTCGTCTACCGCTACGACGCGCCGCTGTTCTTCGCCAACGCCCAGGACTTCCGGCGGCGGGCGCTGGCAGCCGCCGACCGGCACGGCCCGGTCCGCTGGTTCGTGCTCAACGTCGAAGCCAACGTCGAAGTCGATTTCACCGCGCTGGAGGCCGTCGACGCGGTCCGCGGCGAGCTCGCCAGGGCCGGCGCCGTGTTCGCGCTCGCCCGGGTAAAGCAGGACCTGCTGGTCCGCCTGGAGGCGTTCGGGCTGGCCGAAAAGATCGGCCCTGACCTGCTCTTCCCGACCCTGCCGACCGCGGTGGCTGCCTACCGGCAGTGGGCCGCGGAACACGGCCCGCCGGATCCCGGCGATCAGAGATAACCCAGCCGCTCCTCCGCGGGCGGCGCGTACTCGGGCGCCTTGGCCTCCTCGAACGCGAGCCGCCCGCCATGCCGTTCGGCCAGTTCTTTCGCGAACGTGTCGGTGGCCTCGGCGACATGCAGCGCGCACTCGTGGAAATCGGCGCCATTCAGCGACGGGCCCAGCAGCTCCGCCTCGATGAGAACCTGGTCGTGGACCCAGAACGCGCGGCAGAAGTGCAGCCGGGCGTTGATCCCGTTGAGGTCCCGGGCCAGCGCGTCGGTGAACCGGACGCCGTCGATCGCGACGGAGAAGATCTGCACGACCGGCTTCCACGCCCGGACGATCCGGACGAAGTACAGCGCGCTCCGGTAGCGGATCGGATAGTCGCCGTCCGCGTCCGCCTGCGCCTTGTCCGCCCCGGTCAGCTGCTCGATCAGCGTCTCGACATGGGAGGTGACCATGTCCGCTGACGCCTGCGCCGCCACGCCCTGCGGGGTGCGCCACGGCAGCGCGTACCCCGCGGCCGCCAGCTCGTCCCAGGCGCGGAAGGCGGCGGTGATCCCGCGCAGCGTCTCCTCGGTGGCCTCCCCGGCCGTCCCGCAGGCGAGCACCAGCAGCGCGTAGTGGTAGAGCCAGTAGGTCTGCACCGCGGGCTGGCCGGCGTTGTGCTCGAGCTCCCGGACGACCGCCGGTGCCAGCAGCCCTACGAGCTGCGCCAGCCCGCCGTCGGCGGCGGCGAAGTCGTGCGCCCCGGCCACGATCTTCCCGCGGACCGCCGCGATCTCCGGTGATTCCTCCGGCACCCGGGCGGGGCGGAGCGATCTCCGGTGATTCCTCCGGCACCCGGGCGGGGCGGAACGACCGCGCGCGTTCCAGCGCCTCCAGCAGCGCGCTCACCACCAGGGCGCTGTGCGCCTCGCTGTAGCCGCGGCCGGGGTTGCTCACCGAGTACGCCCAGCCGGCCAGATCGTCGAGGAACAGGATCTCGAAGCCCGGCACGCTGGCCAGGTCCAGGTCCCGCAGGGCCGCCCGGGCGGCCTTCTCCCAGCCGGGCGTGCCATTGTCCTTGTGCCGCACCGCGCCTCCCCGTGGGATATCCCCTTCTATGGTGGATCACGGAGTGAGCGCTGTGACCATGGTCCCTGGCGGATCGGGGCCGCGCGGCGAAAGCTGGTCAGCAGGGAGTGACCGGCCGGGCAGGGAGATGACGTGCCGATGAGATCCGCCGACCGCCGCCGGCCCGGGCGGCCCGCTGCCCAGCGGCCGGCCGCCGGACAGCGGGAGCATCCCAGGCCGCCCCGGCCCGACCCGGTCGAGCCGCCGCCTGTCCCGCCGCCCGGGCCGGTACCGCCGCAACCGGGGCCGGCCCCGGTGCCCCCGTCGCCTGGGCCGCCGCCAGAGCCGGGGCCGGAGCCATCCGAGCCGCACCCGCACCCGCTGCCGCCACCGGAGCCGCAGCCTGAGCCGGAGCCGGTGCCGCACCCCCACCCGGAGCCGCTGCCGGAGGCAGGATCCCGATTCCGTGGCAGGCCATGACGACGCCGGCCCCGCGGACCTGGTGCGGGCGGCCCGCTCGGCGGGGGTGACCGACGAGCGGGTGCTGGCGGCGATGCTGGCCGTCCCCCGCGATGCGTTCGTTCCCCCCGCGTATGCGGAGGCGGCGTACGCCAACCAGCCCCTGCCGATCCCGCACCACCAGGTCACGACCCAGCCGTCGCTGTCGGCACTGATGATCGCCGCGCTGGGGCTGGCAGGCGGCGAGCGGGTGCTGGAGGTCGGGACCGGCTACGGCTACCAGACCGCGCTGCTGGCACAGGTGGCCGCGTACGTCGTCAGCGTCGAGCGGTGGCCCGATATCGCCGGGCAGGCGCGCCGCAACCTCCGGGCCCGGGGTGTGCGCAACGCCGAGGTGGTGACCGGCGACGGCACCCGGGGCTACCCGGCCCTGGCGCCGTACGACGCGGTGCTGGTCTCGGCGGCGTTCCCGCGGGTCCCGGCGCCGCTCGCGGAGCAGCTGCGGGCCGGCGGCCGGCTCGTCCAGCCGGTCGGGCCGGGCGGCCGCGACGAGGTGATGCTCTTCGGGCGGCAGCCGGACTGGCTGGCCCCGCTGCGGCGGGTGGCGCCGGCCAGCTTCGTTCGCCTCTACGGCACGTTCGGCTTCCCGGACCCGCCAGCCTGACCGCCCGCGTCGGCGGCACCAGGCCGTGACCAGGCAGGATGCCGGTTTCTGGCCGTTCTGCGATCGTCGTCTGTGTCAGCACGCTACGTTGTGGACTGACTGCGGGGACGGCACATCCGGAGTGAGAGGCGGGCATGCGATCAACCACGCGGCGGCATCCGAGGCCGGTCCCGTGACGCAAGGGCAGTGGCGGCTGCGGGTTGCGCGGTGGCTCGTTCCGGCTGAGGCCTTAGCGGAGCCGGACGAGCCCGGGCCCTCCGCGAACGCCGGCGCTCAGGTGCCGGAGGTGTGGACGGAGGTGTCCGAGCAGTTCGCCTGGCGGCTGCTCGTCCTCACCGAGCAGCTGCGTCCCGCCCTGGACGGCCTGGAGAGCACCGAAGAGGACCCGGACCGGCTGGCCCAGCTGTACCAGGTCGACCACGGTGTCACCCGGATGCGCCGGGTCGCGCGCGACCTGCGGGTGCTGGCCGGGCGCGGCGGTGAGGAGATCGCCGGGCATACCACCTCGCTGCTGGACGTGATCCGGGTGGCGAACTCCTCCATCGAGCACTACGGCCGGGTGATGATCGGCCCGGTCGCGGAGCTGGCGGTGGTCGCGTACGCGGCCGACGACATCGCCTCGCTGCTGGCGGCGCTGACCGACAACGCCACCCGGTACTCGCCCTCGGACGTGACCGTCAGCGCGCATCTGCTCGCCGACGGCGGTGTGATGCTCCGCGTCGAGGACTCCGGGCTGGGCATCGAGCCCGGGTGGCTCGGCGCCCTGAACAACGTGCTGGCCGGGCCCACCCCTGCGCAGGGGGTGTTCAACTTCAGCGGCCGGCACACCGGGTTCGCCGTGGTGCACCGGCTGGCCCGGCAGTACGGCCTGCGGGTCCAGCTCGCCCGGCGCGAGCCGCCCGGCGCGGGCCCGGTCAACGGGGCGTCCGGGACGATCGCGATGGCGGTCATTCCCCCGTCGCTGCTGTGCGAGATCCCCGACCAGCCGCCCGCCCTGGAGGCCAATGGCCGGCCCGGCTCCCTCCCGGCGCTGACGCCCGCGGATCTGCGGGCCACCCGCCCGCAGCCCACCGGCCCGGTCGCGGTGCCCCAGCCGCCGCAGGACGTCCCGCTGCCGCCGCAGGACGCCCCGCTGCCGCTGCGGGAGGTGCCGCCGCCCCCGCAACCGGTCCCTGCCTCGGGGGCCGCCCCGGGCCCGGATGGCGGTGGCCTGCTCCCCCGCCGCGAGCCCAGGAGCGTCCGCACCCCGGCCCGCCGGGCCCGGGCCGCCGCGGGCGAACCGGAGGCACCGCCGGACAAGGCAGCGGAAGGGTTCGCGTTCGCGGCCGACCTGCAGGCGTTCAGCGCCGGCCTCGGCAGCCGCGGGCCGGCCGTGACGGAGACGGGCGAGAACCGGCTGGGTGACGCGGAAGGACACAGGCCGTGACGTGGGATCCGCCACCCCAGCTGCGCACTCCGCAGGAGTTCGGCTGGCTGATCAGCAATTTCGTGGCTGCCACCCCGGGGGTGAGCCACGCGCTGATCGTGTCATCGGACGGCCTGCCGCTGCTGGCCTCGGACGGGCTGGGAGAGGACCTGGCCGATCCCCTGGCGGCGATCGCATCGGGGATCCTCAGCCTGGGCAACAACATCGCCAGCCAGGT
Organism: Gemmatimonadota bacterium; assembly: GCA_050257395.1. Classification (GTDB taxonomy): domain Bacteria; phylum Actinomycetota; class Actinomycetes; order Streptosporangiales; family Streptosporangiaceae; genus JAIRTY01. Next base: position 2,396 of record JBLMWU010000215.1, on the reverse strand, counting down.
GGGCGGGGGCAGCTGCGATCAGATCCTGCTGCGCCTCACCCACGGGCACTTCGTGTTCATGGGGATCGGGGATCTCGCGGGCCTGGGCGTACTGGTGCAGGCCGGCGCCAACCTCGGCGCGGTCGCCCACCAGATGGCCCAGCTCGTCGCCAGCGTGGGCCACGCCCTCACCCCGGAGCTGCGGGACGACCTGCGGCGGCACGCGCACGCGGTAGGGGGCCTGTCATGATCGGGGGCGGTTACCAGCGGCCCCGGACCGCCCCGACGAATCCGTGGGTGCGGCCGTACGTGCTGACCAGCGGGCGGACCCGCGGCAGCGGGCAGCTGCTCGTGCACACGCTGGTCTCGGCGCCCGGTTACGACCCGCTGTTCGCCGGCTCGCTGCTGCCGGAGGCCAGGGTGCTGTACGAGCGGGCCTGCGCGGTCACCGAGTCGGTGGCCGAATTGTCGGCGCACTGCGGCGTGCCGCTGGGGGTGACGCGCGTCCTGCTCGGCGATCTGTGCTCCTCAGGACGGGTGCTGGTCGAAGCGCCAGCCGCAGCCTCTCCCTTCGATCGCACCCTCCTGGAACGGGTTCTCGATGGCCTCAGGCAGTATGCATAGCCGCCGCCAGCAGCCGCGCCGCACCTCGGTCAAGATCGTCATCGCGGGTGGTTTCGGCGTGGGCAAGACCACCTTCGTGTCGTCGATCAGCGAGATCCCGCCGGTCAACACCGACAACTGGATGACCGAGGCCTCCCGCAGCGTGGACCCGCTGGCCGCTGGCGACGCCAAGACCACCACCACGGTCGCGATGGACTTCGGCCGCATCAGCGTGGCCCAGGATCTGGTGCTGTACCTGTTCGGCACCCCGGGGCAGCCCCGGTTCTGGCCCATGTGGGACGACCTGGCCCGCGGCGCCAGCGGCGCGCTGGTGCTGGTCGACACCCGCCGGCTGGCGATGTCGTTCCCGGCGGTCAACTACTTCGACACCGACAGCGACGTGCCGTTCATCGTGGCTGTCAACCTGTTCGACGGCCAGCAGACCCACCCGCTGGAAGAGGTCAGGGAAGCGCTCCGGCTCGCCGACGAGGTCCCGCTGATCACCTGCGACGCCCGCGACCGCCGCTCGGTCGCCGCCGCGCTGACCGCGACCGTCACCCACACCCTGCACCACACCGCGCGCCCGGCCGGCCGGCACGGCGCGCTGGCTGGCCGGTGACCGGGCGGCCCCACGACGAAAGGCAGCGATGCGCAAGATCCTGATTGTTGGCGCCGGGCAGGGCGGGCTGCAGCTCGCGCTCAGCCTGCAGGCCGAGGGCTACGACGTGACCGTGATGTCCGCCCGTACCCCCGACGAGATCCGCGGCGGCCGGATCATGTCCACCCAGGCGATGTTCGGGCCGGCCCTGCAGATCGAACGCGACCGGGGCCTGAACCTGTGGGAGAGCCAGACCCCGAAGATCGACTCGTTCCACATCACGGTGGCCGGCCCGCCGGGCAACGCGGCGCTGACGATCGCCCCGCCGCTCACCGATTACGCCCAGTCGGTGGACCAGCGGGTCAAGATGGCCGGCTGGCTGGAGCTGTTCACCGAGCGCGGCGGCAACGTGGTGTACCACCCGGTGATGACCTCCGACCTGGAGGGGCTCACCTACCTGTACGAGCTGGTGATCGTCGCCGCTGGCAAGGGCGAGCTGGTCGAGCTGTTCGACCGGGACCCGTCCAGGTCCCCGTTCACGATGCCGCAGCGCGCCCTGGCCTGCATCTACGTGCACGGCATGCAGCCCCGCCCGGGCCATCCCGGCACCCACGTCGGCATCAACGTGACCCCCGGCATCGGGGAGCTGTTCACCATCCCCGCCTACACCACCACCGGTCCGTGCGACATCCTGTTCTGGGAGGGCGTCCCCGGCGGGCCGCTGGACCGGTTCGGCGACCGGCCGGACACCCAGGCGCAGCTGGCCCGCACCCTCGACCTGATGCGCGAGTTCACGCCGTGGGAGTACGAGCGGTGCCCGGAGGTGGAGCCGACGGACGGGCGGTCGGGGCTGACCGGCAGCTACACCCCGGTCGTCCGGCATCCGGTCGGCCGGCTGTCCGGGGCGTCGTTCGTGCTGGGCATGGGGGACGTGGTCGTCGCCAACGACCCGATCTGCGGGCAGGGCGCCAACAACGCGTGCCACTGCGCCGCCATCTACTTCCGCTCGATCCTGGACCGCGGCCGGCAGCCGTTCGACCCCGAGTGGATGCAGCGCACCTTCGACGCCTACTGGGACTACGCCCGCCACCCCACGGCATTCTCGAACATGCTGCTGGGCCCGCTGCCCGAGTACGTGCAGCAGGTGCTGGGCATCGCGTCGCAGAACCCGGTGGTGGCGCGCAGGTTCGCCGAGGGCTACGCCAACCCGCCCGAC
>JBLMWU010000214.1:0-71742 GCA_050257395.1 Gemmatimonadota bacterium | reverse complement strand
GCCGGGTGGCCGACGACGGCGTCATCGACCCGCGCGACACCCGCACCGTGCTGGCCATGGCGCTGTCCGCGTGCCACTCCGGCCCGGTGCAGGGCGCGCAGGGATTCGGGGTGTTCCGGCTATGATCACCACCCTGCTGGTCGCGAACCGGGGCGAGATCGCCCGGCGGATCATCCGTTCCGCATCGGCGATGGGCATCGCCACGGTTGCGGTCTACTCCGATGGCGACGCCGGCGCGCCGCACACCCGGGAAGCCGACCGGGCGGTCGCCCTGCCGGGCCGCACGGCCGCCGAGACCTACCTGAACATCGAGGCGCTGCTGGCGGCGGCGGCCGCGGCCGGCGCGGACGCCGTCCACCCCGGGTACGGGTTCGCCTCCGAGCAGGCCGGCTTCGCCCGCGCGGTCATCGCCGCGGGCCTGACCTGGGTCGGCCCGCCGCCCGAGGTCATCGAGGTGATGGGCGACAAGCTGGCCGCCAAGCGGCTGATGGCCGGGGTCGGCGTGCCGGTGCTGGAGAGCTGGGACCTGGCCGGCGATGGCCCGCCAGCCGGCCTGCCGTTCCCGCTGCTGGTCAAGGCCGCGGCCGGCGGGGGCGGCAAGGGCATGCGGGTGGTCACCGCCGCCGGCGACCTGGCCGGCGCGGTGGCGGCGGCCCGCCGGGAGGCGCAGGCCGCCTTCGGGGATTCCACCGTGTTCGGCGAGCGCTACCTCACCGCCGCCCGGCACGTGGAGATCCAGATCCTCGCCGACGACCACGGCGGGGCCGTGCACTGCTTCGAGCGCGAGTGCTCGATCCAGCGCCGCCACCAGAAGATCATCGAGGAGTCCCCGTCGCCCGCCCTGGACACCGAACTGCGGGAGCGGATGGGCGCCGCCGCGCTGGCCGCTGCCAAGGGCGCCGGCTACCGCAACGCGGGCACCGTCGAGTTCGTGCTGGAGCCCTCCGGCGACTTCTGGTTCCTGGAGGTCAACGCCCGGCTGCAGGTCGAGCACCCGGTCACCGAGGCCGTCACCGGGCTCGACCTCGTGCGCGAGCAGTTGCGGATCGCCCAGGGGCTGCCACTGTCGGTGACCCAGGCCGGCCTGGCCATCACCGGCCACGCCATCGAGGCCCGGCTGTACGCCGAGGACCCGGCGGCCGGGTTCCTGCCCACCAGCGGGACCCTGGTGGACTGGGCCCCGGCGGCGGACCCGGCCTGCCGGTGGGAGGCGGGCGCCGAAACGGGCACCGAGACCAGGCTCGAGTTCGATCCCATGCTGGCGAAGGTCATCGCGCACGCGCCGACCCGGGCGGAGGCCGCGCTCAAGCTCGCCCGTGCCCTGGAGCGCAGCCGGATCCGCGGGGTCGTCACCAACCGCGACTTCCTCGTCGCCACCCTGCGCCACCCGGAGTTCCTGGCCGGCCGCACTACCACAGCGTTCATCGACACCGCCGGTGTCCCGCTGGCCCGCCAGCCGTCAGCCGGGGAGCTGCGGCTCGCGGCGGTGGCCGCCGCCCTGGCCGCGCAGGCGGCGAACCGGGCCGCCACGCCGGTGCTGCGCTCGCTGCCGGGCGGGTGGCGCAACAGCGTGCTGCCGCCGGAGCGGGCCGTGTTCCGGCACGGGCAGGACACGCTGGACGTGGGCTACCGGCGGCAGCGCGACGGCTCGTTCACCATGGAGGTGAGCGGGCCGGGGGAGGAGACCGCGCAGCTCACGGTCAGCGCGGCCGGGGCTGACGGCGGCTGGATCAGCTTCGCGGCGGACGGGCAAGCCTACCGGCGGCACGTGCTGCGGCACGGCCACCAGGTGTGGGTGCAGGGCCCGGACGGCGACGTGGCGCTGACCGCCGTGCCCCGTTTCCCCGACGCGGAACGCGAGGCGGTGGCGGGCGGCCTGGCCGCGCCCATGCCCGGCACCGTGCTGGCGGTGCACGTCCAGCCCGGTGACCGGGTGACCGCGGGCCAGCTGCTGATGATCGTGGAGGCGATGAAGATGGAGCACCGCATCACCGCGCCCCACCCCGGGCTGGTCGGCGACGTGCACGCCCAGCGCGGCGACCAGGTCGCCGCCGGCGACGTCCTGGTGGTCATCACCGCCCACCCGGACGGGGACCGCCCGAACCCATGAGCCGTGCTGTCTGACCTGGCCACAGAACGCCACAGTCCCAGATGCCTGAAAAATGGCCACGCATAGCCTGCGGCGCCTGCGGCTGTGGCGGTGCCGTTCAGATATGGCTCCCCGGGTGGTATCTGGCCTGCACGGGGTTGCTTTAGGTGCAGGTGATGGCGGTTCGGGTTAGGTGGTCCGGTGGCTGGTTGCGGAAGCAGGGCGTGCCGTGCCCTGCCTGGCGCCAGAGGTGGTCAGGGCAGCCGTGTGATGTTCCACAGGTAGGTGCGGGCTGGAGTATTTGAAGGTTGGTCGAGGCTGAGGTTGTCGCCGGTGGCGAGGGTTTTGCTGTTTGGGCTGAACGCGGCTGAGCTGATGTCGTAGCTGAGCGGGTCGGCCAGGGCGGCTTCTTGCTTGTGGGTGGTGGCGTTCCATAGGTAGGCGGTTCCGTTGGCGCCGTCGTAGCCGATGCTCTCGACGATGGCCAAGGTCTTGCCGTCTGGGGAGAAGGCGACGGAGTTGACGACGCCGCCGCGCGGGCCCGGGAGGGTGGCGATCCTTGTATGGGTCGTGGTACTCCACAGGTAGGTGCTGCCGTCCCGCCCGTCTCCGGTGGCCAGGATCGTGCCGCGCGGGCTGAAGGCGACCGAGTCGATGATGGCTGCGTGGCCGGGGTCGGGGATGCTGGCGATCAGCTGGCCTGTGGTAGTTCGCCACAGATCGGTGGAGCCGTTGTTGTCGCCGACGGCGAGGATCGTGCCGTTGGGGCTGAAGGCGACGGCATTGGCAGCGGGCTGGCGGCCGGGATCGTGAAGAGTCGTGACCAGCCTGCCGGTCGCGGTGCTCCATTCGTAGATGCCACCGAAATCGCCGGTGGCGAGAGTCTTGCCGTCCGGGCTGAAGGCCAGCGAGTTGACGTAAGGCTGGCGGCCGGGGTCGTGGAGAGTCGCGATCAGCCTGCCGGTCGCCGTGCTCCACAGATTCGTGAAGCCGAGGCTGTCGCCGGTGCCGAGGATTGTGCCGTCCGGGCTGAACGCGACCGCGTTCAGAGCACCGTCGCGGGGGTCGCGGAGGGTTGCGATCCGCCTGCCGGTGGCCGCCTGCCACAGGTCGGTAAGCCCTTCTTCGTCTGCTGCCGCGAGGATCTTGCCGTCCGGGCTGAACGCGACCCCCGTGATACCTGCGCGGTCCCCGGTCAGTGTCAGGAACGGGCGGTGGCTACGGGTCAGCATGACTGCCACAGCGGTACCAAGGACAGCGAGAGCCGTGGCGGCAGCGGCAATGCGCCAGCGGCGGCCGTGTTGCGAGAGGATGCTGCCCTTCCTGGAGCCGGGAAGCGATGGCCTCGCAGCAGCCGCCGGCGGACCCATGGGCGGATTGTGCCACTTTTGCAGGGGCGGGGGCGGGAAACGGCTGGTGCGCCCCTCCTAAGGCGATGTCTTCACGAGGAAACCTGCTGATCTGCTACAGGAGCAGCATGAGGCTCATAGTGGGTGGCTACAGGTGCGTGGTCCACTCGATGGCCAGCCTGCGCCTGGTCGCGAGTTGGCACTGTTCAGACTTTCCGTGGCTCCCTGGGCGGGGCCGGGAGTGAACCAGCGATGGCTGTCCACAGGGCACGGCTTAGAGTCTCGAGATATGACGGGGAACTTGGGCCGGCCGGGCGGCAAGGCCATCCTGATCGACCTCGGCGGGGTGCTGATCAAGGACTACCTGCCGGCGGCAGCCGCCGTGTGGAGCGTGCGCCTGGAGGTCACCCCGCAGGCGTTCATGGACGCGCTGTTCGGGGGGAGCGACGACCAGGTTGTCATCGGCCGGGTCAGCGAGCAGGCGTGGTGGGACATCGTCGCGGCCCGGCTGGGCGCGAGCCCGGGCCTGGTGGCTGAGCTGCGGCGGGATCTGGCAGCCCGGGAAGTGTGGGACGAGGCGCTGGTGGGGCTGGTGCGCGGCCTTCGCGATCGTGCCAGGACAGCCATTGTCAGCAACGCCTGGCCCGGGACGCGGGAAAGGATCGCGCAGGCCGGCATGCTGGACCTGGCGGACGAGACCGTCCTGTCCTGCGAGGTCGGGTACGCCAAGCCCGACCCGCGCATCTATCAGGCCGCGCTGCGGCAGCTCGCGGCCAGCCCGGGCGATGCCCTGTTCGTCGATGACATGCCCGCCAATGTCGCCGCTGCCCGGTCGCTCGGCATGACCGGCCACGCTCACACCAGCACCGCCAGCACGGTCAGCCGGATCGAGGACTTCGTCGCCGGGACAGCCGCTTTCTAGCCCGCCACCGGGGCATCATCCGGCGCGCCAGCGGCAACTGCCTTGCGGGCGAGGAGACTGACGAGCAATGGCAGGCGGCACTGGGGCGCAGGTCGGGTGAGCCGTGGTACCCGGACGCGGTGGCCGCGCTCCAGAAGGCGGAGGCCGGGGACGACACGATGGAGAACCGGCGCGCCTACATGCCGTTCTTCTACGGCCGCTGGGACGACGGCCGCTGGGACGACGCGGCCCGTGCTCACGTCGATGCCGGGGTCAGCGAGCGCTCCCGCCCGGTGCGGGACGGCTTCGGTGCCCCGGGTGCGTTCGACCCGGCCGCCACCCGCGAGGCGGCCGGCCGGCTGGCCGCCCCGGTGCTGATCTATGCGGGCGAGCTCGACCTCAGCCCGGCGCCCGATACCGCGGCAGCAGCCGTGCGGCTGTTCCCGAATGCCACGGTGACCGTCCAGCCTGGCGCCGCGCACTTCCCGTGGCTCGACGATCCGGCCTTCTTCACCGCCGCGATCACCTCGTTCCTGGGCTGAGGCATGGGCTGCCGGTAATACATCAGGTCGTTCACCGGGCCAGCGTGGAACGGGACGCCAACCACGGCGAGGGCGCGGCTGGCGGCCGCGGGACCAGCAAGCGGACGTTCGGCCCTCGTGTCCGCTGCCTGGCCGCGGAACAGTGGCTGCCAGGCGAGTCCGTGAGCCGGCCGGGATGTGGCTGCGCCCGTCAGCCCCGGCACGGGCGTGCGGCAGAAGGTGGTCATCATGGCGGGCACGCGTGCTGCCCGGCCAGCATCCGGGATGCAGAATCCGCGGCGCTGGCCCCGGTGGGCGGTGCTGGCGGCAGCTGTGGCGCTGGCCGCTGGCTGCGGGAGCGGATCAGTTCCGCGCCGGCCGCCTGCGCCCGGGGCCTCATTCCCGACCAGCTGGACGAGCTGCGCGCCCTCCGGGCATCTGGGGAGGTGCCGCACGGTGTGGGTGCCCCAGGACTGGGCACATCCGCACGGCCGGCAGATACCGCTGACGGTCGCGGTCTTGCCCGCCACGGACGCCACCCATCGCGCGGCACCGCTGTTCTACCTGGCCGGCTGGGGCGGTTCCGCCATCGGTGACGCTGACTGGGCGGTGCAGGCTTTCGGGCAGCTGAACCAGCGCATGGACCTGGTGTTCGCCGCCCAGCGCGGCACCGCCTTGTCCTGGCCGCAGACCTGCCCGGGGCTGACGGCCACCGGGCCGGGGCTGCGCACGGCCGTCCGCAGGTGCCTGGCGCTGGTCAGCCGCAGCCCGCGCCACGACACCACCACCTCCGCCGCCCGGGACCTGGATCAGGTCAGGAAGGCCCTGGGCTACAGCAAGATCAACATCTACGGCGGCTCCTATGGCGTGTCCATGGGCCTGGCCTACCTGCAGCGCTACGGCGCGCACGTGCGCACGGCGGTGTTCTACAGCGGCTCGCTGCTCAACGTCCCGCTCTGGCAGCTGACTCCCCTGCACGCCCAGCAGGCCTTCAGCCAGCTGGCCCGCCGCTGCGCGGCCGCCCCGGCCTGCGCCCGGTCCTACCATCCGGCCGCCGACCTGGCCACGGTGGCCAGCCGCCTGCGCGCCCACCCCGCCCGGGTCACCATCACCGGCCCCAGCGGCAAGAAGCAGGCGCTCACCATCACCCTGCCCGCCTTCCTCAACGCCGTCATCGACGACTACCTCTCCTCGCCGGACACGGCGGTCCTGCTGCCCGGGGACCTGCACGCCTTCGCCCAAGGCCAGTGGGCCAGGGTCATCAGCGAGCGCGGCCTGGCGTCCGCGGCCTCATCCGCGGCCGATACAAGTCAGCTGCAGATGATCACCATCCGCTGCGGCGACGCCTGGGCCGCGATGAACCCCGCCGCGATCGCCCAGCAGGCCCGGGTGTCCCTGTTCACCCCGGCGCTGGCCGCCACGGCGGCCTGGCAGCGGCAACTATGCGCGGTCTGGCCGCACGACGCGGGAGTGTCGGGAGTGGTGCACAGCAATGTCCCGGCCGTGTTCGTCAACGGCACCGCCGACCCGGCGGACCCGCCGGCCAACGTCGCGTCCGCGCCGCGGACCATGCCCAACGCGCTGCTGGTCACCGTCCCCGGCGGGTCGCACCAGGTGACCGCCACCGGCTGCATCGCAGCCCAGTCCACCGCGTTCATCCTGGCAGGCAAGCCCCCCGGCCGGGCCGCCTGGGCGGCCTGCACCCGCACCCTGGGCCACCATTACCCGGCATTCCCGCCCGCACCATAGTGCCCTGGGGTCCCCGCCCAGGGGGCACATTCGCCAGCGGTCAGGGGTGGGGAAGGCGATGGCCGGCGTGGCTGGCCAGCCGCGGGTGATCAGCCGCCCGCGGTGACGGCTTTCAGCTCACCGAGCGAATCCCGGATGAGCTGCGGCAGGTCCGGCTGGCCGGGCTCGCTGACCCAGCGCTCGAACGCGATCTTGAAGACGGCGATGCCAGCCTCGGCGGTCAGGCTCGCGGCCGGGCCGGCGACGCCGCGCTGGCGCAGCGCGCCCGCGATCGCCGAGCCGAGCGCCGCGAGCTTGATCAGCTCGCGTTCCCGCAGCTCAGGGTTGGCGTTGATGATGGCCTGGCGCTGCCGGGCGAGCTCGCGGCGCTGCTGCAGCATGGCGCCGGCGGCCGCCAGGGCCGCCGCGACCGCGTCGATCGGGGCCGCGGATTCCGGTGCGCTGGCGATGGTGCTCACGAGGAGTTCCTGCAGCGTCCCCTGGCCCCAGAACAGCACCTCGCGCTTGTCGGCGAAGTGCCGGAAGAAGGTCCGCTGCGTCAGCCCGGCCCGCCTGGCGATCTCCGTCACCGTGGCCTGCTCGAAGCCGCGCTCGGTGAAGAGCTCCAGCGCCGCCTGCTCCAGCCGGCCGCGCGCGTTCGGCTCCCATCGACCCATGCCCGGAATCATATGTGATGACAGCGGCTGACATCGGGTGTTAGGCTGTGATGACAGCGACTGACATCACAGTGGAGGATGTTCTCATGCGCGTTTTCGTCACCGGCGCATCCGGCTGGATCGGCTCCGCCCTCGTTCCTGAGCTCATCGAGGCAGGTCACCAGGTCACCGGGCTCGCCAGGTCGGACGCCTCGGCCGCCGCCCTCACCGCGGCCGGGGCAGCGGTCCAGCGCGGCACGCTTGATGACCTCGACACCCTGCACAGCGCGGCGGCCGCGTCCGACGGCGTGATCCACCTGGCGTTCAAGCACGACGCCGCGTTCTCAGGGGGCTTTCAGGGCGCCGCCGATGCGGACCGCCGTGCGGTCGAGACGATCGGCGAGGCACTCGCCGGATCTGACCGGCCGCTCGTCATCGCCTCCGGGACGCTCATGGTCGCGCCCGGGCAGCTGGCGACCGAACGGGACGGGCACGGCCCGGCCCCGGCCGGGTTGCCAGCCGGTCCGCGGACCCGGCAGGACACGGCGGAGCTGACGCTCTCGCTCGCGTCCCGCGGCGTCCGCTCGTCCGTGCTGCGGCTCCCGCCGACGGTGCACGGCGAAGGGGACCACGGATTCATGGCGACCCTGGTCGGCATCGCCCGCGACAAGGGCGTCTCCGGCTACCTCGGCGACGGGGCCAACCGCTGGCCAGCGGCACATCGGTTGGATGCCGCGCACCTGTTCCGGCTGGCGCTGGAGAACGTCCCGGCGGGAACGACTCTGCACGCGGTCGCCGACGAGGGCGTGCCCATCCGGGCCGTCGCCGGCGTGATCGGCCGGCAGCTCGGCGTCCCCGTGGCCGCCATCGCCCCAGAGCACGCAGCCGGCCATTTCAGCTGGCTGGCCGCCTTTATCGGCGCCGACGGCCCGGCGTCGAGCCTGCTGACCCGCGAGCTGACGGGGTGGCAGCCGGTCCAGCCGGGGCTCATCGACGACCTCGAAAAGGGCCACTACTTCCGCAACGGGACGGCATGACCGGCCGCGCCATAATCAGGCGTGAAGGGTGCCGCTGATCCCGGCGCGGGCCGGGCCGGCCGCGGGGGAGAGGGCGATGACGCTGCGCAACACGGAGTACCGCATCTCGTTCAGCTCGAAGAAGACGGGCCGCTTCTACTACTACTTCGCCAGGGACAAGGGTGGCTGGTATCAGATCACCGCCGCGGGCAACCGGCACAAGGCCACCGCCGAGCAGGTCCTCAATCACGTGCTGCCGGCCCTGGCCGGTGTGAAGCCGAACGCCGGGATCACGGTCGAGTACATGCCGGAAGACCCCGGCGCCGCGGCCGCCGCACATAAATGAGAGGCGCTGACCGGCTGCGTCACTGAGACTGGCGGATGTGGAGACGAAAGCCACATTCCGCCTGTTCGGAGGCGCTGAGCTGACGGCTGCGGCGGTGACCCTCCGGCTCGGGGTGGAGCCGACCTGGACCGCGGAGGCAGCCGACCGGGTGAGCAGCCGGTCATCGCTCACCCGCGGCTCCTCGGCGTGGCTGCTGAGCTCCAGCTCGAGCATCGAGTCCGGGACCGAGCTCAGCGAGCATCTGCGCCGGCTGCTGGCGATCCTCGAACCGGTGGCGGCGCGGTTGTGGGAGCTGGTGCGCGAGGGCTACGAAGCGAACTGGTTCTGCCTCGTCGCCTCACACCCCACCGAACGCGCCGCCGAGCTCGACCGCACAATCATGCAGCGCCTGCTGGCTCTGCCCGGTGACCTGTGGCTCAACGTCTGGAACGACGGCACAGAGGACCAGTAGGCCAGCCAGTCCTCTTCCCGGCTTTACCTGATCTCCTGGGTGCAGGACGGAAGCCTAGATGGACGCCACTGTTTCCCGGGGCAGGCCGTACTGGGCGGCGACCGGGTTCCACCGCCCGATGAACGCCTGCTTGCTGCTCACGGCCTGCGCGTCGGCGGCGGCCGCGTCGCTGGACTGGCTGCCGGGCGTGCAGCTCGCCTCCTGCTGCTGAGCCCACGTCAGATAGGCGTCGTCCGCGGTCAGCGAATCCTGCAGCGCCTGCACCAGGCTCGTCTTCAGCTGGGCGCCGTTGCTCAGGGCGTTCACGGACAGCGTCTGGGCCTGGCTGAGCTCGGCCTGGCGCTGGTCGCGGACCTGCTGGATCACCTGCACGTTCTGCGGGACATTGGTGCAGGTCCGGATGTTCGCGGCGGCGTCCGACAGCTGCGTGCTGCTGCCGTGGCCGGTCTGCAGCAGGTTGCTGATGTCGGTCGCCTGGGCGCGCGCGGCCGGGTTCGGCTGCGGTGACGTCACCGGCTCCGACGGCGGCGCCGACGTCACCGGAGGCTGCCCGGACGATGCCGGCACGCTGGGCGCGGCGGTTGGCGCCGGGGTGCCCGGCTGCCGGTGGCTGTAGAAGTAGACGGCGGCCGCGGCGCCCGCCGCCAGCAGGACCACCACGGCGGTGATCACCGCGATGATCATGCTGCGGGAGCGGCGCCGGGGCGGCGGCTCCTGCCAGCCCGGCCCGGGCGGCCAGGACTGCCCGTAGGCCGTGCGCTGGGGCGGCTGCTGCGGCCAGCCGGTGCCGCCCGGGGGCGTCCCGCCGGTCACCGGGCCCGGGGTGAGCGCGGTGGGGATCTGATCCGCGGAGGTGGGGGGAACCGGGCCGGCGGGAGTCACCGGCCCCGCGGGCGGGACCGGCAGGCCGGCTGCTGCGGGCGCTGTCGGCTGCAGCGCCTGCGGCGGCACCGGGGCCAGCGGCGGCGGCGAGGGCCCGGCGGCCACCAGCCCCAGCGCCCGGCCCAGGTCCCTGGCGAACTCGGCGCAGGTGGCGTGGCGCTCAGCGGGCGACTTGGCCATCGCCCGGGCCAGCACCCGGTCGGCGTCCGGGGGGATCCCGGCGCGGTGCGCGGTCAGCAGCGGCGGCGGGTCGGCGAGGTGCGCCCGGATCAGCGCGAACTCCCGGTCCTGGTGGAACGGCGGCACGCCGCTGAGCAGCTCGAACGCGGCGCAGCCCAGGGAGTACAGGTCGGTGCGGCCGTCCACGGTGCCGCCCTGCAGCTGCTCGGGCGCGATGTAGTCGAGGGTTCCGACGAACTGGCCCGTCTTGGTGAGGGTGCCCGCGGTGGCTACCGACTGCTTGCTGATCCCGAAGTCGGACAGGTACACGTGCTCGGCCCGGCCTGCGGCGGCACCCGGGCCGAGCCAGCCGGTGGCCGTGCCGGCGTCGAGCAGCATGTTCGCCGGCTTGACGTCGCGGTGGATCAGGCCGTGCTCATGGGCGGCGTCGAGCGCGGAGGCGACCTGGCTGATGATGGCCCAGGCCCGGGCGGGGGCAAGCGGGCCGTCCCGCCGGACCAGCGACCCGACGTCGCCGCCGTGCACGTACCGCATGGCGATGTACAGGATGCCGTCGGTCTCGCCGGCGTCGTAGACCGGGATGATGTTGGGATGGTCCACGGCGGACGCGGCCCGGGACTCCCGGATGAACCGCTGCCGGAACGCGGTGTCGGTGGCCAGCGCCGGTGCGAGCAGCTTGAGCGCCACCGGGCGGTTCAGGCGCTCGTCGTGGGCGCGGTACACCGCGGCCATGCCGCCCTGGCCGATCTGCTCCTCGACGCGGTAGCCGGCGATCTCGCTGCCCGGTCCGATCGCGGCCGGGAGCGCGCCCGCCCCGCTGGAGCCGCGCCGGACCTCGGTCGCCGGATGCTCCGGCGGCTGGTGCTGCGATGCCCCGTGACCGGGTGCGGAAACCGTGTCTTCGCTCACCGGGCCCCCGTCTCACATGATCGTCGCCGCGCAGACTGCAGGTTCCTGATGGAAGCTGACTTCTCTCTATCTGGCGCCGGCAAGTGCCGGAAGTCCAGAGCAGGCAGGGACGTCCGCCATCAGCGGCCCGGGCTACGGCAGCGGCGCTTCCGCTGCGTCCCGGATGACCGCCTGCCCCGCCAGGGCCGTCGCCGCGGCCAGGTTGGGACAGCTCCCGGTGCCGCCGGGGGCCCGGGTGGACAGCGCCCCGGCCGCGCAGCCGAGTGCGGCCGCCCGGGGCAGCGGCAGGCCGCTGAGCAGCCCGGCGATCAGGCCCGCGTTGAAGCAGTCACCCGCCCCGGTGGCATCGACCGGCGTCACCGGCGGCAGGCTGACCCGGTAGCGCTCGCGCCCGTCCGCGCACAGCGCGCCCCTGGCCCCGAGCTTCACCACCAGCCTCGCCCCGCCCGCGGTGAGTGCCCGGGCCGCCGCGGCCAGGTCCGGCTCCCCGCTCAGCCGCAGCGCCTCCGCCTCGTTGGGCAGCAGCAGGCCGGCCTGGGCGAGCACGCCGGCCAGCCGGCCGTCCGCGGCCCAGCGGCCGGCCGGGTCCCAGTTGGTGTCCAGCGAGACGGCCGCCCCGGCCGCCCGCGCCGACGCCATCAGCCCGGCCAGGCCGGGCCCGAGTGAGTCCGCCAGCAGGAAGTAGGAGCTGATGTGCACGTGGCGGGCCACGGCCAGCAGCGGCGCCGGGACGTCCCGCGCGGTGAGCGAGGCGACCGCGCCGGTGGCGGTCAGGATCGCCCGGTCACCGCCCCGCGACAGCGCCACCGTCATGCCGGTCGGCAGGTCGCTGCGGACAGCCACCGCGCCGGTGCCAACGCCTTCGCTGGCCAGCTGGTCCAGCATGAACTGGCCCGCGGGGTCCGCGCCGACCGCCGCCACCAGGGTGACCCTGAGGCCGAGCCGCGCCGCTGCGACCGCGGTGATCGACGCGGAGCCGCCGACCACCAGCGACATGCTCTCGACCAGCTTTTCCTGCTGCCCGAACGCGGGCGTCACGTCCTCGCCCAGCACGAGCACGTCCGGGTTGCAGTCGCCGATCACCACCAGATCGGGCCGCACGGCCGCTGCCGGGTCAGGCGCTGCCGGGTCAGGCGGTGACAACCTGCACCCCGGCCTCCTCCAGCCGGGCGGCGTCCGCCGCCGCGATCCCGGTGTCGGTGACGAGGACGTCGATCTCCGCGGCCGTGCAGATCCGGGCGAACGCGCGCCGGCCCACCTTGGAGCTGTCCGCCGGGACGACGACCCGGTCCGCCTGCTGCGCCATCAGCCGGTTGATGCTCGCCTCGCCCTCGTGGTGCGCGGTCGCGCCCGCCGCCGCGTCGATCCCGTCCACGCCCACGAACGCCACGTCCAGGGTGACCTGCTCCAGCACGCCGGTGGCCAGCGGCCCGACCAGCTCGTAGGACTGCGGGCGGGCCACCCCGCCGGTGGTGACGATCTTGATGTGCTGGCGGACCGCCAGCTCGGTCGCGATGTTGAGGGCGTTGGTGACGATGGTGAGCGCGGGCCCGGTGGTCCCCGTGCTCAGGTCGGAACGGGTGGCCAGCGCGCGGGCCACCTCGGTGGTGGTGGTGCCGCCGTTCAGCCCGATCACCTGGCCGGGCCGCACCAGCGCGGCGGCCACCGCCGCGATGCGCTGCTTCTCCGACGGGTGCCGCTCGCTCTTGTACCGCAGCGGCAGGTCGTAGGTGACGCCCTGGGCGACGGCGCCGCCGCGGATCCGGGTGAGCATCTGCTGCCGGGCGAGTTCGTCGAAGTCGCGGCGGACGGTGGCGGCGGACACCCCCAGTTCCTTCGCGGCCTCCTCGACCTGGAGCTGCCCGGCCGCGGCCAGCAGTTCCAGCAGCTCATTCCACCGCCGGTACCGGCTCACCGGCGCCTCCGATCACTGTCAGCAGGCGGGCAACCTCCGCGGCCACCGCGTCGCGCCCTGCCGCACCGTACTTCCTGGGATCCACCATTGTCGTATTGGCGGCCAGATATGCGCGGATCGCGGCGGTGTAGACCTTGTTCAGCTGGGTCGCCACGTTGATCTTCGTCATGCCCGCCCGGATCGCGGCGGCGAGCTCGCCGTCGGGCACCCCCGAGGAGCCGTGCAGCACCAGCGGCACGCCGAGCGCGGCGCGGATGCGGGTGATCAGGCCCAGGTCCAGCACGGCGGTGCGGGTCAGCATGGCGTGCGAGCTGCCGACCGCCACCGCGAGCGCGTCCACACCGGTGGCGGCCACGTAGCCGGCCGCCTCGTCCGGGCGGGTCCGGGCCGTGGCCGAGTGCACGCCGTCCTTCCCGCCGATCTCACCGAGTTCCGCTTCCACCCACAGGCCGCGCTCGTGGCACCAGCGGGCGATCTCGGCGGTCTGCTGGACATTCTGCGCGTAGGGCAGCCGGGACGCGTCGAACATGACCGACCCGAAGCCCAGGCCGGCGGCGGCGCGGACCAGGTCCGGGCTGGTCGCGTGATCCAGGTGCACGCCCACCGGCACCGCGGCCGACCGGGCTATCGCCACGCAGGCCCGGCCCAGCGGCTCCAGGGCGCCGTGGTAGCGGACACAGTTCTCACTGATCTGCAGCAGAACGGGCGCTGCCGCGGTCTCGGCCCCCGCGGCGATCGCCTCCGCGTGCTCGATGCCGATCACATTGAACGCGCCGGCGCCCCGGCCCGCGGCGTAGGCGGGGCCGACGATGCCGGCCGCGGTCCCGGGCTGCATCATCAGTGCATCTCGCTGCGGCCGACCCTGACCTGCGCCAGCAGGTCGGAGTAGTGGGAGTGGCTGAACTCGCCGGCGACCGGCGCGGCGGCTGACGCGGTGCCGAGGGCGACCGCGTGCCGCAGCCGCTCGTCCCAGGGGCGGCCCAGGATCAGGCCGTGTGCCAGGCCCGCCGCGACGGCGTCGCCCGCGCCGGTGGGGTTGCCCGCGGCGACGGCCGGGGGCGCCGCGTCCCAGCTGCCGTCGCCGGTCACGGCGTGCAGCCCGTCCGGCCCGAGCGTGACGACCACCGCCTGCGCGCCCGCGGCCCGCAGCTCCCGGGCGGCGGATGCCACGGCCCGCCGGTCGGCGCCGCGGGCGGTGGACAGGCTGCGGCCGGCCAGGGCCTCCAGCTCGGCGAGGTTGGGCTTGACGATCGCGGGCCCGGCCGCGGCACCCAGCCGCAGCGGCTCCCCGTGCGCGTCCAGCAGCACCGGCACCCCGGCCGCCGCGGCCATCGCGCCGAGCACGGCGTAGGCGTCCGCCGGGACGCCCGGCGGCAGGCTGCCGGACAGCACCACCGCGGCGGCACCCGGCAGGGCGGCCGCGTACGCGCCGGTGAACAGCGTGTACTCCGCGGCACTGATCTCCGGGCCGGGCTCGCTGAACAGCGCGGTCGTGCCGGCCCGGCCGTCCACGACGGTGAACGTCCGCCGGGTCTCCCCGGCGGCCGGGGTGAACGCGGCGGGCACCCCGAGACCGGCCAGGGCACCGGTCACCGCTGCCCCGGTGGTGCCGCCGGCCAGCCCCATGACCAGCACCCCGGCACCGACCGCGTGCAGCGTGCGGGCGACGTTCAGGCCTTTGCCGCCGGGCCTCGTGTGCACCGCGCCGGGCCGGTTCACCCCGGCCCAGTCCACCGCCATCACCTGGTGGGTGATGTCCAGCGCCGGGTTGAGGCAGACGACGAGGATCACGGCGGGCCGCCCGGTCAGCGCGGGGTGAGGATGACGGACCGGGCGAGGTTGCGCGGCCGGTCCGGGTCCAGCCCGCGGGCGCGGGCCACGGCCACGGCGAGCACGTGCACCCGGACCAGCTCGGCCAGCGGGTCCTCGCCGGTGTGCCAGGCCACGCCGCCCGCGGCCGCGACCTCTGCCGCCAGCCCGTCGGGCGGGGCGCCGAACACCCAGACCACGCTGCCCGCCGCGGTGACGGCGGCCGGCCCGTGCCGGTACTCCATGGCCGGGTACGCCTCGGTCCACAGCCCGGCCGACTCCCGGAGCTTGAGCGCCGCCTCGTTGGCGAGCCCGTAGGTCCAGCCGGTGCCGAGGAAGGTGAACTGGCGGGCGCCGGTCAGGTCCGCGGGCAGCGGCTCGGCCAGCACCCGCTCGGCCGCGTCCGCCACCGGCCCGATGTCGTGACCCAGGTGGATGCGAAGCAGCGCCAGCTCGGTGGTGGCGAACCGGGTCTGCACCACGGATTCCTCGTCCGCGAAGCCGAGGTCCACCACCGCGTCCGCGGCCTCGGCCACCGGCGTGCCCGTGACAGCGGTGATCGCGACCGTGGGCACCCGGCCGCGCAGCCGGGTCAGCAGGTCGACGATCTCGGTGGTCGTGCCGGAGCGCGACAGCACCAGGACCCGGTCGTAGCGGCGGCCGGGCGGCATCTCGGAGGCGGCGAACGCGTCGGTCTCCCCGTGCCCGGCCGCCTCCCGGGCGGCCGCGTAGGACTGGGCCATGAACCAGGACGTGCCGCAGCCGGCGACCGCGACCCGCTCGCCGCTGGCCGGCAGCACCCCGGCGGCGCTGGCGGCCAGGTCAGCGGCCCGCCGCCAGCAGGCTGGCTGCGACGCCACCTCCCGTTCGGTGCCGGCGCCTGCGGTGGCCTCGTTGCCCATGCGATGTTTCCTTTCCTCTCACTGCTGCCGGGGCTGGTGTGCTCAGGTCCCGGCGAGGCCGGTGGCGGCGATGGACCGCACGAAGTAGCGCTGGGCCACGAAGAAGATCACCATCATCGGCGCGAGGCTCATGACGTTGCCGGCCATCAGCAGCGGCCATTCGGTCGAGTGCGCGCCCTGGAAGGTCGCCAGGCCGAGCGGGAGCGTCATCTTGTCCGTGGACGTGATGGCGATCAGCGGCCACAGGAAGTTGTTCCACGAGTCGAGGAAGGTGAGCGCGGCCAGGGTGGCCAGCGCCGGGGTGGCGAGCGGCAGCACGATCCGCCACAGCACGGTGAGCCGGCTGGCCCCGTCCACCCGCGCCGACTCCTCGTACTCCAGCGGCAGCGTGCGGAAGAACTGGCGCAGGAAGAAGATCCCGAAGGCGGTCGCCGCGTTCGGCAGGATGAGCGCGCCGAGATGGTTGATGCCGACCGCGGCCAGCACGTGCACGCCGAGCCACTTGGTGATGATGAACTGCGGGATCATCGTGACCTGGAACGGCACCATCAGCGTCGCCATGATCACGGCGAACAGGGCGCCGCGGCCCAGGAAGCGGAACCGGGCGAACGCGTACCCGGCCAGCGAGCACAGCACCAGGTTCGACAGCACGGTGACGACCGCGACGAGGGCGCTGTTGACGAAGAACCGGGTGAACGGCGCGCTCGCCAGCGCCGCCGGGTAGTTGCCGGCCTGCAGCCGGTGGGGGAGCAGCACCGGCGGGAAGTGCAGCGCCTCGGCCGGGGTCTCCAGCGAGGTGATGACCAGCCACGCGAATGGGAAGATCAGCACCACTGTCGCCGGGACCAGCACCAGGTGCCAGGGGCTGAACGGCAGCCGCCGCCGGCGGGCGGCCGGGACCGGGGCCGCCGTCATGACCGGTAGTAGGTCAGCCGCCTGCCGACCCGGAACTGGATGGCGGTGACCACGATGATGATGAGGAACAGGAAGTAGGCGATCGCGGAGGCGTAACCGAAGTCGAAGTTCTGGAACGCCTGCACGTAGAGGTAGTAGACGAGCACGGTGGTGGCGTTCAGCGGCCCGCCCTGGGTGCTCAGGTACACCTCGTCGAACAGCTGCAGCGCGTTGATGGTCAGCCACACCGCCAGGAACAGCGACGCCGGGCTCAGCAGCGGCAGGGTGATCCGGCGGAACGTCCGCCAGGGGCCGGCCCCGTCGATGGCCGCCGCCTCGGTGAGGACCTGCGGAATCCCCTGCAGCGCGGCCAGGTAGATGACGACCGCGAAGCCGGTCCAGCCCCAGACCGTCATCACCACGATCACGTACAGCGCCTGCGAGGGGGAGTTGAGGAACTGCTGCGGCGGCACCCCGAACAGCCCGAGCAGGTAGTTGACGATCCCGTAAGACGGGTCGAACAGCCAGATGAAGACGATCGCCTCGCTGATCGTGGAGATCGCCATGGTGGCGTAGGCGGCGGTCCGGTAGAGCCAGAGGAACCGGATCTTCCGGTTCATCGCCACCGCGAGGAACAGCCCGGCGATCATCGTGCCGGGCACGAACAGCGCGGTGTACACCAGCGTGTGGCCGATCGCCTGCACCACCACCGGGTCGTGGACGAGCTGCCGGTAGTTGCGCAGGCCCACGAACGGGGTGCCCGGCGACAGCGTGGAGTGCTGGAAGGACATCACCATCGACCACACGATCGGCGCCGCGCCGAACAGCAGGATGACGGCGGCCCCCGGGGTCACGAACGACCAGCCGGCGAACTGCTCCGAGCTCAGCACCCTGGTGCGCCGCTGGCGCCCCGGCCCGGGCCGCGCCCGCCGGGAGCGGTCCCGGCCGGCGCGGTCCCGGCGCAGCAGCGTGTCCGTGCGGGTCACGTCAGCCGGTGGCCAGGATCTGGTTGACCTGCTGGGCCGCCGAGCTCAGGGCCGCCTGCGGCTGGCTCTTGCCCAGCAGCACCGACACCACCATGGTGCCCAGCACCTGGGAGATCTTCGGGTACTGCGGGATCTGCGGGCGGGCCTGCCGGACGTTGGCCAGGTTGCCGATGAAGGCGCCGACCCCGGGCAGCGCGGCGTCCATCTGCTGGCTGAACGCGGCGTTGCCCACCGACTGGCGGGTCGGCAGCTCGCCGCTGTGCAGCGAGAAGTACCGGACCTGAGCGGGCGCGGTGAGCCAGAGCAGGAACTTCTCCGCCGCGGCCACCCGGCTGGCGCCGTTGTTGAACACCACCCAGTTGTCCGGGCCGGAGATCGTCTGGTGGCCGCCGCTGGTGCCCGGGTAGGACGGCATGACCTGCACGCCGTAGTGCACGTTCGGGAAGTTCCCCAGGTCCCACGGGCCGGTGACCAGCATCCCGATCCGGCCGGAGTTGAACAGGTTGGCGTAGGCCGAGTCGGTCGGGTCCAGGTACATCGAATGGTCGGACACGGCCATCGTGCGCAGGGTGTTCAGCGACGCCAGCCCCGCGGGGGAGTTGAACGCGGCCTTCTTGCCGTCAGCGGTCAGCAGCTGGCCGCCGGCCTCCCATAGCAGGGCTTCCCAATGCCAGACCGTGTCCTCGGTGCCCGGGGTGACGTACGCCGTCCCGTACTGCTTGCGCGCCGGGTCGGTCAGCTTCTGCGCGTCGGCCTGGAACTGCTGCCAGGTCCAGCTGGCGCTTGGCGGCTGCAGGCCGGCCCGGGCGAACAGCGTCTTGTTGTAGACCACGGCCAGGTTGTCCACCAGCGCCGGGATGCCGATCACTTTGCCGTTGACGGTGGCCACGGCCCGCTCGCCGACCCAGAAGTCGTTCCAGTTGACGCCCGGGCGGCGGACCACGCCGGTCAGGTTGACCACCTGCGGGATCTGCGCGACGTTCGGCGCCCACGAGCCGTAGAGGTAGGCGATGTCGGGCGGGCTGCCGCCGCGCACCGCGGTCAGCACCTTCTGCAGCGTGTTGTCGTTGTTGACGAACAGGGTGGCCACGTGCTGGCCCGGATGGGTGGCGTTGTACTCGCTCACCAGGTGCGCGAACGGCTTGGCGTCGGGGCCGGTGTAGCCCTCCCAGAGCTGGATGCTGCCGCCGCCACCGCCGGTGCTGTCGGTGCCGCACGCGGCCAGGACGACGGCGAGCGCAGCGAGTGAGCCTGCCAGGGTGACGCGCAGCCGGCGCTTGGGCATCATGCTCTCCTTCTCCGGCCGGGACCTGGTGCGAGCCAAGCCTGCTCACGATTCAAGTTGCGCAGATCCTGTGAATTGCCGACAAGTTTGTGCATCGGCGACCCGAGTGTCAAGCCCCGGAAGCGCACTAGATGCGCAGTCTTGCGCGAAAACAGGCCGGATGGAACACTAACGAACCGTGCTCAAGGTGACGTTCATCGGCGCAGGCAGCATCGAGTTCACCCGCAACGTGGTCACCGACCTGTGCAGCTACCCGGAGCTGTGGGACGGCCTGGAACTCGCGCTGTACGACATCAGCGCCGCCCGGCTGGCCCACGCCGAGCGGCTGGCCAGCAGGATCGTGGCGCAGACCGGCAGCGGCGCGGCCGTGTCCGCCAGCATGGACCGGCGGGAGGCGCTGGCGGGCGCCCGCTACGTGATCAACGAGGTGCAGGTCGGCGGCTACGACGCGACCCGCGCCGACTTCGGCATCCCGGCCCGGTACGGCGTGCGGCAGACCATCGGGGACACGATCGGCATCGGCGGGATCTTCCGCGGCCTGCGGACCATCCCGGTGGTGACCGCGCTCGCCACCGACATGCTGGCGGTGTGCCCGGACGCGTACCTGCTCAGCTACAGCAACCCGATGGCCATGCTGCCCTGGGCCGTGTACGAGGGGACGCCCTTTGGCCGGGTGTTCGGGCTGTGCCACTCGGTGCGCGACACCCAGGCGTTCCTCACCGGGCTGGTCGGCGCGGACCCGGACCGCGTCCGCTTCGTCACGGCGGGCTTCAACCACCAGGCGTTCGTGCTGCGTTTCGAGCAGGACGGCGAGTCCCTGTACCCGCGGCTGGCCGAGGTCATCGACGGCTCCCCGGAGCTGCAGCGCCGGGTGCGGGTGGAGATCTTCCGCCGGTTCGGCTACTTCCCGACCGAGTCCAGCGAGCATTCCGCCGAGTACGTGCCGTGGTTCATGCGCCACGACTCGCAGATCGGGCAGTTCCGCATCTTCGTGGGCGACTACCTGGCCCGGTCCGAGGAGAACCTGCGCGAGCTCGCATCGCTGGAGCGCGCGCTGGAGTCGGATGAGCCGCTCGACCTGGCGCCCACGCACGAGCTGGCGTCGCTGTTCATCCACTCGCTGGAGACCGGCCGGGAACGCGAGCTGCACGTGAACATCCGCAACGGCGGCCTGATCTCCAGCCTGCCCGATGAGTGCTGCGTCGAGGTGCCCTGCACCGTCGGCGCGGGCGGCGCCAAGCCGGTGGCGATCGGCGCGCTGCCGCCGCAGCTCGCCGCGCTCAACCGGACCTTCCTCAACGTGGCCGAGCTGACCGTGAAGGCTGCGCTGGCGGAGTCCCGCGAGCACGTCTACCAGGCCGCGCTGCTCGACCCGAACACCTCGGCCACCCTGACCACGGCGGAGACCATCGCGATGTGCGACGAGCTGTTCGCCGCGCACGCGGACCTGCTGCCCGCGGCCTTCCGCCGCTGACCCTGCCGCGGAGGTGGACGGCCATGCCCGCAGCCCTGCCCGCCTGGGCCGGCCGGCTGGCCGGCCTCACCGCGGCCGCGGCGCTGCTGGGGCTGGCCCCGCCGGCCGCCGGCGCCGCGGCTGACCCGCCGCGGGCGGCACCCGCCGCCACGGCCGGCCAGCCGGTCCCGCCGCCGGCGCCGCGGGGCAGCCTGCGGATCAACGGCCGCCCGCGCGACGGCGCGATGGTGGCCGCGACCGGGCTGGCCTGGCGGGTGCCGCGGCTGCCGCATGGGATGCGGCTGCTCACCTTCGAGGTCGGCTACGCGTGGCAGAGCTGCCGGGCTGACGGCACGCACTGCGTGACCGCGGCGGACTCGCCCGTCACCCCCTTCGCCGCCGCCCGCCACCGGGTGGCGCACAGCGACACCGGCCGGCGGCTGCGGCTCACCGAGACCGCCGCCGAGGTGGTCGAGACCCGGCCGGCCACGTTCACGTTCCGGGTCGTCCGCCGCTCGGTCAGCCGCCTCGGCGCGGTGCGGGTGCTGGCGTACCCGGCGCACCAGCGGCCCGCCGCGGCGTTCATCAACGGCACCCCCGAGCGGCGCACCGCGTCGGCGGAGGAATACTTCCAGGTCACCGCCCCGCACTACAACGCCGCGGACGGGCAGCCGCGGCAGCGGTTCCGGATCGACGGCGGGCCGTGGCACGCGCTGCCTGCCGCGCGCACCTTCTACACCGGCCCGCTGCGGCCCGGCCGGCACCAGGTCGCGGTGCTCACCGCCGACCACGCGGGCGCCAGCGTGATCCGGTTCGGCTGGGACGTGGTGCCGCTGCCCGCGCCGGTGGCCTGCCTGGCCGCGCGCCAGCACCCGTGCTGGTACCCGCCGCACCTGGCCGCCTCCCGCGGGGCCGCGGGCCGCCGCCCGATGCGGTGGGACTGGCAGATCGGCCGGGTCACCCCGCTGCAGCGGACCGGCAGGCGCGCGGTGGACATGTACGACGTGGACGGCTTCCTGACCACCGCGGCGCAGGTCCGCGCGATCCGCACCAGCTGGCAGGCCAGCACCATCGCGCACCCGCGGGCGGTCTGCTACCTGGACCTGGCCTGGGAGGACTACCGGCCCGACGCGAGCCCGTCACCGCGGGGCCGCTGGTTCCCGGCCGCCGCGCTCGGCAAGGTCTACTACGGCTACCCGGAGGAGCGCTGGGTCGACTTCCGGCAGCTGGGCGCGCTGGCGCCGATGCTGCGCGAGCGCATCGCGATGTGCGCGCGCAAGGGCTTCGACGCGGTCGAGCTGGACGACATCGACAGCTTCGACCCGCCGTCCACCACCGGGTTCATGCTGACCCCCGGTGACGCGCAGAACTTCCTCGCCTACGCCTTCAACGAGGTGCACCGCTACGGGATGACCGCCCTGTGGAAGAACTCGCCCTACCTGTCCTGGTGGGGACGCCGCTACACGGACGGCGCCGTGGTCGAGGAGTGCTACCTCAATCACGCCTGCTTCGCCGCGCAGTTCCGCGGCAGCCGCCAGTACGGGATCACCTGCACCGGCCTGCGCGGCCGCACCCCGTGCGGCTGGGACGCCTTCACCGCCGACGTGACCCGCCGTCAGCCCACCGGCAAGTGGGCCGGCGAGGCCGAGTACGGGGCCGACCGCTACGTGTGCGACCCCGGCCAGCGCTGCCGGGGCCAGCACCGGTTCAGTTCGTTCTGCCATGCCGTCTATGCCCCGGCGGACGGCTTCGCCGCGCTCAAGCTGAACGTCAACCTGGACGGCTCGGCGTTCTACCCCTGCCCGCGCGGGACCTGAGGACCGCCCGGCGGCGGGAGCAGCCGGGACGCGTCGAAGATCATGGAGTCGCCGCGGAACATCGGGGTGTGCCGCACCTCCCGCTCGATCGACGCCGCGGAGGCGGTGTAGCCGAGGAAGAGGAACACCGAGAACGCCTGGATGGCGATCCACGGCCACAGGTTGTGCCCGAACACCCCGGTGGTGGCCCAGTCGTTAAGGCCGTGCAGCACCGAGGGCAGCGCCAGGCCGAAGATCCACAGCGGGATGCGCTGGCGGTGGTAGTTCGCGCCCAGGCCGATGAAGAACCCGGCGATGCCGGCCCACAGCGCGTGCTGCAGCCCGTCGAGGAAGACCCGTTCGACGAATTCCGGGATGCCGAACGCGAAGCCGTGCGCGACCGTCTGCACGTCCAGCGGGACATACACCACCGAAGCCTCGTACACCCCGAACATCAGCCCGGACAGGCACGCGAGGAACATCCACATCCGCACGTCGAGTTTGGTCTTGCGGGCCACCAGCACGATCGCGGCCACCAGCACCGGCAGCGCCTTGGTGAACTCCTCGGCCAGGCCGACCCCGTAGGTCCAGGAGAACGGGTTGTGGCTGCTGTTGGCCGGGGCGAGGGCGTTCTCCCAGGGCAGGGTCAGCACCGGGATGAGGATCACCTCGGCGACCACGAAGATCGCGGTGAGCACGATCTCCCGGCGGCCCAGCGGCCCGGGCCGGATGAGGAACCAGAAGACCAGGGCCCACAGCGGCGCCACGTACAGGCAGTACACCCAGCCGAGCGTGGTCAGGCTGGTGGTGTGCTGCAGCTCGACCAGCATGACCACCGGCGCCAGCGCGTACACCGCCACCAGCAGCCGGTACCACTGGCGGAACGCCGGGTCCCGGACCCAGGACGCGATGGGGACCAGCATCCGCAGCGCGGTGAAGATGTTGCCGCCCGCCAGGTCGGCCGGCCGGGGGCCGGGCATGCCGCCGGGCGTGAGCGGCGCGCCGAAGCCGGCCCCGGGCGGCGGCTGGCCGGGGTAGCCGGGCTGGCCGGGCTGGCCCGGCACCATCCCGTAGGGAACCTGGCCCGCGGGCGCCCCATAGCCGGGCGGGGCTGCCTGCGGGACCGGCGCCGCCGGGGCTGGCGGGGGAGCAGGTGCCGCCTGGGCGGCCGCGGGCTGCGGCAGCTGGGCCCCGGGGGCCGGCGGGGCGGGGGCCGCCACCGGGACGCCGGCCGGCTCGAAGCGCAGCAGCGGGCCGTCCGCCTGCGCCAGGGTGACCTCCACCGGCTGGCTGAGCGCCAGCCGGGTGACCGGCTGGCCAGCGAGGTAGGTGCCGCTGCGGCCCACGCTCTCCAGCAGCCAGCCCTGCGGGCCGTAGCTCAGCCGGATGTGCTCGCGGGAGACCCGGGGGTCATCGACCCGCAGGATGCTGCCGGCACCCCGGCCGATGATGGCCGCCTGACCAGGCACCAGGCCCACCTGCTGGCCGCCGTGCCGGACGACAAGCTCGTTCACGGGCTTTCCCGCCTTCCCCCCGCGAGCCGGCCGGCGGGCGGCCCGGATAGCGGCCGCCCCGGCGCGGCGGTAGCCGCATTATGGCAGCGGAATACCGGCAAACGGAACAGTTCACCCGGTCACTGATGGTCAGCGCCGGGAACCCTGATCGCCCCGCGGACAGTCCCGAACCGGATGGTCATCGGCCGCACCCCCAGCCGCTGGCCGGGCGCCACGCTCTTGACTCCCTCGCCGTCCGGTTCAACGGTCCAGGGCGCGTCGCTGACGTTGCGCAGGACCACCTGCTCCGGCTGCCGCGGATGCCGCTCCACCAGCCCGATCGGGGTCAGGTAGTCGCTGCCGCGGGAGAGGTGGTTGCGGGTGAGGACGGCACCTTCGGACAGGGCCAGCGAGTGGCCCGCGATCTCCAGCACCGGCGGCGCCGCCACCGTCGCCCCGCAGTTCCAGCACCTGATGCGCGGGTTCGCCGGGTCCCAGAACACCGCGGCGGTGCACGGGCACACCGACACGCAGTCGTGCAGGCGGGCCAGGGCGCGCCGCCATTCCCCCTCGGTGATCCGCCCGCTGAGGGAGGCGTCCTTGAGCCCGGTGGTGAACGCCCGGGTGAACAGGGCCTGGATGAAGGTGGGGTAGATCGGCCACCAGATCAGCATCGGGTCGCCCGGCTCGGGCAGGTTCGAATTGTCGCCGGGGTCGAACACGAAGCACGGGTTCAGCCCGAAATGCTGCATGGCCAGCGTGGTCTCGGACACGTGGCCGTCATCCTGCCAGGTGTAGGAGACGCGCACCCGGCGCCCTTCCAGCGGGTGGCCGTGCACCAGCAGGAAGAACAGGAACACGGCCAGCGAGTGCAGGTCGCTGACGGTCGAGGGGTCGGCCTGCCCGGTGATGATCTCCGGCGCCATGAACCGCAGCGTGCCGCGGACGAAGACGTCGCCGCCCTCGGTGCCGACGTTGTCGTTGTCGACGATGATCACCTCGGGCCGCTCGGGGTCGACGAGCAGGTTCCCGAAGTTGATGTCCCGGTAGCACAGCCCGCTCGCGTGCAGGGCGGCGAACGCGTCCACGAGCTGGCGGGCGATCGACACGATCACCCGGAACGGCGGCTGCTCGGGAGCCCGGAGCAGCTCCACCAGGGAGCCGAACCGCTCCGGCACCCAGGGCATCACGTAGCCGAAGCCGCGGGCGCGCTCGCAGGTCACCATGTCGATCGGCCAGGCGAACGCGTCGTGCGGGCGGCGGTGCAGGGTGAGCTGCTCGATGGCCGCCTGCTGGCGGTCGGTGAGCGGGCCCGGCCGGTACCACTTGACGGCCACCCGGGTGTTGCCCTCCGACGTCCCCCGGTAGACCACGCCCTGGCCGCCCTCGGCCACCCGCGCCTCGAGCCGGATCGGGTTGCCGGCCCGCGCCATCCGCACGACGTCCCCGACGGCCGGGAACAGCCCCTGGACAGTGGTCATAGCCGGCTCAGCCCCGGATCCTCCATTGGCACGGTCGGCACTTTCAGGATGTCCTCGGCCAGCAGCAGCGCGACGGCGGTGTCGTCGCCGCTGCCCTCAGCCGAGGCGCACATGCTCACCCACAGCGGCAGCTGCTCGCGCATCCAGGCGATGCCGCGCTCCCTGGCGAAGGCGACCAGGTCGGCGCCTACCGGCTGCTGCCACGGGTCCGCCGCCTGGGCGTTGCCGTAGCCGTCGGTGGCCAGCAGGATCGCGGCCACCTGCTGCCGGCCGAGGTCCACCGTGCCGCACCGGAAGGAGTCCCGGGCATCGGCCTCGCACAGGCTGGTCGTCCGCCAGCCGTCCAGCCGGCTGTCGCCCGGCACGGGCAGGCCGGCCTGCCCGGCGCGGTCCACCACCACGATGTCGCCGTCGCCGATCTGGCACAGCACCAGCCAGGGATAGGCGGCGACCGCCAGCAGCAGGGTGGTCCCGTACAGCACCACGTGCTCGTCACCGGGCTGCAGCCGGGCCGTCTCGGCGGCCTCCACCGGATGGTCCGCCAGGTCCCCGTCCACCGCGTCGCGCCACCGGCCGATCAGCGCGGGAACCACGCTGGCCTGTGCGATCTCGCAGGCCGCCGCGGCGGTCGGGGCGGCAGCGAGCTGGCTGCCGTGCTCCACCGCGGCGGTGGTGGCCACCGAGACCGCGAGCGCCGCGCCGCGGGCGCTGCGGGCGTGCCGCGGGTGCCCGTGGCCGTCGGCCACGGCGACCGCCAGCGGGCCGCCGGCCGGGTCACCCGCCCGGGCGATGGCGTCCTGCAGCGGGCGCCCTGCCGCTTCGTGTGCCGCGCCCAGGGCGGTGGCGAGCAGCACCCGCCAGCGCGGGGTCATGCCGCCGGCCGGCGGCCCTACCTCAGACAATCGTGTCCCCGTCAACAGTTTCCGGCGTGGCCGCCGCCGCTGGCAGCGGCGGCATCAGCCGGCTGAGGACCGCGCCGCGGTCCGCGCCGACCTCTGACAGCCGGGACACGGCCAGCGAGGCGGTCATCAGCTGCTCGGTGATCTGCTCCACGCTGTCCGCCACCAGCACCGGCACCGCCGGGTCGTTGATGAACCGGGCCAGGTACTCGGAGTTGGCGCCGCGGCCGATGGCCACCGCCACCCGGATCGCGGCCTTGCCGGCCCGGCAGGCGAACAGCGCCCGCAGCCCTGACTCGAACTCGTCAGGATCGGTCGGCTTGCCGTCGGTGATCAGCAGGATCACCGGGCGCAGCGCGCGGGTCTCCAGCCGCCCGGGCGCCAGCGCCTCGGCGGCGAGGCGGAACGCGCTGCCCATGTAGGTGAGTCCCTTGTCCACCGGCTGCAGCGCCGTCCAGCGGGCCGCGGCGACCGGCACCGGATCGGCGATGTGCCATTCCGCCCGGTCGGCGAAGGCGATGGCGCGCAGCAGCACCTGCGCCTGCTCCTGATCTTTTTCCCAGGCGGCCAGGTGGGGGAGCATGCTGGCAATGGCGAAGTTCAGGGCCTGCATCTTCCCATTTGCTTTCATCGACCCCGAGCAGTCGGCGAGGATGAAGAAATGCAGCGGCCGCTGGGAAATTCCGCCGCCGGGCATGACGGTCACACTCGCAGTCATTGCGCCGTTCCTGTCTGCCGGCCACCCACGCTGTTACGGCGAGTCACCGAGGGGCGACACTCCGCGGACATCGGCAGCCCCCTCCCCGCCGTTCCTGACTCCCGCTGGCGAACGCGCCGTCACCAGCGGACACAGCATAGCCATCTGGCGCTCGCGCGCCTACCCGGCGATAACCGGCACCCGCTACAATCCGACTCTCGGCGCTAGGGGGCCGGGGGGAACAGGATCGGCGGCAGGCCGGTCAGCGCCATTGGGGAGGTCCATTGTGAGTGATGGTCTGTCGCGCTCATTTGACCCGCAGGGAGAAGCCCGGGCCGTCCTGCAATCCGCCGTCACGGATTTCGGGATCAAGGTTCTCTCGAATGCCACCATCCTGGAGGGCATCTGCGAGGACCGGCTGCCGGAGCTGCCGCGGGAGGCGAGCCTCATCGCCAGCGCGGCCCGCGCCGACGTGGTGGGCATGCTGCAGCAGCAGGCCAGCGGCGTCGGCCCGGACGCGGCCGTGCGGCTGACCGCGGGGGCGCTCGCGGACAGCCGGTCACTGGACCCGGCCGCGTGCACCTGGGTGGTGCGTGAGTTCGCCCGCGCGCTGGGCTACCCGGTCTCCGCTGACGCTGGCGGTGGCGCGGCAGGCCAGCGGCCGGCCGCGGCCGCACCGCCGACCCCCACGATGCCCGCGGCCGCTGCGGGCGCCGGCGGGGCGCCGCCCCCGCCGATGCCGGCCCCCGAGCCGATGGCGGCTCCCGCGCCCATGCCCGCCCCCGCGCCCATGGACGCGCCGACCATGATGCCGGCGGCCGCCGCCGCGGCCGGCCCGGCCCCCACCCCCGCGCCGGGGCAGCCGGCCGGCTTCAACCAGCCGCCGGGCGGCGCGTTCCCCCCGCCGCCCGCGCCCGGCGGGTTCAACCAGCCGCCGCAGCCCGGCGGGTTCAGCCCGCCGCCGGCCGGCCAGGCGCCCGCGACCGGGCCGATGAACCAGCCCCCGGGGGCCTTCCAGCAGCCAGCCGCTGGCGGGTACCGGTTCAGCAACCCGCCTGCCGGGGCCGGCTTCAACCAGCCGCCAGCCCCCGGCGCGGGCCCGGCGGGCTGGGGCGGCCAGGGCAACACGGGCTTCCCGCAGGCCCCCGCACCCTGGGGGCCGGCGCCGCGGGCCCGCAAGTCCCGCGGCCCGCTGATCACGGGCATCAGCGTGCTCGTGGTGATCGTGCTCTACCTGGGCATCGCGGGGGCGGCGTCGCTGCCGCCGTTCAGCCACAAGCCCGCGCCGGCGCCGTCGACGCCCGCGGCATCCAGCCCGGCCGCGTCAACGGGCTCCAGCCCGGCGTCGAACTCGGCGGCACTCGCGCACCTGCGGACCCTGATCCCGGCGGCGTTCCTGGCCAAGGGCAACTGCATGACCAAGACGCCGCAGGCGGCCGGTGAGACCGCCGAGATCTGGTGCCACAACGTGCCCAACATCCCGGCCGGCTTCGTGGACTACTACCTGTTCAGCAACACCAGTGACCTGAACGCCACGTACGACACGTTCCTGAGAAAGTACGCGAAGACGACCCGCGACTCCGGCAGCTGCCACTCGTTCACGTCGTTCACGCCCTGCGAGACGCCGTACGGCCCCGGCAGCACGACGGCCGGCCGGATGGTCGAGTACATGTACCAGGGCTCGCCCGACATCACCTTCACCGACACCAAGGACCTGCTGCTGATGGACACCTCGGGCAACAGCGGCAACAGCCTCGTGACCTGGTGGGCGAAGCTGCCGATGCCCTGGGTGACCCATGGCTGAGCCGCCGCCGGCCCGCTGACCGCCGCCGGCCCGCTGCCCGCCCGGCGGGTCAGCGGGCCGCTGCCCGCGGTTGCCGGCCTGCCTGGCGCTGGGGTGCAGGCGCGTCTTCGACGTCGATGTAGAGTTCCCGGCCGTCCGGCAGGAACACGCCGAGCGAGTAGCAGATGGTCCCTTCGATGATCTCGGCCTGGCCGAGGAGCTCGATGCCGGCGACGTCCGGATGGTCCATCAGCAGCCGGCACAGCACGCTGCCGGCGTGATCGGCCGGCGCCGCGCGGGCCCGCTTGGAGCGGCGGGTGTCAGCCCGGGCCTTCATGCGGCCTCCGCGGGGGAGAGGTGGCAGCCGCCGGCCAGGCCGAGCCCGGCGGCTGGCGCGGAACAGCGTATGTCAGCACAAGTCCCACGGTAACTCGGTGTGAAGGCAGGACCCCGGAATGAGGTGCCGGAGGCGCTCCGGCGTGTCATGTGCCTGGTCATGGGGCGGACGCGTCCGGGATGCCCGGCGCCCCGGCCGGGAAGATCGCAACTCTGCGCCGGCGGAACCATGGCCGGGCAGCCGACGGCGGTGAGAAACCGCACCGGTTTCTCACCGCCGTCGCACCGCGGGCGCCCAGCCGCCCGCTGGCCTGCCGCTCAGGCTGCGGCCGCCGCGGCCCCCTCGCCGCTGAGGTCTTCGAGGCCGTACCGCTCCACGTGGTCGGGGTCGGTGAGGCTGATGGTGCGCGATCCCTCCGCGGCGAGCCGCTTGTTGATCTCGTCGAGATGGTCCCGGACCAGCTGCTTCTCCTCGTCGGTGACCTTGCCGCGGTGCGGCTTGCCCGCGTGCTCGAGGGTCGCGTAGTTGAGCCGGTCACCGCGCGTTGCGGGCGCCGCCGCCCGCGGCGCGCGCTTGGCGGGCCGGGCGGCGATGAGGAGCTCGCTCATCGGCTTGTCTTTGGCGAGCTTGTCGAACGCCTCGGCCGGCATGGCCACCCGGCGGGTCTCCCCGCCCGCGAAGTACAGGTCCACCACGGCCACCCGCATGGCCCCCTTCTCGATGGCCCGGGCCTCCTCGGTGAGGGCTTCGATCTCGACCGGGCCGTCGGCAAGCTCGGGATGCTCCTGGACCACGATGCGCGCTGGCATGTCGTCGTCCATGATCAGCTGGCCGCTCAGGTCGCTGAACCGGACAGTTTTCTGGCCCACAGGACCGCCCTCCTCGTCACAGTGAAATAGGCGCCCGGCAGCGGCCGGGAATGGCCGGTGCTGCCGCGCATCCGAACGCGACAACCACCTTTCCGCATGCACCGCTGGCTGTCAAACGTATGTTCGATGCGTGTCGCATCCTGCAGGTGACAGTCGCAGACATGTTCGACCAGATCCCCGCGCGGCCCGGAGGCGGGTCGGCGGCCGCCCCGGCCCGGCGCCAGCGGCCGCCCCGGCTCTGCGCCAGCCGCCGGCCTGCCTACGCTGGGGGCGACCGCGGGATCAGCGAGGTGTGCGAGGTGCGTGACGCGATGGCCGGATCAGGAAGCGCCGATGCCCCGGCCGGCCAGGCCCGGCCGGTCGTGGCCGTGCTCGGGCTGGGCGAAGCCGGCTCTGAGATCGCCGCCGGGCTGTGCGCGGCCGGTGCGGTGGTGCGCGGGTTCGACCCGCGGGTGGCGGCCGGCCCCGGCGTCGTCGCCTGCGCCGATGACGCCGGCGCCAGCCGGGGCGCGGACATCGTGCTCGCGCTGACCAGCGCGCACGACGCTGAGGAGACCCTGCGGCTCGCGCTGCCCGGCATCCGCCCGGGCGCCCTGTACGCCGAGATGAACACCGCGTCCGCCGGGCTGAAGGCCAGCCTCGGGGAGCTCGCCGCCGGCGCCGGCGTGAGCTTCGCGGACATCGCGCTCATGTCGCCGGTGCCGGGCAATGGGCTGCACACGCCGATGCTCGCGTCCGGCCCGGCCGCCGGGCCGTTCGCGGACGCCTTCCGCCGGCTCGGCGCGAGCGTGGAGGTGCTGCCCGGCCCGCCCGGCACCGCCGCCGCCCGCAAGCTGGTGCGCAGCGTCTTCTACAAGGGGCTGGCCGCCGCGGTCATCGAGTCGCTGCGTGCCGCCGAGGCGGCCGGCTGTGGGGACTGGATCCGGGACAACATCCGCCGTGAGCTGGCCAGCGCCTCCGCGGGCACGCTCGACCGGCTGGAGCAGGGCAGCATCCGGCACGCCCGGCGGCGCGCCGACGAGATGGCAGCCGCCGGTGAGCTCCTGCGGGAGCTGGGCATCCCGCCGCGGGTGGCCGGTGCGAGCGAGGAGTGGCTGCAGCAGCTGCTGGCCGAGCAGGTCTCCGGCGGCTCACCCGGGTAACCGGGACCGACGCCGCCGGGCTGGTGCCTGCCGGGCGACCGGCCTGCCGTGGCCAGCCTGCCGGGGCCGGCCTGCCGGGAGCACCGCCTGCCCGGGGCGAAGATGGTGGGGTGACGAGCCCACCGGACGGATACCGCCTGTACCGGGAGCTGGCGGAATGGTGGCCGCTGATCTCCCCGCCGGGGGAGTACGTGGCCGAAGCCGGCTACCTGGCCTCGGTCTTCGGCGAGGCGGCGATAGACGTACGCGAGGTGCTCGACCTGGGCAGTGGCGGCGGGCACGTGGCGGTGCATCTCAAGGACCGGTTCTGGCTGACCCTGGTGGACCTGTCGGAGGACATGCTCGCGGTCTCGCGCCAGCTCAACCCCGAGTGCGCCCACCTGCCCGGGGACATGCGGACACTGCGGCTGGGGCGGCTGTTCGACGCCGTCCTGGTGCACGACGCGATCGACTACGTCACCACCCGCGGGGAACTGCGCCAGGTGATCGCCACGGCATTCGCCCACTGCCGCCCGGGCGGCATCGCGGTGTTCGTCCCGGACCATCTGGCCGAGACCTTCCGGGCGGGCAGCGGCGGTGGCGGCGGCAGCGACGCGTCTGGGCGCCAGGGCAGTTTCCGGGAATGGGCCTGGGACCCGGATCCGTCCGACGAATGGGTGCAGGTGGACTACGAGTTCACGCTGCGGGACGCGGCAGGTGCCACCGAGGTCGTGAAGGAGACGCACCGGCTCGGGGCGTTCCGCCGCCGCACCTGGCTCCGGCTGCTGGCCGAGGCGGGATTTGAGCCCGGGGCGCGCATCGGCGGGGACGCCGCGGGCGGCGGTCACGGGCCGCGGCACCTGTTCACCGGCCACCGGCCGGAGCGGTCCGTCCGCTGAGGCAACTCCGGCCGTGGTGCTGACCACCTGATATGCGGCCAGGGCTTCCGCGGCGCGCATATCGGTGGTACACGGGGGCATGACCGTAGTCAGCGCGCGGCACTGGCGGCGCCCAGTGCACTACGGCAGCGGAGGCACAGCGTGAGCATCGGCCGGTCCCTTGCGGAAGCGCGCCAGCAGGCTGGACTCACGGTGGCGGACGTCAGTCAGCGGACCCGGATCCGGGAAGGCATCATCCGCGGCATCGAAGCCGACGACTTCTCCGTGTGCGGCGGCGACTTCTACGCCCGCGGTCACATCCGCAGCATCGCCAAGGTCATCGGCACCGACCCGGTGCCGCTCGTCACCGAGTACGACCGGGTCTGGCGTGAGCAGGGCGGCAGCACGGACGTGCGGCACGTGATGGACCTGATCACCGATAGCCGGGTCGCGCCGCCCGGGGACGCGGGCACGCCGCCGCCCCCGGGGCCGCCGGACGGCCCCGGCACCGGGCCGGTGCGGGAACCCGGCACCTGGCCAGGGGATGCGCCGGGACCGGGGCAGCCGGGCAGGCCGGGCGCCAGGTCACCGGATGAGGCCGACACCGGGCCGCTCGGCATTCCGGGCGCCGGGCCGGTGGGCGGGCCCGGCACCAGCCATCCGGGTGAGCCGGGCAGCTGGCGTGAGCCGGGCAGCGGGCCTGTGCCGGAGCCGGGCAGCTGGCGTGAGCCGGAGCCGGGTGCCGGGCCTGTGCCGGAGCCGGGCAGCTGGCGTGAGCCGGAGCCGGGCGCCGGGCCCGTGCCGCAGCCAGCCCCCTGGCCGGGTGGCATGCCGGATGGAGTGCAGCGGGATGAGCAGGGCCCCGCACCCTGGGGGACGTCGAGCCCGACAATCTGGCGTACCCCGGCGGCGGGGCGCCGCGCAGCCGGGAGCGCACCGCTGCGTCAGCGGCTGAACTGGACGGCTGTCCTCGCGGTGGCCGTGGTGCTGGCGTTCGGTTTGATTGGCTACCAGCTGATGTCGGGCTCCGGCGGCCAGCCGTCGCCCGCGGCGGCGCCCGCGGCCAGCGGCCGGGCCGGCACCCAGCATCCCGCCGAGCACGGCAGCGGGACACCCGTGCCGCAGCGCACCCGGCTCACGCCTGCCGCGTCGCCCACCCCGACCCCGCCCGTGGTGACCACGCCGCCCAATGTGGTCAGCAAGCCGCTGAGCCCCGCCAGCGCGGTGGCCTTCGGCAGCGGGGGCGCGGGCCAGGGCGACAACACCGACCTCGCGCACCTGGCGGTGGACCACAGCCCGGGCAGCGCGTGGCACACGGACTGGTACACCTCCGCGAGCTTCGGCAACCTCTACTCCGGCACCGGCCTGCTGGTCGACCTGGGGCGCGCGGCAACCATCACCGGCGCGCGGGTCACCCTGGGCAGTGCGCCCGGCGCCACCTTTGAGCTGAAGGCCGGCTCCGCACCGGGCACACTGCGGACGGTCGCCCGCGCGGACGGGGTGTCCGGCCTGGTGAACCTGCGGCTCCGCAGCCCGGTGCACGGCCGCTACCTGCTCATCTGGTTCACCCGGCTGCCCGATGACGCGGGCACCTTCCAGGCCAGCGTGCACGACGTCAAGGTGACCGTTCAGGCCTGACCTGGCCGGGTGCGGCCCGCGCGGGCAGCCGGACGGCCAGCAGCGCGCCCGCGAGTGCGGCGACGGCGAGGGCGGCCAGCGACAGGTACGGGCTGCCGATCAGGGCCTGCACGATCAGCACCAGGATGACCCCGCCGAGGTTCCCGGCCAGCAGCAGGAAACCCGCGGCGGCCCCGGACCGTTCGGGCCCGGTGTGCAGCTCCGACCAGTCCAGCACTACCGGCAGGCCCGCGAGCAGGAAGAAACCGGCCGCGAACAGCGCCACGGCCACGACCGCGAGCCGGGGCCAGGCCGCGATGAGGGCGAACGCCCCGGCGGTGACCAGCACCGCGGTGATCAGCAGGGCCCGCCGCCGGTCCCGGGCGGCGGCGGCCTCCGGCAGCACCGCGGCGCCGAGGATCCCGGCCACCGTCATGAGCGCGATCAGGTACCCGCTCGCGCTGCCCAGCCTGAAGTGCTGCAGGATCGACTCCAGCCAGGTCGCCACCGCGTTGAACACGCCGATGCCAGCGAACAGCAGCCCGCCCAGCAGCCACACGAACCGGTCGCGACGCAGCCAGCCCAGGCTCACGGCGACCGACGGGTCGCCCGGATAGGCGGCGGGCGCGCGGGCGGTCACCAGCACCCAGGCCGCTGCCACCACCGCCGGGATGGCCTCGATCAGCAGCAGCAGCCGCAGGCCCCCGGCGCCGAACAGCGGCTTGCCCGCCAGCACCGCCGCCAGGATCCCGGCGAACAGGGCCGCGCTGCCCACCGAGA
This sequence comes from Gemmatimonadota bacterium, assembly GCA_050257395.1. GTDB lineage: Bacteria > Actinomycetota > Actinomycetes > Streptosporangiales > Streptosporangiaceae > JAIRTY01. Next base: position 37,719 of record JBLMWU010000214.1, on the reverse strand, counting down.
CCGCCACCGTGCGCTCGCGCGCCGGGAAATGCCGGGCGGCGATCTTGGTGATGGCGTTCAGCACCAGCGGCTGGCCAGCGGCGATCACCACCTGGCCGGCCAGGGCCCAGCCGAACGAGTCCGGCGCTGCCAGCCGCAGCAGGGCGCCAGCGCCGGTCAGCACCGCCCCCGCGGACAGCGCCCGGCCGAACCGGGCATCCAGCCACCGCCCCGCGGGCAGCGCCAGCACCACGTACACCAGGGGGAAGACGACGGCGAGATCGCCGACGGCGCCTTCGGAGACCGCCATGACCCGGTGGGTCTCGGTGGTGACCGGGGCGTAGGACAGCCACAGCAGCTGCGTGCAGGCGGTCAGCAGCGCGTACCCGGCCAGGATGAGCCACCGGTTCGGCCCGGCCGCCGCCGGGTGCTCCTGAGTCACAGCCCACCCCGTTCGCCGTCCCGCAGCCCATCACCAGGGCACCATCGGTGCGCGCGCACCGGCAGGGCCATTGGGCCCGAACGGGCCGCCGCCGATGTTCGGTCACTTAGTGCAAGCGAGGCTAACGCAGCGTATCGCACGAAAAGGGTTACGCGCAGCGCCGCGCCGTGGACACTGTTCGTATGCTGGCTGATCCTTCTGACCAAGTCGAGGGCCTCCTCGAACGGCTGCGCGGGCCCGACGCCGGGTACATGGCGAGCCTGGTCGCCGCCGCCGCTTTGCACCGCCCGGTGCTCGTCGAGACTGGGCCGGTCGTCGACGCGGTCCGCCCCTACAGCTGGCTGCTGGGCCGGATCGGCGCGGAAGGCATCGCGCTGACCGAGGCGGGCTACCTGCCGCCGCAGGTGGTGACCGAAGCGGTGACGTCACTCGGCTGGGCGGGAGAGTGGGCTGGCGCGCACAACCGGGAGCACCTCACCCTCCCGGTGCTGGAACTCCGGCAGTCCGCCCGGCGGATGGCACTGGTGCGCACCCACCGGGGCGTCCTGCTGCGCACCACCGCCGGGGAACGGCTGGCCCGGGACCCGGTGCAGCTGTGGTGGCATCTGGCCAGCCGCCTCCCGGACGGCCGCAACGACGCCGAGCGCGACGCGGGCCTGGTGCTGCTGCTCGGGGTGGCCAGCAAGACCCCGCAGGACACCGCCACCGCCGGTGACCTGCTGCGCCGGGGGATGGCGGCGCTCGGCTGGCACGATGCGCGCAGCGGGCTGCCGCTGGACGAGTGGCAGGCCTTCGAGGCGGGCCGCAGCACCTGGGAGTGCCTGCTGCGGCTGGGCGCGGTGCGGCTGCCGCGCGACTCCGGCCCGGCCGCCGCGCCCGGCCCCGCGGGAACCGCGCTGGCCAGGGCGGCCCTGCGGCTCTGCCTCACCCGGCCGGCCCCGGCCGGCCGCGGCGACGGCGCCGAGCCGCGGGCGCGGTTATCTTTCTAGCCCACGGCTCGCCGCCGGGCCGCCCGTCAGTCCGGGTGACGGCGCGGGCTTCTGGGGAGGGCGGGGTTCCCGTCCGCGGCGACTGCGGCGGACGTGCCGCCGGTGGGCATGGCCGTTGACTTGCGGAGCACCTCCAGGATGGCCATGCCCTGCCCGACCAGCCCGGCGAGCATCTCGTTGACGCCCTGAGTCCCGTTCAGGATGGTCAGGTTGGACCCGGCGATGCTGCGCGCGGCCGCCTCGGCCAGCGCGGGCAGCTGCTCGATGAGCCGGCTCGCGGCGATCAGCTCCTGGTTGCCCTCCCGCAGGGATGCGGCCCGGGCCCGGTTCGCATCCGCGTCGCCTTCCGCGGTGGCCCGCTGGGCCTGCGCCGCCGCCTCGGCCCGCACGGTGACCGCCTTGGCCTCCGCCTCCGCCAGCGTGGTGTTGCGGAAGGCCTCGGCCTCGGCGGCGAGCTTGGCCTGGTCGCGGTCGGCCTCCGCGAGTGAGCGCTTGCGGAAGGCCTCCGCCTCGGTCTCGAACCGGGTCTTGTCCCGCTCGGCCTCGGCCAGCGTGCGCTGCCGGTAGGCCTCAGCGTCCGCGGGCCTGCGCACCTCGGCTTCCAGCCGCTGGGCGGCCAGGCCCGCCTGCCGCTCCGCCAGTGCCGTCTGCTGCTCGATGACCTGCTGGGACGCTTGTGCCTCCGCCAGCGGCCCGGCCTGCGCGGCCTTCGCCTTGGCCTCCTCCGTCTCGGCCAGGAAGCCCGCCCGCTTGATCTCGGTGTCGCGCTCGTACTGCGCCTTCATCGCCGCCACCTCCAGCTCGCGGGCGGTGGCCTCCTGGTCCGCGTGCGCCTGGGCGATGCGGGCCTGGCTGGCGACTGCGGCCGCGTGCGGGGCGGCGAGGTTGTTGATGTACCCGCTCGAGTCCTCGATCTCCTGGATCTCCAGCGCGTCCACCACGATCCCGAGCTTCTCCATCTCAGCGTGGCTGCCGTCCTTGACCTCCTGCGCCACCCGGTCCCGTTCCCGGATGATCTGCTCCACCGTGAGGCCGCCGATGATCGACCGGAGATGGCCGGCGAACACCCGTCCCACCAGCACCTCCATCCGGTCCTGCTCGGACAGGAACCGGCGGGCGGCGTTGGCGATGGACACCGCGTCGTCCCCGACCTTGAACGCCGCCACGGCCCGGACGTTCAGCCGGATGCCCTGGTTGGTGATGCAGTCCTCGACGATCTCCGCTTCCTGCAGGGCGAGTGAGAGGATGCGGGCCTTCTGCTTGATGGGCAGCACGAAGGAGCCGTGGCCGGTGACGATGCGGAACTGGGTGTCTTCCCGCCGCCGTTTCGACCCGGAGATGAGCAGTGCCTCATTGGGCGCGGGGACATGCCAGAAAAACATGACGGGCTCCTGGGGGAGAAGGGCCGTGGCCGCGGGAGGTGCGGCCTACGAAAAGGGGGCGACGAACACCGACCGGGCTGACATGGTCTCGACCACGACAACCCGGCTGTGCCGGGGCACGGGCTCATCCGACCAGGCAGCGAACGCCTCACTGCCGCCGCGGACCGGGAGCAGCACTTCACCGGGGCCGTCCGGGGGAATGGAGACTGTGACCCGGCCTATCTTCCCGAGGAGGCTTTCCTCTTTACCACCGGGCACTTCTCACGCGGCTTTCCGGATGCTCTGCGGTGCTCCGCCGTCAGCATAGACCTGCGCCGGGCCGGCCGCGGGCCGCCCCGGCAGGCTCCCGGGCCGCCCGCCGGGCGGCGTTGCGGGCTGGACGGGCCGGGCACGGGCGGCCACCATAGAACCGGCATCAGGGGCGTGGCCGAACTGAGGGGGCATCATGGCGGGCAGTTCGTTCAACTGGGATGATCTCGGCCAATACAAGGCGGAAGGCCGGTTCCTGGACGGGTACCCGCCCGATGAGCGGACCTTCTTCTCCCCGCGCGACAACGTGCACGGGGTGCTGGTGGCGCTGCTGGACAGCGCCCAGCACTCGATCGTGGTCAACATGTTCGGTTACGACGACGACGAGCTGAACAAGATCATCCAGGACAAGCTCGCGGACGCGAAGATATTCGTCCAGATGAGCCTGGACCGCAGCCAGGCGTCCGGCGTGCACGAGAAGCAGATTCTGGCCAAGTGGAACAACGACGCCTTCGGCAACAGCATCGCCATCGGCACGAGTTCGGTGCACAACGCCATCTCGCATCTCAAGATCGTCATCGTGGACGGCGTGTACACGGTGAAGGGCTCCACCAACTGGTCGCTGTCGGGCGAGCAGCAGCAGGACAACGAGCTGACCGTGAGCCGCAACGCCGTGATCGCGGCCGAGACCCGGGCGGTCCTCGACCTCAACCACGACTTCATGCTCAAGCAGATGGTCGGCACCAAGCTCGACACGCGCAAGCTGATGGCCTCCACGGACCACGCCGCGATGCCGCCGCTGCCGCCCCGGCCGGCCAGCGCGGGGACGTGACCGCGGTCAGCGCACCGTGTAGGGGCCGGTGGGCACGGCGTGGTAGCCCTTGGCGCCGACGGCCCGCGCCAGCGGGCTGCGCGGGTCCCGGCCGGCGATCAGGTCGTCGAGCACCTGGCGGAAGCCGTAGCGCGGCTGCCAGCCGAGCGCGGCGCGGGCCCGTTCGCTGACGTAGACCCGGTCGATGCGGGGGAACATCGCCCAGCCCCGCCGGGCGTACTCGGCCTCGGCGTCGGGGAAGAGCCGCCAGACCACGGCCGGGGCGCCGGAGCCCAGCCCGGCCAGGTCGGCGCGGGTGAAGGGGGTGGCCGCGCTGATGATGAACCTGGCGAAGCCGAGTCCCGGCGCCCGCGCCAGCGCCAGCAGGTGCGCGTCCGCCGCGTCCGCCAGGTCGACCCGCCGGTAGAGGAACTCGTTGGCCTTGACGTTGGCGTCCGGGTAGGCGGCCCGGACGTCGTCGCGGTCGTCGCCCTCGGGAAAGAACCTGGCCACCCGCAGCACCACCACCGGCAGTCCCTGGTCCGCGCTGGTGAGCTGGCACAGATCCTCGGCGGCGGTCTTGGTCACGCCGTAGATGTTCCTGGGCACCGGCGTGACGTCCTCGGTGATCCACGCCGCCGGGGCACCCGGGCCCGGGGTGAGGGCCCGCCCGAACGTGCTCGTGGTGCTGGTGAAGACGAAGCTGCTGACGCCCGCCCGGACGGCTTCCTCCAGCAGCACCAGCGTGCCGGTGATGTTGGTGTCCACGAACGCCTGCCGGGGGTGCGACCCCACGTGCGGCTTGTGCAGCGTCGCGGTGTGGATCACGCCGGTGACGCCCGCGAGGGCGGCGCGGACCGTCCGGCGGTCCGCGACCGAGCCGGTGACCGTGGTGTACGGCGAGGCGAGCACGTCCAGCCCCACCACGTCGCGGCCCTGCTCGCGCAGCACCCGGGCCAGCGCCTCGCCGAGGTGCCCGGCGCTGCCGGTCACCAGGATTCGCTCGGGGGGCACAGCCGCCACCTTAGAGCAGCGGCCGCGGCCCCCTCATCCGGTTATCCGGGGCCCGGACGTCAGTGCCGCGCCTGCTGCCCGGGGGCGGATCCGCGCTGCCGCTCGCGGCCCGGGCGGGGTGGCTGCTGCGGGACGGGCAGCTGCTCGCGGGCCGGCCCGGGTGCTGGCTGCGGGGCCTCGGCCTCGCCCAGGCGGCCCTCGTCCAGGTAGCCCCAGGCCGCGCAGATGCCGGCCAGCTCCGCCGGGATGTCCGACTGACGGGGCGGCGGGACCGGTGCCTGGATCTGGCCGGAGCGGATGTTGCGGGAGGCATCGCCCAGGCCGGGCGCGTAATGGTGGTCAGCGAAGCGGCCGTAGCTGAGCATGCCGGGCTCGAACGTCACGCCCAGGAACTCGCACAGCCGCTTGGCTGTCCCGGCAGGCGCGGCCGTCAGCTCCTCGTAGCGCACCGTGAAACCCGGCAGTGCCGTGCGCGCCTCCTGCACGCGGGTCATGTAGTGCAGGCCCTTGGCGGCGGCCTCGGCGAGGCTGCCCTCCTCGCCCGGGTGCCATTCGGGGTTCCACGCCGCGTGCAGCGAGCGGACGGCCGCCGCCGGGTGGCGCAGCAGGAAGATGAACCGGGCGTCCGGCCAGCAGGCGGAGATGCGTTCCCAGATCAGGACGTTGCTCGGGGTCTTGACCACCACGGTGGGCTTGCCGCTGCGCGCCAGCAGATCGGCCAGCACCCGGTCCCACAGCAGGAACTGGAGGCCCTGGTCGGTGAGCCGCAGCGCCTTCATCGAGGTCTGGATCCACCGGCTCTCGGCCCGCACCTCCAGGTGGCCGAGGGGCAGCTCAGGCGGGGCATACAGCTGGGAATGGGCGCCCAGGACCGACCGCAGCAGCGTCGACCCGGAGCGGGCCGCCGAGAAGATGAACACGGGAGCGGTCAGCAGCCGCTCGCCCCGGGGCGGCGGTAACCGCCAGGCCGGGTGCCCCGGCGGGCGGGTGAGCTGGTAACCGATGCTCCGGCGCAGCACAGAGTTAACGCTCTGCTTCCACATAATGACGGAGAGTACACAGTCTCTTGACTCTCTGCAGCCACACCAGTCTCGCCGCTCCCGCCGTTGACTACTCAGTGTAGCTGAATGACACCAATCTGATTACTATGTGCCCTGACGGCTACTGACGGCCCCGCAGCCTGCCCGCCAGCCGCGCGCCGGCCGCCCCGAGCTTCCCGGGCACCGGGTGCGCAGGGCTGGCCTCGAACGAGGACTCGTCCAGCATGTCCCTGACCATCTGCAGGGCGATGCGCCGCCGGTTCGGGGTGCCCTCCCGCAGTGCCGACGCCAGCTTCTGCACCTGGTCCTTCTTGATCTTGGCCGGGTAGGGCGGCTCGTGCTCGTCGGTGACGCACTCGATGATGGCCGGGCCGTCCCAGGCCAGCGCCTCGGCGAGCTGCTCGCCACACCGCCGCGGGTCCTCGATCCGGATGCCGCGGGCGCCGCAGGCCTCGGCGAACTTGACGAAGTCGAACGGTGCCATGTTGACCCCGTACTCCGGGTTGCCGAGGAACACCATCTGCTCCCACTTGATCAGCCCGAGCGTGTTGTTGCTGATCACCACCACCTTGACCGGCAGCCCGTGCTGCACGCAGGTGAGGAAGTCCCCGAGCTGCATGGTCAGCGAGCCGTCGCCGGTGAACACCACCACCTGGCGGCCGGGATAGGCGGCCTGCGCGCCGATGGCGTACGGCAGCCCGGCGGCCATCGAGCAGTTCGTGCCGCTGAAGGAGAACAGCTGCCCGCGCCGGGTCCTGATCTGCCGGGCCGCCCAGGTGGTGACCGTGCCGGAGTCGCCGCACACGACCGCGTCACCGGCCAGCGCGGCGTTCAGCGCCCAGGCCGGCACCTGCGGGTGCATCGGCACGTCGGTGCTGGTGCCCCGCTCTTCCATCAGCTCCCACCAGGCCCGCATGCCGGCCTGCGCCTGCTCCAGGAAGGCCCGGTCGTCGTTGCGGGCCAGCAGCGGCAGCAGCTCCCGCAGGGTGGCCCGGGCGTCGCCGCACAGCCCGATGTCGGCCGGGTAGCGCAGCCCGATCCGCTCGGGCTTGTCGTCGATCTGCACGCAGACCGCCTGGCCGGGCTCGGGGTAGTACTCGATGTAGGGCATGGTCGAGCCGGCGATCAGCAGCGCCTCGCAGCCGGCCAGCGCCTCCTCCGACGGCCTGCTGCCGACCAGGCCGATCGGCCCGGTCGTGAACGGGCTGTCATCCGGCACGCAGTCCTTGCCGAGCTGGGCTTTGATGATCGGCGCGCCGAGCTTGTCCGCGACCTCCTCCAGTTCGGCGCCTGCCCCGCGGGCCCCGGCGCCGGCCAGGATGGCGACCTTCGCCTTGCCGGACAGCAGCTGCGCGGCCTGCTCGAGCAGGGCCCGCTCCGGCACCCGCACCGGGTTCTGGAACGCGGTGGAGGTGTGGCCTGGCACGTTGCGCATGTACCGGGTGCCGCTGTCCGCGGGCGCGGCCTGGTAGTCGATGGGGAAGGCCAGGTGCGCGGGGCCCCGCTGGGCCAGCGCGGTCCGGCAGGCGTAGTCGGTCACGTTGACGACGTGCTGCGGGCCCATGATCCGCTGGTTGTAGAGGGCGACGTCGTTCATCAGGTAGTCGGTGTTGATGTCCTGCAGGTAGGACGTGCCTGCCAGGTCGTGGTAGGTCATGCCGGTGATGGCCAGCAGCGGCGCCTGCTCCACCCGGGCGTCCAGCAGCCCGTTCATCAGGTGCACCGCGCCGGGCCCGGAGGTGGCGAAGCACACGCCGAGCTTGCCGGTGAACTTGGCGTAGCCGACGGCCGCCATGGCGGCGACCTCCTCGTGCCGCACGTGGATGTAGCGGATCCGGTCCTGCCGGGTGCGCAGGGCGTCCATGAAGCCGTTGATGCCGTCGCCGGGCAGCCCGAAGATCGTGTCCACGCCCCACTCGATGAGCCGGTCGACGAGCACGTCCGAGGCGGTCTGGTCAGCCATGGGAACCTCCTGAGAATCGGCGTAGTGCCAGCGCTGCCGCCCCGCCGGCGGCTGCCAGGGTCAGCGCCGCGAGCTGGCCGTAGGAACGGGGCCGTGGGTGCCAGGCGAGGTTTTCGGGATAGGGAACGGGCGGTGCCGGGCCGGTGTCGCGGGCCAGCTGGAGCACCTGCGCGAGATGGACCGGGCGGCGGCTGGTGGCCTGGGCTATCTGCTCCCGGCAGCTGAACCCGTCGGCGATGATCAGTGTGTCGCCGGCGGCCTGGCGGACCGCTGGCAGGATCGCCCGCTCGCCGCAGGCCCGGGACACCTCGTACCGCTGGCCCTGCTCGTAGCCGAAGCTGCCGGCCATCCCGCAGCAGCCGCTGTCCGGGACGGTGACCTCCAGCCCCATCCGCTCCAGCAGTGCCTGCTCGGAGTCGTGCGTCAGCACGGCGCCCTGGTGGCAGTGGACCTGCACGAGCGCGCGGCGCTCCAGCCGCGGCGGCTCGTAGCCTTCGCGGCTGAGGAACTCGCCGAGGGTGACGCTCTGCCCGGCCAGCCGCCGGGCGTCCGCGTCCCCGGGCAGCATGTTCGGCAGCTCGTCCCGGAAGACCGCCAGGCAGCTGGGCTCCAGGCCGATCACCGGCAGCCCGGCCGCCACCGGCTCGCGCAGGCCGGCCACGGTCCGCCGCAGCCAGCGGCGGGCCGTCGGCAGCATCCCGTAGTCGTACAGGGGCCGGCCACAGCACAGCGGCTGCTCCGGGATCCGGACCGAATAGCCTGCGTCCTCCAGGACCCGCACGGCTGCGATTCCGGTCTCCGGGGTGAAGTAGTTGGTGAACGTGTCCGGCCACAGCAGCACCGGCGGCCCGCCGGCCGGGCCCTCATGCCGGGCGAACCACGAGCGGAACGTCTGCGCGGCGAACGCGGGCGCTTCCCGGACCGGCTCGATGCCCGCGGCGAGCTTCGCGAGCCGCCCGGTGACCGGGGCCGCCAGGGCTGCGTTCGCCAGGCCGGGGGCGTGGCTGGCGAGCCGTGACCACACCGGGATCAGCCCGAGCGCGTACGCCTGCCGGGGCCGGAGCCTGCCCTGGTAGTAGTGCGCGAGGAACTCCGCCTTGTAGGTGGCCATGTCCACCGACACCGGGCAGTCGCCCTTGCAGCCCTTGCAGGACAGGCACAGGTCGAGGGCGTCCTTGACGTGCGGGTCCCGCCAGCCGCCCTCGCGCAGGCTGCCGCTCATCATCTCGAACAGCAGCCGGGCCCGGCCCCGGGTGGAGTGTTTCTCCTCGCGGGTCACCATGAAGCTCGGGCACATGGTGCCGCCGCTGGTGTGCCGGCACTTGCCGATGCCGAAGCAGCGGTTCGCCGCATCCGCGAACCCGTGCTCGTCATCGGGGTAGGCGAAGAAGGTCTCCACCTGCCGGGGCCGGTAGTCGGCGCCCCACTGCAGGTTCTGGGTGGGGTGGTACGGCGCGACGATCTTGCCGGGGTTCATCCGGCCGGCCGGGTCGAAGATCCGCTTGAACTCGGCGAAGCCGCGGACCAGGTCCGTGCCGTACATCTTGGTGAGCTGATTGGCCCGCAGCTGCCCGTCGCCGTGCTCCCCGGACAGCGACCCGCCGTACCGGACCACCAGATCGCCGGCCTCGTCCAGGAAGCGGCCGAAGTCCTCGATGCCGGCCGCGGTCTCCAGGTCGGGGTCGAGCCGGTTGTGCATGCAGCCCTGGCCGAAGTGGCCGAACAGCACTGTGTGGTAGCCGTGCCGGGCGACCAGCGCGCAGTAGTCGCGGATGTAATCGCCGAGCCGCTCGGGCGCCACCGCGGCGTCCTCCCAGCCGGCCAGCCCGGCGTGCTCGCCGGGGATCCGGGTGTATTCGATGGTGCTCCGGCGCACCTCCCAGACCTCCGCCTGGCCGCGGGCGTCCTCGAACACCCGCGGGCTGCCCTCGCCCACCCCGTCCCGGGCCGCTTCCACCAGGTCGTTGGCGTGGTCCTGGGTCTGGGCGCCGTACTCGGCGAGCAGCCAGGCACCGCCGTCGGGCAGCTCGTCCATGCCCGGGATGTGCTCGCCGTGCTTGGCCAGGTTGCCGAGCACCCCGGCGTCGAAGCACTCCAGGCCGATGAGGCCCTCGGTGCGCAGCAGGCCGGGTACGTGATCGGCGGCGGCTGCCGCGTCGGGATACCCGATCACCAGCAGCGCGTGGTGCGGCGGGTCGGGCAGCAGCCGGACCTTCGCCGCCAGCACCAGCACGCAGGTGGACTCGCTGCCCACCAGCGCCCGGGCCAGGTTGAAGTCCTTGCCCGGCAGCAGGTCGGGAAGGTTGTACCCGGACACCCGGCGCGGGATCTCCGGGTAGCGCTGCCGGATCAGCGGCTCGTACCGCGCGGCGAGGTCGCGCAGCTCGCGGTAGATCTCCGCGCGGCGGCCGCCGGCGCTGACGATCCGGGCGAACTCGGCGTCGCTGGTGGGGCCGACGGTCATCCGGACCCCGTCGTAGGTGACCACGTCCAGCTCCAGCACGTTGTCCACGGTCTTGCCGCCCATGACCGAGTGGGTGCCGCAGGAGTTGTTGCCGATCATCCCGCCGAGGGTGCAGCGGTCGTGGGTGGCCGGGTCCACCGGGAAGGTCAGCCCGTGCTCCGCGGCCGCGCCGCGCAGGTCGTCGCAGATCACCCCCGGCTGGACGCGGGCGGTCCGCCCGGCCGGGTCCAGGCTGGTGATCTGGTTCAGGTACTTGGAGAAGTCGAAGACGACCGCCTGGTTCACGCTCTGGCCGGCCAGCCCGGTGCCGCAGCCGCGGGCGAGCACCGGGACGTCGTGCTCGCGGCACACCGCCAGGGCCGACACCACGTCATCGGCGTGCCGGGGGATGACCACCCCGACCGGCAGCTGCCGGTAGATGGAGGCGTCGTTGGCGTACAGCGCCTGGGCGCCGGGGTCGAACCTGACCTCGCCGTCCACCGCCGCCGTCAGGTCCCTGGCGAGCCGCCCGCGGTTCGCGGGCCGGCCGGGTCGCTGTGCCCGGAGTGCTGCCGTGGCCATCCATCCACCTCCTGAGCTGGGTCGGTGCCCCGGCCGCGGATACATCGTGATCCGACCTACCCGCGAAAGCGGGCCCAAACATGGCCCCCGCGGCAGCCGGGGCGGGCGGCCCGCCCGGCCGGGCGGCCCATGGACGGGGCTGACCTGCGGGTGTTTGGGCCGCGCCATTCCCGGTACAGGGCAGAAATATCGTGGCGCGATAGTTTTCTGGTTCCGGGGCCAGCAGCGGGTGCGGTGACAGGGCGGCGCCGCGCCAGCTCGTTCGCCATCGGAAAGGAGCGAAGAATGAGCACTCAGCCGCAGGTCAATCCCCGCCCCGCCGACGGCCGCTCGCGGCCGCTGGAACGGTGGACCAAGGCGGGACCGGTGGTCAGCGGAATGCCCGCGGACCAGGTCTTTGAGCTCCAGGAGCGGTCAGAGGCGTCGGTGGGCGAGCCGGGCGGGTTCAGCCTGTTCGGCTTCGCGGTCGGCACCCTGCTGATCGCCATCCCGCTGGCCGGGTTCATCCCGCTGCAGACCGGCGTGCTGGCGGCGCTGGCCCCGGTGCTGGTGTTCGCCGGGATCGCCCAGTTCATCGGCGGCCTGGTGGCGCTGCGCAAGGGCAACACGTTCGCGGGCACCGCGTTCTGCGCTTACGGCGCGAACAACACCCTGATCGCCACCTGGTACCTGTTCCAGGCCAGCGGGCTGTTCCCGGCCGTCGCCAGCACCAAGCTGCTGCTCGGCATCGAGCTGTTCTGCTTCGCCTACATCTCGCTGGTGCTGGCGGTCGCGGCGCTGCCGGTCAACCTGGAGTTCGTCGCCATCCTGCTCGCGCTGGTTCCCGGGTTCGGGCTGGCAGCGGTCCCGAACGTGGGCGGCCCGGCGGTCATCGGCAACATCGGCGGCTACTTCCTGATCCTCAGCGCCGCGCTGGCGTTCTACGGCGCCTCCGCGCTGGTGATCAACACCACGTTCCAGCGCCGCGTGCTGCCGCTGCTGTCCCGCGCCTGACCGGCGCGGTCACCGGGCAGCCGGGCCCGGCGGGGCGGCAGCGTCATCTCCCCCCTCGTGACGCATCAGGGCACGCCCCCGCCGGGCCCGGCATCAAGCCCGTGCTCGATCGCGTAGCGGACCAGTTCCACCCGGTTGTGCAGGTGCAGCTTGCTCAGCGTGTTCTGGACGTGGTTCTGCACGGTGCGGTGGGAGAGCACCAGCCGCTCGGCGATCTGCTTGTAGGACAGCCCGGTCCCGACCATGCGCAGGATCTCGGCTTCCCGGTCGGTCAGCCGGGGCGTGTCCGGCGCCGCCGTGCTGGCGAGCCGCCGGAACTCGCCGAGCACCAGCCCGGCCAGGCCGGGGGAGAAGACCGCATCCCCGCCGGCCGTCCGCTGCACGGCCGCCAGGAACTCCGGGCGGCTCGCGGACTTGATCAGGTAACCGGACGCGCCCGCCTTGACCGCGGCGAGCACGTCCGGGTGCTCCGCGCTGGCCGACAGGATCAGCACCCGGGGGGCCGGCCGGGCGGCGAGCAGGCCGCGGGTCACCTCCACCCCGGACATGTCCGGCAGCTGGAGGTCGAGCACCACCACGTCCGGCCGGGCCGCGCCGGCCACCCGCAGCGCCTGGGCGCCGTCACCCACCGCAGCCGCCACCTCGAACCCCGCCTCGGACAGGTCGCGGGCCACGGCGTCGCGCCACATCGGATGGTCGTCCACCACCATCACTCTTGTTTTCTGGCCCTCGCCTGGGCGCTCCGCGCCCGTTTCGCTCGGCCGGCCTGTCATGCGGGCAGCCTAGAACGGTCGCGGGGGACTCGCAGGCGGACCTCGGTGCCTTCGCCGGGACCGGAGTGGATGTCGGCCGACCCGCCGAGGTCGCGCAGCCGGCCGCAGATCGACTGGCTGACGCCGAGCCTGCCCTCGGCCGCCGCCTCGGCGAGCCGGCCCGGTGGCATGCCCTGGCCGTTGTCCCGGATGGTCACGCTCACCTCGGCGCCCTCGTCGTCCACGAGCACCCAGGCGCGGGCCGCCTGGCCGGCGTGCCGGCGGACGTTGTCCAGGGCCGCCCGCACGGCGGCCGCCGTCTCCCGGGCCGCGGCGTCGGTGAGCAGCACCGGCTCCGCGGGGGTCACCACCGACACGTCGGCGGTGGCCTGCTGGGACAGCAGGGCCCGCAGGTCCTGCTCGCCGGCCGGGGGCAGCGGGCCGTCCTCCCCGGCGATCAGCGCCCGCAGCGCCGCCTCCTGCTCCCCGGCCAGGCGGCCGATCTCGGCCGCCTCCCCGCCGACCTCGGCGCCGCGGCGCTGCACCAGCGCCAGCACCTGCAGCACCGAGTCGTGGATGCCGCGGGCCAGCCGCTCGCGTTCCCGGCTGGCGGCCTCAATCTCGGTCGCCCGCTGCAGCGCCCGCTCGGCCCGGCCGGCCAGCGCCGACATGTAGCCCACCACCACCCCGGCCAGCAGCAGCAGGACCGATCCGTTCACGGCCCGGTTCCACAGCGGGCCGGTCAGCAGCCGGTGGCGCAGCGCCAGGTCGCAGCCGGCCAGGACGATCGCGGCCGCCGCGCCCGGCCCCATGCCCCAGGCGACCGCCCAGGCCAGCACCGGTCCCGCCATCCAGGTGGCGGTCACCGGCATGACCCCCGCCGAGATGCTGCGCGGGTCCTGCAGCGCCGCGGTGGACAGCAGCGCCGCCGCGGTCACCGCCAGGTCCGCGGCCAGCAGCAGGCGGCCGCGCCGGGCGGGCCGGGCGTAGGCGACGGTGGTGAGCACCGTCCAGCCGGCCATCCCCGCCAGCACGCCCCACGCCCAGGCCGGATGCGTGTAATCCGCCCGGCTCCCGGCCAGCAGCACCGCCGCATAGGCCAGCGAGGCGAACCGGAACACCGCGATCGCCCGCCACAGCGGGGCCTGCAGGCTCACCCGGGGGTCACCTCGCTGGCCGCTGTTACTGGCTGAACGGGATGTTGCGGGCGGTCAGGTGGCCGACGATGCCCTGGCTGGTGACGCTCAGGCTCTGCACCGTCAGGCCGTAGGGCAGCTTCGGGATGGTGAAGGTCATGTTGCCGAACGAGCCCAGCAGCGACGCGGGCAGCCCGCCCGCCGAGATGACGTGGAACTGGACGGTGCTCGGGCCGGTCTTGGTGACCGACGCGATCACGGTGGTGCTGAAGACCGCCATGTCCACCTTGAACTTGATCCGGTTCGGGCCGTCGGCCGACGCCGTCACGCCCGACGCGCCCGCGTTGCGCGCGATGCCGGCCACGCTGCCGAAGCCGATCAGGACGGTGCCCCTGACCCGGGTGATCGTGCCGCTCTGGTAGCCGGGATTGAGCCGCACCCCGTACGCATCGCCGCTCAGGCTCAGGCTGACCGGCCCCTCCTGCACGTTGTTCGCGGTGACGTGCACGTCCTGCAGGTTCCGGGCCGCCACCTGGGTGAGGAACGGGAAACCCTCCATCGTCACGTCCGGGTTCCCCGGGAACCCCTGCGTCTTCATCTGCTGGGCGGCCTGGCTGCCCGCGTACGCGGCCGCCGCCCGGTCCGCCCCGACCAGCAGCAGGAGCAGCAGCACGACGACGCCGAGGACGACGAAGGGCCAGCGGCTGCGCCGTCTCACCGCGGCCGGCTGATACACCGGGTACTGGCCCGGCGCCGGCATCGGGCGCGTCCGGTCGCCGCTCACCGCACTGCCGCCTGCATGCGGGTCCCGGCGCGCGGCGCCTGCGTGATCATCGCTGAGAGCAAAGGGACTCCTCGTGCTCGGCCTGGGACACGCTCAGGGTAGATGAGTGACGTTGATTACCTGGAGTTGCCCGGAATCCGTGTTTGTGACCAGCAGCCGGCGGCCGTTCGGCGCCAGCGAGAACTGCCGCGGGGTCGTCCCGGCCGGCAGGTAGCCGATCAGGCCGGGCCGGCCGGCCAGCACCTTGGCGGCGTCCACCACGGCCAGGTTCGAGGCGCCGCCGGCCGGCTGGTCGCGGTTGGAGTCCGCCACCACGATGCGGGCGCCGTGGTTCACGAAGGCCAGCCCGAGCGGCTGGGACCCCACCGCCACCGTGGCCAGCAGCGCGTGCCGGGGGTCGCTGATCAGCTTGGGCGCGGAGTAGGCCAGCAGCGAGTTCGAGCCGACCGCGCTCACCCATAGGTGCTGGCCGTCCGGCGACGCGATGACCCGGGCCGGCTGGCAGCCTGCCGCCACCGTTTTGACCACCGAGGACGCCGGGTGGTGCACGGCCTTGCCGACGTCGATCACGTTCACCACGCCGCCGTTGGCGCTGGCCGGGGCCCCGGGCACCCGGCTGGTCACGTAGGCGTACCGGCCGTCCGGGGAGGTGGTGACGCCGATCGGCTGGGCGCCCACCGCGATGGTGCCGACCAGGGCGGCGGGCCCGAAGCCGGAGCTGAGTGCCTGCCGGAGGTTGAACACGCCGACGTGGCCGGTGTTCTGGAACGTGACGAACGCGTACCGGCCGTCCGGGGTGAGCGCCACCTCGACCGCGTGCTTGTCCCCGGGGCTGGCCAGCGAGCCGACCGGGGTGGCCGGGCCCTGTTCCAGGTCCGGCACCCGGAACACGTCGATCCCGCTGCCGTCCGCCACCACCAGGTACTGCCGGTCGGGCGTCAGCGCCTCGCCCTGGGCGTGGGTGAGCTGGCTGGTCCACAGGATGGCCGGTGGCGTGGCGGTGGTCCGCATCACCATGACGCCGCTGCCGATGGACACGAACGCGAAACCACCCGGCGCGGTCGCCACGTCGAAGGGCCGGCCGCCGATGCTGACCAGCTGGCTCGGGGTGTGCGCGACCGGTGCCGCCTTGGCCACCTGGGTGGTGCAGCCCGGGGCGGCGAGCACCCGCGCGGCGGCGTGGTGCTGCTTGGGGCCGCCCTTGCCGGAGCCGTGCAGCAGGAAGTAGCCGCCGCCCAGGCCCGCCACCACCACGATGCCGGCCACCAGCAGGAGCGCCCGCGAGCGGCGGCGGGAACGGGGCGGGCCGCCGCCCCGGGTGTAGCCCTCCAGCACGGTCCCGCCGGGGCCGCGCGGCCGGTCCAGCACCGGGCCCGCGGACGAGGCCCGCACGTACTGGGTGGCTGGGGCCGCCGCCGCGGCCAGCGCCCCCGCGTCCGCCGGCGGCGGCAGCGGGCGTGACGGCGACGTCGGCGCCCCGGACAGGGCGGGTGACGGGCCGCCGGGCAGCGCGGGGGCCGCGGCGGTGGGGGCCGGCCCGCTCGCTGCCGGGGCGGCGGCGCCCGGCTGGGCGTTGCCCGGCTGGGCGGTGGCCGCCTTGGCGGCGGATGCGCTGGCGGGGGCTCCCCGGGAACCCGTGACCGGCACCGGGTTGGTCACGGGCTGACCGCCGGAATCCGGCGCCGCCTGGCCGGCCGGGCGCAGGCCGGCGGCGGCGGGAGCCGCACCGGCGGCGGGCTGGCCCGAGGCGGCCATCGGGCCGGTGGCGGGCTGGCCCGCGGCGGCTGGCCGGCCGGCGGCGGGGGCCGCGGCGGCGGGAGCTGCGGCGGCGGGGCCGGCAGCGGGCGCCGGGGCGGCTCCCGGGCCGGCGGAAGCAGCCGCCGCCAGGTCAGCGGGCCGGACGGCCTGGGTAGGGGCGCGGACTTCCGGGGCCTTCGGCTGCCGGGCGGCCTCGGCCGGGCCGAGGCCACAGGCCCGCCGCAGGGCGCTGGCGAACTCCCGGCACGTCTGGTAGCGGTCTGCCGGCGCCTTGGCCAGCGCCTTGGCCATCACGGTGTCCACCGCCACCGGCAGATCCGGCCGGCGGGGGGTGAGCGGCGGCGGCGCCGTCGAGAGCTGCGCCCACATGATCGCCATCGAGTCGTCCTGCTTGAACGGCGGCGCGCCGCAGAGCATGGAGTACACGGAGCAGCCCAGCGCATACAGGTCGGTGCGCCCGTCGACCGGGCGGCCCTCGATCTGCTCGGGCGCGACATAGTTCAGGGTGCCCAGGAACTGGCCCGCCGAGGTCAGCTCGGTGCTGCTGAGCGCGCGCTTGCTCAGCCCGAAGTCGGACAGGTAGACGTGGTCGGGCTCGTCGCCGCCGGCGGCCGAGTCCAGCAGCATGTTGGCGGGCTTGACGTCCCGGTGCACCAGGCCGTGGGCGTGCGCGGCGTCCAGGGCCGACGACACCTGGGCCACGAGCTGGCAGACCCGCGCGGCGGGCAGGCCGCCGTGGCGGTCGATGAGCGTCTGCACGTCGCCGCCCCGGACCAGGCGCATCGCGATGAACAGGACCCCGTTCGCCTCGCCGGCCTCGAAGATCGGGATGATGTGCGGATGGTCCACGGCGGCCGCGGCCCGTGACTCCCGGATGAAGCGCTGCCGGAACGCCTGGTCCTGGGCCAGGTCGGGGGCCAGGACCTTGAGCGCGACCCGCCGGTCCAGCCGGGCGTCGTGGGCGAGGTAGACGACGGCCATGCCGCCGTGGCCGAGCTCCTCCTCGATGCGGTAGCCGGCGACGCGTGACCCCTTGCCGAAGCCTGCTGCCGACGTGGGACTCTCGTCACCCACTGCGCCTCCCCGTGCTCAGCCCCTTCCCCGGCGCCAGCGCTGCCGTGACCCGGGCCGGCACAAGAGGCGCAGCGGGGTCCGGGCAGCGCGCCGTGAGCGAGCCGGATTGCCCGGGACCATACCAGTATGGGGGCGAGGCAGGCCTGCTGCCAGGCGCGGCGGGGGCGGATTTCCGGCCGCGCTGCCGGCCGGGGCGGAGACACCGCTGGACAGCGGCGGGCTGATGCGGCCCAATCCATTTTACTTTGACTTGAATCCCTCTACAGTTGGCGCGTGGAGACCGAGAAGTCCCTTTCGGGGGGGTCCGCACCACCGCTGGTGGTCCGTTCCCAGGGATCTGACCGAAGCCTGGCCGCTGGCCCTTCGTACGTGATCGGCCGCGATCCGGACGCTGACATCGTGCTGGACGACACCCGGGTGTCGTGGCAGCACGCCTTCCTCCGGCTCGAAGACGGCCGGTGGGTCCTTACCGACAATGGCAGCACCAACGGCACCTACGCCGGCACCCAGCGGGTGAACCGCATGGAGATCAGCGGGGAGTGCCTGGTCCGGCTGGGCCATCCGGCTGACGGGCCGGTGCTGACCTGCACTGTCACCGGGGCCGGGAAGCCGGCCCGGCCGCCGACGCAGATCGCGGTGAGCCCGGCCGGCGGCATGAGCCCGATGGGCGGGGACGGCGCCGCCGCCCCGCCCGGCGGTGCGCTCCGGCCGCCCTCGGTGTCGCTGGCGCCGCCGCGTGAGCCCAGCGTGGTGCGCCCGCTGCCCGCCAAGGTGCTGCGCATCGGCCGGTCGCCGGACAACGACATCGTGGTCAACGACCTCGGTGTCTCGCGGCACCACGCGGAGCTGCGGAACCTCGGCGGCATGTACCAGATCGTCGACCTGGACAGCTACAACGGCACGTTCGTCAACGGCCAGCGCATCAGCGCCGCGCCGCTGTCCGAAGGCGACATCGTCGGTGTCGGCTCGTCGACCTTCCATCTGGTCGGCCAGGAGCTGCAGGAGTTCATCGACACCGGCGACGTGTCCCTGGCGGCCAGGGACCTGTCGGTGCGGCTGCCCAGCGGCAAGGTGCTGCTGGACCACGTGAGCTTCCCGCTGGGCGAGCGCTGCCTGCTGGGCATCATCGGCCCCAGCGGCGCGGGCAAGTCCACCCTGCTGGGCGCGCTGACCGGGATGCGGCCGGCCACCGACGGGTCGGTCCTGTACGACAACCGCGACCTGTACACCCACTACGCCGAGCTGCGGCACCGGATCGGCCTGGTGCCGCAGGAGAACATCCTGCACACCCAGCTGACCGCCCGCCGCGCCCTGCGCTACGCCGCCGAGCTCCGCTTCCCCAAGGACACCAGCAAGGCCGAGCGCTACCACCGGGTGGACGAGGTGCTGGAGGAGCTCTCGCTGAAGGCGCACGCCGAGACCCGCACCGACCGGCTGTCCGGCGGCCAGCAGAAGCGGGTCAACGTGGCACTGGAGCTGATGACCAAGCCGTCGCTGCTGTTCCTCGACGAGCCGACCTCCGGCCTGGACCCCGGCCTGGACAAGTCGGTCATGGAGATGATGGCGGGCCTGGCCCACGACGGGCGCACCGTCATCGTGGTCACCCACAGCGTCGCCAACCTCGACATCTGTGACCGGCTGCTGGTGCTGGTGCCCGGCGGGAAGATCGCCTACTTCGGCCCGCCCAGCGAGGGCCTCAAGCACTTCAACAAGCCGGGCTGGGCCGAGGTCTTCCAGGCCTTCGACAACGAGCCCAGCCGGGACTGGCAGGCGGAGTACCGGCAGTCACGCTGGTACACCCAGTACGTCGCGGCGGCCATGGAAGGCCGGGCGGCAGGCCAGGCGCAGCGGGGCACGCCGCCCCCGCCGCCGTCGTCCAAGAACAAGCTCTCCCAGTTCAGCACCTTGTGCCGGCGGTACCTGGCGGTGATCTCGTCCGACCGGGTGTTCCTCGGCCTGCTGGCCGGCGCGCCGGTCGTGCTCGGCGGGGTGATCCTCGTCCTGCCCGATAAGAACGGGCTGGCACCCGGGCCGGTGCCAGCCGGCGCACGGCACGGCCCGTCCCCCGGACCCAGCCCGGCGCACGGGGGCAAGGCGACTCATGGGGCGCACGCGGCCGCCAGCCACGGGGCGCACGCCACCGCCACGCACGCCGCGCACGCGGCCGCCACGCACGGCGCCCACGCATCCGCCGCCCCGAGCGCGGCCGCGCACGCGGCGGCCGCGGTGACCGGCACCAACCCCGCCGCCACGTCGCTGCTGCTCATCCTGATCATCAGCGCGTGCTTCGCCGGTGCCTTCAACTCGGTCCGGGAACTGGTCAAGGAGCGCTCCATCTACAGCCGGGAGCGGGCAGCCGGGCTGTCGCCCGCCGCCTACCTCGGTTCCAAGCTGGCGGTGCTCGGGTTCATCAGCGGGCTGCAGGCCGGGGTGATGGTGCTGATCGGGCTGATCGGCCGCAAGATGCCGCACAGCGGGTCGGTGGTCAAGGCGCTGCCGCTGGTCGAGCTGATCCTGGCGATCGGCCTGCTGGCGGTCGTGTCGATGGCGCTCGGGCTGGTCATCTCCGCCTCGGTCAACACGTCCGAGAAGACGATGCCGCTGCTGATGGTGCTGGTGGTGGTGGAGGTGATCCTCACCGGCGGCGTGTTCAGCATCGCGGGCAAGGCCGGGCTGGAACAGGTGTCCTGGCTGTCGCCGTCGCGATGGGGATTCGCCGCCACCGCGTCCACGTCGACCCTGAACAAGCTGACGCCCCCGGCGCCCGGCAACCCCACCGACCCGCTGTGGAACCACACGCTCCATGCCTGGGCCCTGGACATGTGTGCGCTGCTGGCGCTCGGCGTGGCGTTCGCGATCGTGGCCTGGTGGCGGCTGCACCGGCAGGGCCCTGGCCGCAAGTACGGCTGACAGCAGCCAGGAGGCAGGAGACCATTGCCGTCCGGTACGGGACCTTGGTCCCCTGGCGGGCGGGACTTGCAGGTGGCTGACTGGCTGCATGTTCGTGAGCCATGACACCATGCTCCGGGTCAGCTTTCCGGCTGCCCGGGCGGGTCTGGCGGCGCTCGCTCACGGCGGCTGGCTGCGGGATGCCTCGGGCCAGGCGTACGCGGACGGGCTCGTCGGCCTGGCGCGGGTCGGGCCCTTCGGCGACGTGATCGGCGCTTCCAAGCTGGTGCGGGTGCGCCTGCTGGACCCGATCCCGCGGGAGGACTCGATGGTCCTGCCGCTGCGGTGGGAGGCCACCGGGGTCATGGGCAGGCTCTTCCCCGTGCTGGACGCGAACCTGATGCTGACCCCGGCTGACGACGGCCGCACCCGGCTGACCTTCACCGGCGCTTACCGGCCGCCGCTGGCCGCCGTGGGGTCGGGCATCGACCGGATGGTGCTGCACCGGGCGGCGTCGGCGACCGTCCGGTCCCTGCTCCGCAGCATCTCGGACACCATCGTGGCAGGCACCGCGCTGGACGCTGTCCCCGGGCAGGGCACCAGCGCCCGGCAGCCGGGCGAGACCGGATGGATGCGCCCCGCGCCGGAAGCCACCAGCGGCTGACCCTCCGCCCCGTCAACCGGGAGGCAGACGATCGCCTATGAAGATTACGGAGCGTGGGTTCCTGATGACTGTCCGGCGCTGCTGCCTGCCGGTGGCCGGGGCCGGCTTCATCGCGGGTGTGCTGGTGCCCGCGGCGGCCGCCGCGCCTGCCGCGGCGCGGGCCGGGGCCCCGCCCGGCCGGCCCGGCCCGGCCCCGCGCGGCCAGGTGGGTGGGATCCAGCCCGGGGGGCCGCGCGCGCCGGGCGGCCGCCCGGCCAGCCGGGCCGCGGCCGGCCCGCCGCGGCCCCGGGTGGTGGGCTCCGCCAACTGGTCCGGCTACGCGGCGGCGGGCCGCAGATTCACCAGGGTGTCGGCCAGGTGGGTGGAGCCGCATGGCACCTGCACCGGCGGCGACCAGTACTCGAGCTTCTGGGTGGGCCTGGACGGCTACAGCAGCAGCACGGTCGAGCAGACCGGAACCGAGGTGGACTGCATCGGCACCAGGGCCCACTACGAGGCCTGGTACGAGATGTATCCCGCGTTCCCGGTCTACTTCCGCAACCGGGTGCGGCCCGGTGACCGCTTCGCCGCGTCGGTCACCGCCCGGGGCCGCGGCCGCTACACGCTGATCCTGGCGGACATCAGCCGCGGCTGGCGGCGCACGGTCAGCGCGCTGCTGACCGGTGCGGCGGACTCCTCGGCCGAGGTGATCGCGGAGGCGCCGTCGTCGGGCCTCGGGGTGCTGCCGCTGGCGGACTTCGGGACCGCCCGGTTCAGCGGCGCGCGGGCGGACGGCACGGCTGTCGGCAGGCTCAGCCCGGTCCGGATCATCATGGTGAACGAGACGGGGCAGGCCAAGGACAAGGTGTCCCCGCTGCGCCGGGGACGGAATTTCACCGCTACCTGGCTGCGCAGCGGCTGACCCGGCGCCTGCCGTGCCCTCCGGGACGGCCGCGAGCTAAGGGATCTACCAGAGCTTTACCAGTTCATTGTTTAGCAATTAATATTACGTATCGTACGGTCTCGATGACCCTTCGCTTATGGCGGCCATAGCGGCGGCAGCGCCGCGCCGCCCCGACCATCCTCATGGGAGCCCGGATGTTATGGAGAAGGTGCGTTCAGCTGGGGACCGGCGCTGTCCTGCTCGCGAGCTCGCTGGCCTGTGCCACGGCCGCGGCGGCGGCGCCCCGGCCGGCCAGGCCAGGGACGGCCGGCCTCGTCCGGCCCGCCGCCCGGCTGATACGCCCCGGCGTGCAGGTGGGGCCGGCCGCCCCGGGCGCCGCCCGGCCGGCCGCGGCCCGGCCGCTGACGAACGCCACGTCAACGAACTGGTCCGGGTACGCGGCGTCCGGCGGCACGTTCACCAAGGTCTCAGCCAGCTGGGTGGAACCCACCGGCACCTGCTCCAGCGGCAGCCAGTATTCGAGCTTCTGGGTCGGCCTGGACGGCTACAGCAGCAGCACGGTCGAGCAGAGCGGCAGCGAGGTGGACTGCTCCGGTGGCAGGGCCCAGTACTACTCCTGGTATGAGATGTACCCGGCCTACCCGGTGAACTTCAGCAACCCGGTGCGGCCGGGAGACCACTTCACCGGCTCGGTCACCTACAACGGCGGCGGCAGCTACACGCTGACGCTGACCGACGCCACCCAGGGCTGGAGCCACATCGTCAGCGCGACCCTGCACGGGGCCGCCAACTCCTCGGCCGAGGTGATCGCGGAAGCTCCCTCCTCCTCCGGGGGCGTGCTGCCGCTGACCGACTTCGGCACCGTGAACTTCTCCGCTGCCACGGTGAACGGGTCGCCCATCGGCAACGCCAGCCCGGCGGAGATCACCATGGTGGACAGCGCCGGGCGGGCCAAGGACACCGTGTCGGCCCTGAGCGGCGGCCAGAACTTCAGCGCCACCTGGCTGCGCAGTACCTGACGAGCCGGGCCGGGACGGGCTTTTCAGATCTGCCACGGCTCTGCCCGGCTATGCCCGATAATCGTCATCACCTATCGTGCTGCCGCGATGACCTAACGCAGCAGCACGACGGCAGGTATCACCCGGCGCAAGGGGGAGGCGCCGCCGGCGTCGCCCGTCATCAGCACGTCCCGATGAGGAGCCGCATGCTACGCAGATGGTGCCTATCCCTCGCTGGTGTGAGCCTGCTGACCGGCTTAATCGCCACCGCCGGCGCCGCGGGTGCGGCCGCGGTGCCCGCCGCGGCGCACGCGCCCGGCGCGCGGCATTCCGGGCAACCGGGGCTGCTGCGGCTGATCCGGCCGGTCGCCCACCTGATCAGGCCGGGCAGCAGCGGCTTCGCGCCGCTCGCGCACGCCGTCAGTTCCACCAACTGGTCCGGGTACGCCGCGTCCGGGGGTCACTACACCAAGGTGTCGGCGAACTGGGTGGAGCCGAAGGGCATGTGCTCGGGCAGCACCGGCAGCGAGTACTCCAGTTTCTGGGTGGGGCTGGACGGCTACGGCAGCAGCACGGTCGAGCAGACCGGCAGCGAGGTGGACTGCTCCGGCGGCAGCGCCCAGTACTACTCCTGGTATGAGATGTACCCGTCGTACCCGGTGAACTTCAGCAACAAGGTGCGCCCCGGTGACCACTTCAGCGCGTCGGTCGCCTACCACGGCAGCGGTCACTACACGCTGGTGCTGGCGGACACCACCCGCGGCTGGCGGCACGCGATCCAGGCCACCCTGACCGGGGCGAGCAACGCCTCCGCCGAGGTGATCGCCGAGGCGCCGTCCTCGACCCTGGGCGTGCTCCCGCTGGCCGACTTCGGGACGGTGCACTTCACCAGTGCGAAGGTGGACGGCAACTACATCGGTCACTACCACCCGACGAAGATTGTCATGACCAACAGCAGCGGCCAGGCCAAGGACAGCGTGTCCGGCCTGAGCGGCGGGGGGAAGTTCAGCGTCACCTGGCTCAGCAGCAACTGACCCGGGCTCCCGCAGCCCCTGCGCGCCCTCCGGCAGGCGCTAAGGTCCGCTGGAGACCGGAGCGCAGCGCCGGCCGTCCCGCACCGGGCGGGGCGGCCGGCCGCGAAGGAGGCGGGTCATGGGAACCGGGGTGCGCCGGATCGTGCTGCTCACGCTGGGCTGGGAGGACCTCCCGAAGTCCGTGTCGGTAGAGGGCGCGTCCGGCACCGAGATGCTGCGCGAGCCGGTGCCCGGGGTGCTGCTGCAGTGCGACGGCGGCTGGGTGCTGCTGGACACCGGGTTCAACACCGCGCTCATCCGCGACCCCGCGCTGCGGGCGCGTTTCCACGGCGACCCGCTGATCCAGCCGGTGCTGCCCGGCCCGGGGGAGCCGCTGGAGGAGGCGCTGGCAGAGGCCGGGATCGCGCTGGCGGACGTCCGCGCGGTCGCCGTCAGCCACCTGCACAACGACCACGCGGGCGGGCTCAAGCATTTCGCCGGCCGGGTGCCGGTGCACATCCAGCGGGCCGAGCTGGACTTCGGCATGTCCGCCCCGCCCGCGCCGGAGCGCGACGGGATCTTCCGGGTCGACTTCGACGACCCCCGGATCGACTGGCGCATCGCGGACGGGGACACCGGGATCGCGCCAGGGGTGACCGCCGTGCTCACCGCCGGCCACACGCCCGGGCATCAGAGCTTCGTGGTGTCGCTGGACGAGTCGGTGGGCGGCGGCGGCTTCGTGTTCGCCTTCGACGCCGCCGACCTCACCGAGAACATCGAGCGCGAGGTGGCGGTCGGCGGCCGGGTCGATGCCCCGCCGGAGGTGAGCGTGGCGCAGATCCGCAAGCTCAAGCAGCTCGCCGCAGCCGGCGGCTACCGGCTGGTGCCAGGCCACGACCCGGTGGTCTGGCCCGCCCTCACCGCCGAATTGGCCGGCCGCTGGGACTCGTAGGGAATCCGCCGCCGCGCCGTGCCGCCAGCCACGCGCGGAAGGGCAGTCAGCTGTGCTGGTGCCCGCCGTGGCCTGCATGCGCGGGCGCCAGGACCGCCTGATAGAGGCTGCTGGCCCAGACCTCCAGCCCGAGCATGGCTTCGACGTACTCGCGTGCGTGCTCCACGTCCTGGCCCGCCGCGGGTTTCAGCGCCATCACGTGATCGAACCGGCGCTGAATCTCGTCCCGGACATGCCGGGCGAGCAGGTCCTTGAGCTGGTCCGGGCTGCCGCTCTCGATGCCCAGCTCGGCAGCCGGGATGACGGGCCCTTCTGCCAGCCCGGCTGGTTTCAGCCCGGTATAGGGCGCGCCCTCCCCGGCCCGGTGGACGCGGACCACGGTCTCGAAGAAGTAGAGGTCAGCGACTTCCCGGGCGTCAGCCCCCTGCCGGCGGGCCTTCCCGGCGGCCTCGAACGCGCGGGTTACCTCCTCCTCGCCGTCCTTCCTGACGAACGGGAGCACGATGCTGACGTCCTGGCGCTCCAGGGCTTGCCGGGCAGCTGTGACGACCGGGCCGTCCATCGAATCGCAGTGCGGTGCCATGATTACCCCTCCCGCTGCGCACCACTGACGATGCCAGGCTGCCCCGGAAACTCATGCTCCGGCACGGGCCGATGGTCCTGACGTGGCCAGCTGCCCGGCTGCGAGCGAGGCGATGGCTGGCACGCTGCGCGGAGCCTGACCCGCTGCGAGCAGCTTCTCCTCGGCACTCAGGTGATATTCGAGCTGGTCCACGAAATCCCTGGTGGCCACCGCGAGCTGGCCGGGGGACAGGCTCTGCTCCCCGGCAGCCGCCCGGGTCAGCAGATCAGTGACAGCCCGCAGCCGTACGTGGTCCCGGGCGAGCCGGGCGGTGATGGGCGGCGGGCTGGCCGGGAACAGCAGTGCCTCTTCCTCAGCGGCCTGCCGCAGCAGCTCCGCCCGGGCATAGCCGGCCAGCGACGCCAGCTCGGCGGCTGGCCACTGGCCGTCCGTGGCCGCGGCCAGCACGTCCCGTGCCCGCGAGGTGATCTGCCGCAGCAGGAGCACGTGCTCATCGGCAAGCGTCCACGGTGGCCCTTCGGGCAGGCCGGTCAGCCGGGCTGGTTCCCCGTGCCCGGGTGCCTGGCTCAGCACGGTCATCACGGCCTCCTTGCGTCATATTTGCACTACTTTATTTGTAATAAATAGCGGGGCGACTGTCAATGCGCGGTGGGCCGCTCAAGTCAAGGGCCTTCAGGCATGCCAGCCGTCGGGCAGATCCCGCATGGGACGCCCAGGTGTGCGCAGATTTGTACTACAAGGTTAGTGTAAACAGTCGCCGACTGCCATGCGAGGATGGTGAGCTGTGAACGACTCCGCCCGGGTTCCGCAGCCGGGCAGGCCGGGCGCGCTGCGGTACCGGATGGAGGTGCGGCTGACCGCCGCGGACGTGGGCAGCCGGGTGGTGATCCGCTGGCGCCGCCCGGGCCGGGACGGCGGCGACGAGGTCGCCGACGTGCTGGGGATGCTGGAGGCCGCTGACGAGGGTTCGTTCAGCGTCCGCCGCGCCTCCGGCGAGCTGGTGACCATCCCGCGGGACCGCGCGCTGGCCGGCAAGCCGGTGCCGCCCGCGCCGCCCCGCCGGCGGCCGCGGGCCTGACCGGCGCCCGGGTCACCAGTCGCGCGGGCCGTTCCCGCTGCCGTAGCGGAACAGGCCGCCCCGGCGGCGCCGGTTGCGCCAGGGCCCGGCCCCGGCGGCCCGCAGGACCAGCAGCGTGACCACGCTGACCCCGATGAGGCCGACTATGATCGGGCCGAAGGTGGGGATGCGCCACAGCGTCAGGGCCAGCCGCCAGATCATCCGCCAGATGAACAGATGGACGAGCAAGCCCACGAACCCGCCGCCGAGGGCGTAGAACTTCACCTCTCCACCATGCCACGCCACGGGCTGTGCCCGCGCCGCTGCTCAGCGCAGGCCAGCGAACAGGTCATCCTCGGGCACCGGGGCGCCGGTGCTGTCGCTGGCCCGGATGAAGCTCTCCCGGCCGAACGCGGACTCGGCGATCTCCGGCGGGATCTTGGTGAACCAGGACTCGGCGATCTGGCTGGCATGCGCCAGCAGGGCCTCGCGCTTGCGGGCCAGCACCGGCCGGATGTCCACGGTGGTGGTGATCCGGGCCTCCAGCTCGGCCATCTGCTGGCGCATCTCGTCCGTGATGTCCCGCGGGCCCGGTACGTCCGCGCCGAGCTCCCGCAGCGCCTCCCAGACCTTCTGCCAGTCGCTGCCGCGCATGGCGGTCAGGTAGAACTTGGCCGGGATGCCGGAATCGGCCGCCGCGATCGCGGCGGCCTCGCCTGCCCGCACGTGGTCGGGGTGCTGGTATGGGCCCTTGGTGTCGTAGCTGACCACGACCTGCGGCCGGTACTTCTCCATCAGTGCGCTGATCCGGCCGGTCACCTCGGTCATCGGGATGTTGCAGAACGCCTCGGGCCGGTCCTTGTAGTCCCAGTCGGGCATCCCGGAGTCGTGGTATCCCAGCACCTCCACGTCGGTGACGCCGAGGATGCCGGTGGCGGTGCGCAGCTCGGCCAGCCGCAGCTGCGCCACCGCCTCGGCCTCGTGGCCGTCCTGGCCCGGCTTGACGCCGCCCGGCGCGTCCCCGAACTCACCGTTGGTGCAGGTCACGACCACGGTGCGGATGCCCTGGGCGGCGTAGGTGGCCAGCACCCCGCCGGTGCTGGAGGATTCGTCGTCGGGGTGCGCGTGCACGGCCATCAGGGTCAGGGGCTCTGGCATGCCCCCAGCCTGCCCGATCAGCCCGCGCCGGTGGTAACCGGGTTCGCTTTGACGTCCTCCCCGCGGTGAATGACGGGGATTTCTGGCTCACGGCGCCCCTTGCGGCTACGCCGCATGGGGTCTTATCCGATCAGCACCAGCAGGGGTGAGACCAGCCCTGGTGAGCATCACGGCGGCGCTGTTCTTGTCCCTGGGCAGGACGGTGCCGCATGAGCTGCATGTGTATGTTCTCTGCGACAGCGGCAGGCGTTGCTTGGCTCTCGCGCCGCAGGCGCTGCAATCGGTGGTTGTGTGGGCTGGGTGCACGAGATGGACGATCCGGCCGTGTTTGGCTGCCATCTCCAGCAGGCCTGACTTGGCCGACCCGATGGCCGCGTCGGCTGCCTTGCGGGCCATCGCGGACTTCGCCAGGAACTTCGGGCGGAAGTCCTCGGCGGCGACCTGATCGAAGTCCCGGACGACCTTCTTCGCCCACTTGCGAGAGGTGTCCTGCCGCTGGGCGGCGGCCT
This sequence comes from Gemmatimonadota bacterium, assembly GCA_050257395.1. GTDB lineage: Bacteria > Actinomycetota > Actinomycetes > Streptosporangiales > Streptosporangiaceae > JAIRTY01. The sequence continues at coordinate 9,622 of JBLMWU010000214.1, read as the reverse complement.
TGGCGTGCACCTTCGCAGCCTGACGCCTGGCGCGCTTGTATCCAGCCGACGCGGGCTTGCCTTTGTGCGGCTTGCGGCGGGCCATCTGACGCTGGTATTTCGCCAGCTTCGCGGCGGACTTTTTCGCGAACTCAGGGTGCGGGAGGTCGTGCTCGCCGCTGGTGGTGATCGCGATGTCCGTCACGCCCCAGTCGATGCCGATCGCCTTGCCGGTTTCCGGCAGGGGCTCGGGCCCGGCCTGGACGACGAACGATGCATACCAGTGCCCTAGCGAGTCCTGGCAGACGCGAACCGAACTCGGCACCGACGGCAGCGCGCGGGACCAGACGACGCGCAGCGAGATCCCGCCAGCGACAATCAGGCGGCCGTGGCGGAGCGAGAACCCCTGCTTCGTGTAGTTCATCGTCGGCGCGGACCGGTCGCGCTTGCGGAACTGCGGCAGACCCGCGCGCTGGGGTACCGGGATCTTGTTCTTGCGGTCCTTGAGCGCCTTTGCCCGGCTCTTGCCGAAGTCGCGGATCGCCTGCTTCTGCGCGACAGACGACCCCTCGCGCAGCCAGCCGTGCTCCGCGCGCCAGCCCGTGAGCATCTTGTCCAGGCCAGCCGGGCCGCACGCGCGCTGTTCCCTCCATGCCTGGCGTGACTCGGCAACACACTGGTTCCACACCCACCGGCACCTATCCCACTCGGCACGCAGTGCGCGTTCGGCGGTGGCCGACACGCGGAGCCTGTAGGTGTACCTCACCTGCCGCACCAAGCCAGCATGTCATTGGCCTACGACATCCGGCGGTTACTGCACGCATGGCAGACACGTGTTTCCTGCCTTGGATGTTCACTTGGTCATCGTGACGAAATACCGGCGCGGCGTACTTGATGACGCCATGCTTCCTGCTGCGAGGCCGCGATGCGGAAGGCCTGCGCAGACTCCGGCGCGGGAACTGCAGGAGGTCAACGGGGAGCCCACATGCGCCTGACCGAGTACCCGCCGAAGTTCGCCGTGTCCGCGCTGATGAACTCCCTCAAGGGCGCGTCGGCCCGCAAGCTGCGAACTGAATTCACCAGCCAGGTGAACCGCGCAAGCATGCACGGGCACTTCTGGTCCACGTCCTACTTCGCCGCCTCATGCACCGGTACCCCGCTGAGCATCATCCGCCAGTACATCGAGCAGCAGCAGCATCCGGCCTGACCGTCGGGGCTGCCCCCGCCCTAAAGGACAGGTCCTGCGCCCGGATTACCGGTCAGCGTTCAGCCAGCAGTTCCGGGCACCGCGTCCACTGCGCTGCGGCCTCCAGGACCAGGTGCCGCGCCTGGCTGTAGTCATAGTCGTGGTTGCCGGTGGCGAGGCCCAGGCCGTAGCCGTCCTCCAGGGAGATCAGGTTCTCCGCGATGCTCCTGGTGGAGATGATGGGCCGGAAGTGGCCGGCCGCGGTGCCCTCGTCCAGCAGGTCCTGGTAGAGGCGCCGCTGCTCGCCGCACAGGCCGGTGATGATCTCGGCGTGCTGGGGGTCGCGGGCCTTGGCCACCATGACCTGGTAGAGGGCCAGGGACAGGGCCCGGTCCTCGGGCCGGGGCAGGCCCATGTCCACCATGGTGCGGATCTTGTCGCGCGGATCGGTGAGACCGGCGACCGCCTCCACCCGGGCGGTGTAGTAGCGGTCGAACGCCATGGCGTGCACGTGCCGCAGGATCTCGTCGATGTTGTCGTAGTAGTAGTACACCGACCCGGTCGCCATCCCGGCCACGTCCGCGACGTCCTTCATCTGCATCCGGGACGGGCCGCGGTCGTTGATGACCTGCACGGCGGCTTCCAGCAGGTGCTTGCGGCGAGCAGCCTGGTCACGCTGCCTGGGCATGGGGACGGACCTCCGGGCCGGGGGCGGGGCGCAGCGCCATCCGCTGCGCCCGACGGGAAAAAGGTACCGCTGCCGCCCTTGACAGGCGAGACGTTATTCGTCGAATGTATCGACAAATAACTTCGGCAGGACGAGGAAGCCATGAGCGCTGACCACCCGCTGCCCGCGCCGGCCCCGGCCGGCCCGGCCGCCGAACAGTACCCGCAGGAGCTGTCCCGCTCGCTGTCGCTGCGCGGCAACGTCCTCATCACGCTGTCATCGGTGACGCCCGCTTCCAGCGTGTTCATCATCATCCCGGCCGTGCTGGCGGCCATCGGCGGAGCGTCGTTCCTGGCCTTCACCGCGGCCGCGGTGGTCGGGATCTTCATGGCCTTCTGCTACGCCGAGCTGTCGTCGGCGTTCCCGATCGCCGGCGGCGAGTACTCCTTCGCCGCCCGGGTTCTCGGCAAGAGCACCGGCTTCGCGCTGTTCCTGATGAACGCGCTGAGCCTGGTCCTGATCATCGCCGTCATCGCCCTGGGCACCGGCCAGTACCTGGCCGCCGCGGTCTCCGGCGCCGACTCCAAGTGGGCCGGGGTCGCGGTGATCGCGGTGTGCGCCATCCTCGCCGTGGCGAACATCCGCACCAACGCCTGGGTGACCGGGACGTTCCTGGTGCTGGAGATGGCGGCCCTGGTGGTGCTCACCCTGCTGGGCGTCTTCCACGTGTCCAGGCCGGTGACAACCCTGTTCCACGCGCAGGCCGTGGGCGGCAGCGGCACCCTGGTCTCGGCCGGCCTCGGGCTGGTCGCCGCGCAGACCGCCACCGCGATCTTCGCCTACAACGGCTACGGCGCCGCCGTGTACTTCGCGGAGGAGACCCGCAACGCCTCCCGCGGCATCGCCCGCGCCATCATGTGGTCGCTGGCGATCACCGTCGCGGCGGAGCTGATCCCCACCACCGCGGTCATCCTGGGCGCCCCTGACCTGGCCAGGCTGATCGGCAGCCCCGCGCCCATGCAGTACTTCGTGACCGCCCGCGCGGGCACGGCCGTGAACACGATCGTGAGCCTGGGCATCGCGCTGGCGATCATCAACGCGGTGGTCGCCATCACCCTGCAGGCCGGGCGCACCGTGTTCGGGTCGGCGCGGGACCGGGCCTACCCGGACGCGGTCAGCAGGGCCCTGGCCTACGTGCACCCGAGGCTGCAGACACCGGTCACCGCGACCCTGCTGGTCGGCGCGGCCGCGGCGGTGGTGGGCGCGCTCGTCCCGCTGAACGCGCTGATCACGGCCACCGGCGCGACCCTGGTCGCGCTCTACCTGATCGTGGCGCTGTCGGCCATCGCCGGCCGCCGCAACGGGACGACCGCCCACGCCCGCTACCGGATGCCCTGGTGGCCGCTGGCGCCGGTGGCCGTGATCGCGGCCCTCGGCTACGTCACCTACGAGCTGTGGCTCGCCAACCCGTGGCAGGTGATCATCGCGGCCGGCGCGCTCGCCGCCGGGTACGCCTACTACTACGCCTACCTGCACCGCCAGCGCGGCACCCGGTGGACCATGCCCGCGGCCCCGCATGACGAGCACGCGCCCGCCGAGCAAGCCACAGCCGAGCCGGGCGGCATACTGATGGGTCCGATACTGGAGATCGACGCACCGGGGAGCCATGAGTCAGCCCACTGAGGCGGCGGGTTCCCCCGCCGCCACCCCGCCCCGTGCCCGCGACCTGGGCGTCCCCTGCCAGGGCGAGCCGGGGCGGTGGAACGCGGTCACCGACGTGCCGGGGGTGGAGGTCGGCTACGCCACCCTCGTCGCCGGGGACGGGCCGCTGGTGCCGGGCCGGGGCCCGGTGCGGACCGGGGTGACCGCGGTGCTCCCGCTCGGCAGGGCCGGCGTGGGCCGGTCCTGCCCGGCCGGCTGGCACTCGCTCAACGGCAACGGCGAGATGACCGGCACCGCCTGGCTGGAGGAGACCGGCGCGCTGTCCCTGCCGGTCGGCCTCACCAACACCCACGCGGTGGGGCCGGTGCACCGCGGGATCATCGAGTGGTCGATCCGCCAGCACCCCCGGCTCGCCGCCCGGTGGCATCTGCCGGTGGTCGCGGAGACCTGGGACGGCTACCTCAACGACATCAACGGGCCGCACGTCACCCCCGCGACCGCCATGGCCGCCCTGGACAGGGCCGGCACCGGACCGCTGGCCGAAGGCTCGGTCGGCGGCGGTACCGGCATGAACTGCTATGGATTCAAAGGGGGAACGGGGACTGCGTCACGGCTGGTGCCGCTCGGCAGCCGGACGTACACGGTGGGCACGCTGATGCAGGCGAACTTCGGCAGCCGCCGCGAGCTGGTGATCGCGGGCCGGCGGCTGGGCGAGGTGCTCGCCGCGGACAACCCGATGGAGGACACGGCCTGGCTCGCCCCGCCCGGGGCCGGGTCCTGCATCACCATCGTCGCCACGGACGCGCCGCTGCTGCCGGGGCAGTGCAAGGCGCTGGCCCGCCGGGTGCCGCTCGGCCTGGCCCGCACCGGCACCACCGGCAGCCACTTCTCCGGTGACCTGTTCCTGGCGTTCTCCGCCAGCAACGCGGGGGCGCTGGACAGCGCCATCGACGCGGCCGGCGCGGTGCCGGATCCGCTGCCGAGCCTGGAGTTCGTCCCGTGGGGGCTGATGGACGCCCTGTACGAGGCGGTGGTGCAGTGCGTGGAGGAGAGCGTCCTCAACGCGCTGGTGGCGGCGCGCACCATGACCGGCCGGGACGGCCACCGCAGCCCCGGCTTCCCAGTGGGCCGCCTGCCGGGACTGCTCGGGGCTGCACCTCTGCCGGCGATCAGGCGAGCATGACGGCGAGCGCGGCGGCGCCAGGGGCCCGCCCGCGGTCAGGCGCGGCGGCGTGAGCCCGCGGGCGGCTGGCCGGGCTGCGGCCGGCCAGCGGCCTGGCAGCCCAGGGCGGCCAGGGACCCGGCGATGTCGCTGCGCATTCTGGGCGCGAACAGGCGCAGCAGTGGCGCGAAGCCGCCGTGCACCCCGACCTTCTTGACGACCCGGACCCGCCCGCCGGTGAGCGGCTCCAGCAGGTGGTCGAAGACGACCTTGCCTAACGGCAGGGGGCACTCGCTCACCCACCGCCGGCCCGGGTCCACCAGGGTGATGGTGAACGAGCCGCCCAGATTGGCGCGCTGCTTGGCCCAGCCGGAGACCCCAGGCGCGAACGGCCCGTCCAGCCGGGCGACCTCCTTGCTGACATCCCACTCGGGCCAGCGGGCCACATCGGTCCATACCGCCCAGACAGCGGCCGGGTCAGCCTCGAACGTGGCCTCGCACTCGAAGAGGTCCATGCCCACCCCCCGGTGAGTTCACCGGGGCCACACGTTAGCGCCGCGCCGGGAGGGCTGTCACTACCGGGACGGCTCCCGGCCGGCCCGCCGCCGCGGCCGCGCCAACCTGACATCCCCTGCGGCGGCGGCGGGCCGGGTCATCCGGCCAGCGCCCGGACTTGACTCCGTACCGCGGTACGGCTGCTAGCTTGCGGGTCATGGCAGGGTTGACGATCGGGAAGCTCGCCGCCGGGGAGGGCGTCGGCGTCGAGACGGTCCGGTACTACCAGCGCCAGGGCCTGCTGCCGCTGCCCGAGCGCGCAGGCTCCGGGTTCCGCGAGTACACCGACGGGGACGCGCAGCGGCTGGCGTTCATCCGCCGGGCCCGGTCGCTCGGGTTCACCGTCGCCGAGATCCGTGACCTGCTCGGGGCCGCGGAGGGCGGCCCGGCCGGTGACATCGTCCGGGCCGCGGAAGCCAAGCTGGCCGCAATCGGCGAGCAGATCGCCGGGCTGGCCCGGCTGCAGGACCGGCTGCGCAGGCTGGTCCAGATCTGCGAGCACGGTGACAGCAACGCCTGCGCCGCCCTGCAGCTGGGTGAGGCTGCCACGGCCGCCAGGCCCGCGATCTTCCGCATCACGGAGCAAGGAGCAGCGTCATGAGCACAGCCAGGACCGTGACCGACGAGTCCTTCCAGGCCGGGGTGCTGGAGCGGCCCGGCCCGGTGATCGTGGAGTTCTGGGCCGAATGGTGCGGGCCCTGCCGCCAGCTGGGCCCGGTGCTGGACGCGATCGCGGCCGAGTACGCCGGCCGGGTCGAGCTGGTGAAGATGAACGTGGACGAGAACCCGCGCACCGCGGCGCGGTACCAGATCCTGCACGTCCCGACGACCAGCCTGTTCGCGGGCGGCGAGGTGGTCACGCAGGTGATAGGCGCCAGGTCCAGGTCCGGCATGCTGCGGGAGTTCGCCGAACACCTGCAGCCGCATGCCACGATGGGACGCTGACCGTCCAGCCGTCGTGAGGGGGCACCGTGGCGTGGCGTGAGCTGAGCGACCTGCCGTTCGCCGAGGTGCTCACCACCCATGAGGGTGGGCTGGCATCCGCGGAGCAGTACGAGTGCGCCCACTTCGACGGGCTGACCTTCGAGGGCGACGACGCGGGCGGCAGCGGCTTCGTGGAGTGCGCCTTCACCCAGGTGTCGGTGCAGGACGCGAAGCTGCGCCGGGCCCGGTTCAGCGATGTGCTGCTGCGCGATGTCCGCCTGATCGCGACCAGCCTGGCCGAAACCGGCTGGGCGGACGTGACGTTCGACAGCTGCGTGGCCGCCGGGGTGGAGGCGTTCGCGGCCCGGCTGCGGCGGGTGACCCTGCGCGGCTGCAAGCTCGACTCGGTGAACTTCCGCGACGCGCAGCTGACCGACGTCACGTTCGAGAACTGCGTGCTCAAGGACGTGGACTTCGCCGGCGCGGCCCTCACCCGGACCGCGTTCCCCGGCTGCCGGCTGAGCGGGACCGATTTCAGCCGGGTCACGCTGGACAAGGTGGACCTGCGGGGAGCCGAACTCGGCATCATCATCGACCCGCCCGCGCTGCGCGGCGCGATCGTGACCACCGCCCAGCTCCTGGACATGGCGCCGCTGCTGGCCGCCAGCCTGGGCATCGTCGTCGAGGACGGCTGACCCCTGGGCCGGCCGGGCCGGTCAGCGGCCCGGCCGCGGCGTGTACCAGCGGCGGTCCGCGGCCGGCTCCACGGCGAGCACCGCGACGACGGCCAGCACTGCGCACACGGCTGCGCCGCCGTCGTGGGTGGCCACGGCGGCGAGGACGGCGCCGGCGACAGCCACGGCCGGCCGCAGCAGCGTCAGCGGCCCGAGGATCACCGCCGACGCCAGGTAGCGCTGCCGCCAGCCCAGCACCGCGTAGCAGCCGAGCGCGGCCAGCACGACCGCTGCGTACGGGCCGTAGACGGCCAGCATCGCCTCCCCGGCCCGGGTGTACACGGCGGTCCTGGCCGGATGAACGGTGACGTCGGCGCTGACCAGAGCCGTCACCGGGGCCAGCAGCAGGCACACCAGGCTGGCGCCGCGGCGCGCCGCCAGCCGGTCGGCCGCGCGGTGGCTGATGAGACCGGTCCGCCCAACCGAGGAGCGGAACCCGGCGAACGCGCCGTCCAGCAGGGCCAGCGCGATCAGCGCGGCGGCGGCCGCCGCGGTCATGCCCGGGTTCCCACGACCGGGCGCAGCACGTCCAGCGCCCGGGGCCGCCACCGGGGGCCTTCCAGCACGCGGACCTGATAGCCGGGTGCACCCGCCTGCGCCGCTGCCCGCAGAACGGCCGCCGGGTGGGCGCGCCGGGCCGACAGCACGCCGTCGTGGCGGGAGACCGCTTCCCGCATCCGCGCCTGATGGAACACCCAGGCGCCGAGCGTGGACCACAGGCACGGGGCGATGTCCCAGTGCGCGAACGCCGCGACGCCCAGCCGTCCCTGGGCCGCGAAGAATTCCGGCAGCCCGGCCGCGGGCAGGTGGTGCAGCAGGCCGCTGGAGATGATCACGGTCCGGGCGGGGTCCGCTACCGCGCCCCCCGGCTTGAGCGCGTCGCCGCAGGTGAACCGGCAGTCCAGCCCTTCCAGCCTGGCCAGCCTGGCCGCCTCCGCGGCCAGCACCGGATTCACGTCCACGCCCACCAGCTCCACGCCCGGCCCGAGCGCCGAGACCGCGGCCATTGAGCGCACGACGTAGCCAAGCCCACAGCCGACGTCCACCACCCGCACCGGCGCTCCCGGTGCCTCCCGGCGGAGCCCGGCGGTGAGCGGGCCGAGCAGCGCGGCGATCCTGCGGCCGAGCTGCAGCTCCTCACTGAGCCGCTGCAGCTCGCAGTGCACCCGGACCGCGAGCGTGTCCAGGTAGCCGGGGTCAAGCAGCCCGCCCGCGGCCGGCATCCGCGCCACGATCCGGGCGGCCCGGTGCTGGCCGCGGCCGGCCAGCTGCCCCAGCACCCCGGCCCGCAGCGCGGGCAGCCGCGCGCCGTCGGCGTCCACCGGCCACAGCAGGTCTGTGATCTCCAGCGGCCCAGCGGTCATGGGCTAAGTGAAGCAGCTGCCTGGCCGCCAGGGGGGTGGCGTTCGGCGAGCAGCCTGGGCATCGCCGCCAGCGGCCGGCCCGTCCGGTTGCTTATGTACCTTGTCAGTTACGTAACAGCTTTGGTACATCCATCTCATGGAAGCTGTCCTGCGGGCCCAGGCGGCCAGCGTCGGCTAGCCAGGGGCGCTCAGCGGCCGCGGCCGGGCCGGGATGCCGGGTACCTCAGCCGCGCATCGCCAGCGCACCGGCCCATCGCAGGGGCGCGTAAGGTGCTGCCGTGGAAGCCGAGCGGTTCACGGTGAGCACGGACGGCGGGCGGCAGGTGGAGGTGCTCACCGCCGGGCCCGCCAGCGGGCTGCCGTTCGTCATGCACAACGGGACGCCGGGCGGGCTGGTCGCGTTCGGGCCGATGGTCGCGGCGGCGGCGGCGCGGGGGCTGCGCACGGTGATGTGCGCCCGGCCCGGCTACGGCGCCTCTGCCCCCTGGCCCGGCCGCCGGGTCGCCGACGTGGCGGGCGATGTGGCCGCGGTGCTGGACGCGCTGGGCGCCGGGGAGTTCGTGACCGCGGGCTGGTCGGGTGGCGGGCCGCACGCGCTGGCCTGCGCATTTCTCCTGCCGGGCCGCTGCCTGGCCGCGGTGACCATGGCCGGGGTGGCTCCCAGCCGGGCGGCGGGCCTGGACTGGCTGGCGGGGATGGGCCCGGAGAACGTCGAGGAGTTCACCGCCGCCGCGGCAGGGGAGGAGCCGCTGACCCGCTTCCTGGCGGCCGCCGCGGACGGGCTGCGGGCGGTGTCGGGCGCTGACGTCGCCGCCGCTCTGGGCGGGCTGGTGGGGGAGGCCGACCGGGCCGCGCTGACCGGGGAGCTCGCGGAGTACCTGGCCGCGTCGATGCGGGCGGCGCTGGCGGGCGGGCTGGCCGGCTGGCGGGACGACGACCTGGCGTTCGCCCGGGACTGGGGCTTTGCGCTGGACGCACCCGGCGGGGCGCCGGTGGCGGTCTGGCAGGGGGACCAGGACATGATGGTGCCCGCGGCGCACGGGGCGTGGCTGGCCGCGCAGGTGCCGGGGGCGCGCGCCCGGCTGCTCACCGGCGAGGGGCATCTCACCCTGGCCGTCACGAGTTTCGGGGAGATCCTGGACGACCTGCTCAGCCTGGCAGGACGGCCCGGCTGACCCGGCGCGCTTCTGCGGGCGGCCGCGGCGGCGGCAATTCCGGGCATGCGGGAGGAGTAATTGCGGCGCCGGCATGGGCCCGGGCCGGAAACGCACTATGAGAACTTTCTAACGTCTGTCTTACGTGCCTCTCATAAAGCCTGCCCAAACGCGCGAATCGTGTTAATGAGAGCTAATCGCCGATGGCCCGGGCAGCCGTGGGGGGGGGGGGGGG
>JBLMWU010000213.1:0-34598 GCA_050257395.1 Gemmatimonadota bacterium | reverse complement strand
CGCTTGCCCTCGGAGTTGCGCAGCACCCCGCCGTCGCCGCGGACCGACTCGGTGACCAGCAGCCCGCGCACCGACAGCGGCCACACCATGTGGGTGGGGTGGAACTGCACGAACTCCATGTTCAGCAGGGTGGCCCCGGCCAGCAGCGCGAGCGCGTGGCCGTCGCCGGTGTACTCCCAGGAGTTGGAGGTGACCTTGAAAGTCTTGCCGATGCCGCCGGTGGCGAGGATGACCGTGGGCGCCTCGAAGACCACGAACGTGCCGGTTTCGCGGATATAGCCGAACGCACCGGCGATCCGCTCGCCGTCCTTGAGCAGCCGGGTGATCGTGGTCTCCGCGAAGACCTTGATCATGGCTTCCGGGTCGCCGAGGCTGGCCGCGTCCTCCTGCTGCAGCGCGACGACCTTCTGCTGCAGGGTGCGGATCATCTCCAGGCCGGTGCGGTCGCCGACGTGCGCCAGCCGCGGGTAGGTGTGGCCGCCGAAGTTCCGCTGGCTGATCTTGCCGTCCTTGGTGCGGTCGAACACCGCGCCCCAGGCCTCGAGCTCCCAGACCCGCTCCGGGGCCTCCTTGGCGTGCAGTTCGGCCATCCGCCAGTTGTTGAGGAACTTGCCGCCGCGCATGGTGTCGCGGAAGTGGACCTGCCAGTTGTCGTTGGGGTTCACGTTCCCCATGGCCGCCGCGCAGCCGCCCTCGGCCATGACCGTGTGCGCCTTGCCGAACAGGGACTTGGAGATGACAGCGGTCTTCTTGCCGGCCAGCCGGGCCTCGATCGCCGCCCGCAGGCCCGAGCCGCCGGCGCCGATCACCACTACGTCGTAGGGGAGTCTCTCGATGTCAGTCATGGAGCTGAGCACCTTCTGCTTTCAGCCTAGAAGAACCGCACGTCGGTGATGGCCCCGCTGGCGACCAGCCGGATGTACAGGTCGGTGAGCAGCACCCAGGCCAGTGAGATCCAGGCGAACTCCATGTGCCGGGTGTTGAGCCGGGAGACCAGCGTCCACATCTTGTAGCGGACGGGGTGCTTGGAGAAGTGCTTGAGCCGGCCGCCGACCGCGTGCCGGCAGGCGTGGCAGGACAGCGAGTACAGCCACAGCAGCGCGGCGTTGACGATGAGCACCAGCGTGCCGATGCCCATGTGCCCCCACTGGCCCTGGTAGTTCTTGAAGGCCACGACGGCGTCGTAGGTCAGGAACACGTTGAAGAGCAGCGCGATCCAGAAGAAGTACCGGTGCAGGTTCTGCAGGATCAGCGGGATGCGGGTCTCGCCGGTGTACCTGGCGTGCGGCTCGCGGACCGCGCAGGCGGCGGGAGAGCGCCAGAAGGCCCGGTAGTAGGCCTTCCGGTAGTAGTAGCAGGTGAGCCGGAAGCCCATCGGCCCGCCGATGATGATGATCGCCGGGGTCAGCCAGGTCAGCCAGGGCACCAGGAAGAAGCTGGAGTCGCCCGGGGTGCAGGTGGTCGCCAGGCAGGGCGAGTACAGCGGGGAGATGTACGGTCCCCAGATGTAGTCCGCGTTGACCAGCGACGCCCAGGTCAGGTAGACCACGACAACTCCGAGGAAGCCCGCGGTCACTGCTGGCGTGCGCCACCAGTCGTCTTTGCGCAGGGTGCGTTCTGCGATCCGCGCCCTGGTCTTGGCAGGTTGCACCGGTGCCTGGGTCATAGCCTGAGTCTCCGCCTTCGAGCTCGCCTGGTGTGGGTGGCGGCGCGGGTCCCCCGGCCCGTACGCACGTCGCGGGCAAACCCTATTCCACTGAATATCACTATGCGGACTCGCTGGCGCATTCAGACCGTGTGACCCTGGCTACACCTCGCTGGCGCCCAGCGCCCGGCGCAGGAAGTCCACCTGGAGCAGCAGCAGGTTCTCCGCCACCTCCTCCTGCGGTGTCATATGCGTCACACCGGACAGCGGGAGCACGGCATGCGGCCGCCCGGCGGCCAGCAGTGCGGACGACAGCCGCAGGGTGTGCGCGGCGACCACGTTGTCGTCGGCGAGACCGTGGATGAGCAGCAGCGGCCGGGTCAGCTTGCCGGCGTCGGCCAGCAGCGAGCTGGTGTCGTAGGGGTCCCCGTCCGGGCCCGGCTGGCCGGGCTGGCCCAGATAGCGCTCGGTGTAGTGGGTGTCGTACAGCCGCCAGTCGGTGACCGGCGCGCCAGCGACCGCCGCGTGGAACACGTCCGGCCGCCGCAGCACCGCGAGCGCGGCCAGGTAACCGCCGAACGACCAGCCCCGGATCCCCACCCGCCCGAGGTCGAGGTCGCCGCAGTGCTCCGCGGCGGCGTGCAGCGCGTCCACCTGGTCCGCCAGCACCGGCCCGGCGAAGTCGTGCCAGACCGCCCGGTCCCATTCCGGCCCCCGGCCCGGCGTGCCCCGGCCGTCGGCGATCACCACCGCGAATCCCTGCTCAGCGAACCACTGCGAGGTCAGGAACGCGCCGCGGGCGGCCAGCACCCGCTGGGCGTGCGGCCCGCCGTAGGGGTCCACCAGCACCGGCAGCGCCGCCGAGCCGGGCTGGTGCCAGGACGGCAGCAGCACGGCGGTGCGGATCTGCCGCGTCCCGGCCGCCAGCAGCTCCGGCCGCGGGGCGGGCAGGCTGGGCTGCTCGGCCAGCGACCCGATGCGTGCGGCCGCACCGTCGCCAGGCCCGCTGGCCGCCGGGCCGTCCCGCAGCACCTGCACCGAGACCCCGTCTGAGGACAGGGAGCGGCTGGCGAGCACGGTGGTGCCGCCCGCCCGGGCCCCGGCGTGCACCCCCGGCCCGGCGGCCACCGCCCGCAGGCCGTCCGGCCCGTACGCCCACACCCCGACCTCGGCCGGGTCGGCGCCGGAGGCGGTGAACAGCACCGTGTCCCCGTCCACCGACAGGACCGCCCGCACCTGCAGGACCGGCGGCGTGACCGGGGCGGCCGTCCGGTCGGCGAGTTCCTCGGGCGCCGCGACCAGCAGCCGTTTGGCGCCTTCGGCGTCGGCGGTCCAGACGATCCGGTGCCCGGCTGTCCGGGCCGGGACGCCGGGGACGATGTCCAGCCAGCGCTCGTCGGTGTCCTCCCGCAGCACCGCCACCGCCCGCCGGGCCGGGTCGGCGGCCAGCAGCCGCAGCCGGCGCTGGTCACGGCTCTGCACCACGATGAGCGGGTCGGTGTCCGCGGCCCAGTCCACCGTCACCAGGTAGGGGAACCCGTCGCTGTCCCACTCCACCGGGACGCGGCTGCCGTCCAGCCCCACCAGCAGCAGGGACACGTCCGCGTTGGGCGTGCCGGCGGCCGGGTAGGCGACCTGCGCGGCCGGGCGGGCGGGGTTGGCCGGGTCGGCGATGTGCCACCGCTGCACCGGGGTCTCGTCGACCCGCGCGACCAGCAGCGCCTGCCCGTCCGGCGCCCACCAGTACCCCCGCAGCCGGCCCATCTCCTCGGCGGCGATGAACTCCGCCAGCCCGTACGACACGCCGGGGGTGCCGCCCGGCCCGATGAGCTCGGTGTCCGTGCCGGTGCCCAGGTCGGTCACGCGCAGCGCGCCCTCGCACACGTAGGCGACCCGCTGCCCGCCCGGGTCGGGCCGGGGATCGAGGGCGGGCGTGGCTGCGGGCACCGGCTGCGGCAGCGCAGGCCCGCGCTCGCCGCTGATCGTGAGGCTGGCCGTGTAGACCTGCCCGCCGAGCATGAACGAGGCCACGGTGAAGGCCCGGTCGGTGGCGAAGGCGACGATCCCGCCGGCCTGCTCTCGGGTGCGCTCGCGCCGGGCCTTCTCCTGCTCGGGGACGTCCGCTCCGGCGCCCGCCAGGGCCGGGTCGGCCACCAGGTGCTCGGTGCCGGTGGCCACGTCCAGCACCCACAGGCAGGTGGCCGGGTCGGAACCGCCCCTGCTGCGCAGGAAGGCGACCCGGCCGCCGTCCGGGGAGACCTGGAAGGAGCGGGGGGCGCCCAGCGTGAAACCCCGGGTGCGGGCCTGCTGCCGCGGGAAGCTTTCGGTCATGCGTAGATCCTGCCAGTGCGCCCCGGCGCTGAGATCCCGCCGGGGCGCACCAGCGTGGCCAGGCCGGGCACCCGGGACCGGCGTCCCGCCCGCGCTACCCGGCAGACTGGGACGGCGCACACCATGACCAGGAGACGGAGGAGCGACAGTGCCCGAGCGCAGGCTGCTGCTGGTGCACGCCCACCCGGACGACGAGTCGATCGAGACCGGCGCCACCATGGCCCGGTACGCGGCCGAGGGGGCCGCGGTGACCCTGGTCACCTGCACGCTCGGGGAGCTGGGCGAGATCATCCCGCCGGGCCTGGCGCACCTGGCGGCAGACCGGGAGGACCGGCTCGGGGAGCACCGGATCGGTGAGCTCGCCGCGGCCTGCGCCGCGCTGGGCGTGACCTTCCACCGGTTCCTCGGCGGCCCCGGCCGGTGGCGGGACTCGGGGATGATGGGCGTCGCGGACAACGACGACCCGCGCTGCTTCTGGCGGGCCAGCGTGGACGAGGCAGCGGCGGACCTGGCCGCCCTGATCCGCGAGGTGCGCCCGCAGGTGCTCGTCACCTACGACGAGCGCGGCTTCTACGGTCACCCCGACCACATCCAGGCGCACCGGGTGGCCTGGCGGGCCCGGGAGCTGGCGGCCGCGGCCGCCGGGGCGGGCAGCCCGTGGCGGGTGGCGAAGTTCTACGCGACCGCGATGCCCCGCCCGGTCCTGGCGGAGGCGATCAGGCTCGACGTGCCGGGCGGGCCGCCGGGGTTCACCGCCGCGGCCGGGGTGGGCGCGCTGCCGTTCGGGGTTCCGGACGAGCAGGTGACCACCGCGATCGACGCCACTGCCTACCTGCCGGCCAAGCTGGCCGCGATGCGGGCGCACGCCACCCAGATCTGCGTGGCGGGTGAGTTCTTCGCGCTGTCGGACAACGTGGGCCAGCGGGCGCTCGGCGTGGAGTACTACACCCTGCTGGCAGGCCCGCGCGGGCCCGCGGCGGGCCCCGGCGGCCGGGAGGACGATCTGTTCGCGGGCCTGTGAGATAGCCTGCTCAGCGTGAACGGACCGGCCCACGGGCGCGGCGAAGCCCCGGTGACGGGCGGGGCCTACGCGATGCTGCTGCTGCTCGGGCTGCTGGAGGGCCTGATCGGGTGCTTCCAGTTCGGCCGGAGCGCCGGCCCGGTCCCGGTCGCGGCGCTGGCGCTCTGCCTGGTCCTGTTCGTGAGCTGCTGGCTGGCCGGGCTGGGGATGCGTTCGGCGGCGGGCGCGCTCGCCGTCGCGGTGGGCTGGTTCATCTCCTCCTTCGTGCTGTCCCTGCCCACCGGCGGCGGGAGCGTCATCATCACCAACACCTCCGCTGGCCTGTGGTACCTCTACGGCGGCGCGGTCGTGGCGCTGGCGGCCGTGGTACTGGCGTACCTGGTGTGGTCCCGGCCGGGCACCGCGCGCCGATGACGCGAGCGCGCCCGTGACCGGGGTGGACCCCGCCGGCTTCCGCCGGGCCGTGGGCCGCTTCGCGACCGGCATCACCGTGGTCGCGGCCCGGGTGGACGGGATCGACCACGCCATGACCGTGACCGCGTTCACGTCGGTGTCGCTCGACCCGGTGCTGGTGCTGTTCTGCGCCGAGAAGATCGCCAGGTTTCACGACGCCGTGCTGGCCAGCGGCACCTGGACGGTGTCAGTGCTGGATGCCGGCGGGGAGAAGACGGCGCGCTGGCTGGCGACCAGGGGCCGGCCGCTGGAGGGGCAGCTCGACGCCTTCCGGCACCATCCCGGCCCGCTGACCGGCGCGCCGGTCCTCGATGACGCGCTGGCGGCGCTGGAGTGCCGGACCACGGCCGTGCACGACGGCGGCGACCACAGCATCGTGGTCGGCGAGGTGCTGGGCTTCAGCGAGCCGCATCCGGACGGTGAGCCGCTGCTCTACTACGGCAGCCGGTACCGCCGCCTGGGCGGGGACTGAGCCCGCAGCCTAGCTGATCGCGTCGGCGATCCGGTCCAGCCCCCACTCCAGGTCGGCCTCGCTGATGACCAGCGGCGGGGCGAGCCGGATGGTGGTCCCGTGGGTGTCCTTCGCGAGCACCCCGCGGGCGGCGAGCCGCTCGCAGGCCTCCCGGCCGCCCAGCGAGGCGAACTCCACCCCGGCCCACAGCCCGCGGCCGCGCACCCGGCGCACCTCCTCGTGCGGCAGGGCCGACAGCCGCGCGTGCAGCAGCGCCCCCAGCCGGGCCGAGCGCTCCTGGTACTCGCCGGTCGCCAGCATCGCGATCACTTCCCGCCCGACCGCGCAGGCCAGCGGGTTGCCGCCGAACGTGGAGCCGTGCTGGCCCGGCCGGAACACCCCCAGCACGGCCGCGGAGGACACCACCGCCGACAGCGGCACGATGCCGCCGCCGAGCGCCTTGCCGAGCAGGTAGACGTCCGGCTGCACGCCATCGTGCTGGCAGGCGAAGGTGGTGCCGGTGCGGCCCAGCCCGGACTGGATCTCGTCCGCGATCATCAGCGCGCCGTGGGCGGTGCACAGCTCGCGCACGCCGGCCAGGTACCCCGGCGGCGGCACGACGACCCCGGCCTCGCCCTGGATCGGCTCGATGAGCACGCCTACCACCCGGCTGTCCATGACCGCGGCCAGCGCGGGCAGGTCCCCGTACGGGACGACCCGGAACCCCGGCGTGTACGGCCCGTAGGAGGCGCGGGCGTCCTCGTCGGTGGAGAAGCTGATGATGGTGGTGGTGCGGCCGTGGAAGTTGCCCTCGAACGCCACGATGACCGCCTCGCCCGGCGGCACGCCCTTGACCTCGTAACCCCACTTGCGGGCGGTCTTGATGGCCGTCTCCACCGCCTCCGCGCCGGTGTTCATCGGCAGCACCATCTCCATGCCGGCCAGCTCCGCCAGCTCGGCGCAGAACGGGCCGAACTGGTCGTGCTCGAACGCCCGGCTGACCAGCGTCACCCGCTCGAGCTGCCGCTGCGCGGCGGCGACCAGCCGGGGATGGCGGTGCCCGAAGTTGATCGCCGAGTAGGCGGCGAGCAGGTCCAGGTACCGGCGGCCTTCCACGTCGGTCACCCAGGCGCCCTCGGCCTCGGCGATGACCACCGGCAGGGGGTGGTAGTTGTGCGCGCTGTGCGCGGCGGACAGAGCGCGCAGCTCAGCCGCGGTGCGGGCCGTGCGCTGCGGCGCGCCGGCCGGCAGGTTGTCGTGAATCGTCATGGCCCGCCCCCTTATGGCCTCAGTTCCAGTGTGCAGCACTTGGGGCCGCCGCCGGCCTTGCGGAACTCCGACAGGTCGACCGGGACCGGCTCGAACCCCCGGGCCGCGACCTGCGCGGCCAGGCTCTCCGCCTGGGCCGGGAGCACCACGTGCCGGCCGTCGCTCACCGCGTTCAGCCCGAGCACCTCGGCGTCCTCGTCCTTGGCTTCGATCAGCTCGCTGAACTGCGCCGCCAGCGCCGCCCGCCCGGTGTCGTCGAAGGCGGGCGGGTAGTAGACGGCCGTGCCGGCATCCAGCACGCATAGCGCCGTATCCAGATGGTAGAACCGGGGGTCGGTCAGCCGCAGCGTGATCACCGGCAGCCCGAACAGCTCGCTGAGCTGCTCGCGGACGGACGGATCGGTGCGGAACCCGTGCCCGGCCAGGACCGCCTTCCCGGTGAACACGAGGTCGCCTTCGCCCTCGTTGACGTACCGCGGAGCGTGCGCCCGGTACCCGTTGCGGCCGAACCAGCCCAGGTAGGCCGGGCCCTCGGCGGCCCGTTCCGGGTGGCGGAACCAGGCGCCGAGCGCGGTGCCGCCGATCACCGTGGCGCCGTTGGCGGCGAACACCATGTCCGGCAGCCCGGGTTCCGGGTCGATCAGCCGGACTTCGTGGCCCAGGGCCAGGTAGGCCGCCCGGAGGGCTTCCCACTGCCCCTGGGCCCGCTGGCGGTCCACCGGCTCGCCGCTGGTCATCCAGGGGTTGATGGCGTACTGCACGGTGAAGTGCTCCGGCGGGCACATCAGGTAGGTCCGCGGCTGCGTCATCCGCCCCCCCCTCGCTCAACTGGTCTTATTCAGCGTAGGAGGGCGTTTGATCAGCGAATATCCGCCGAAGCTGCGTATCAGCGGCAATCTGTTGCGGATTCCGGGCAGCAGGCGGCGGATTGTTGCGCGGCGGCCCCGGGGCGTGGGCGGGCCAGCGTTCGCATCACGTGGAGTGGCAGTGCTGGAGGTTTCCTAGGCTGGGAGCTGTGCTGAGCTTGCTTGACCCATCGGTGGGGACTGTCACGCCAGTCGTCCCTGGCCGGCCGCGGCAGTTGCGGACCTACACGGCGGGCCCGGCTCTGGGGCAGCCTGGCCCGGGGGAGCTGCGGTCCTATGTGCTGGCGGACGTGGTCCGGCGGGTGGGCGAGCGGCACAGCCTGCTGGTGAGTGCCTGGCATGCGGCCGGGGCGGGGACCACTGAGGGGGGCGCGCTGGCGGCATCGTGGGCGGCGCTGAACGTTCACCCACTGGACCCCGTGCTGGACCTCCCGGCCGCGTTGGACCTGGGGATCGGTTCCCGGCCTGCGCAGGCGGATGTGCGCTGGCTGCAGCCGGCCCCGGTCCGGCCCGCGGACGGGGCCGCGATGAACCTGACCGCCCTCAGCGGGGGCGGGCTCGACCCGCTCGCCCTCCGGCTGGTCTTCCTCCAGCAGCACTACGGCGAGACGGTGGAACTGACCTGGGCGGGGCTGGCCGCCGCCGACCAGACCGTGCGGGAGTGGCGGGCACTGGTCGCGGACTGGGCGAACTCTCCCAGCGAGCCGATGGCCGCGCGGTACACCGCTGACATCACGGGCGCTTTCGACAACGACCTTGACACCCCTGCCGCGCTGCGGCTGGTGGCAGCGCTCGCGGCAGACTCCCGGGTCCCGGCCGGCGCGAAGTTCGAGAGCTTCGTCTGGATCGACCACCTGCTCGGCCTCGATCTCGCCCGCGACATAGGCCGTTACTGACGCTCAGGCCCCTAGGGCGGCCAGGCGGGCGGCGGCGGCGTCGATGCGCTCGTCGGTGGCGGTGAGGGCGACCCGGACGTGCCGCTGGCCGGCCGGGCCGTAGAACTCGCCGGGCGCGACCAGGATGCCGGCGTCCGCGAGCGCCTGCACCGATGCCCAGCAGTCCAGCCCCGGCCGGGTGGCCCACAGGTACAGCCCTGCCTCGGAGTGGTCGATCTGCCAGCCGGCGCCGGTCAGCGCCGCCCGCAGCCGGTCCCGCCGGGCGCGGTAGCGGGCGCGCTGCTCGTCTGCGTGCCTGTCATCTTCCAGGGCGGCGGTCATCGCGGCCTGCACCGGCGCGGGCATCATGAAGCCGGCGTGGCGCCGGATCTCCAGCAGGGCGGCCACCAGCTCCGGGTCGCCGGTCACGAACCCGGCCCGGTAACCCGCCATGCTGGACCGCTTGGACAGCGAATGCACCGCCAGCAGGCCCTGGTGCGAGCCGCCGCACACGTCCGGGTGCAGCACCGACCGCGGCTCGGCCTCCCAGGCCAGTTCCAGATAGCACTCGTCAGAGGCCAGCACCGCACCCCGCTCCCGCGCCCAGTCGGCCATCTTGCGCAGATGCGGGGCGGGCAGGACCCGGCCGGTGGGGTTGGCCGGGGAGTTGACCCACACCAGCGGCACCCGGCGGGGCCCGAGGGCGGCCAGCCCGTCCGAGGCGGCCGGCTCGGCCCCGGCCAGCCGGGCCCCGATGTCATAGGTCGGGTAGGCCAGTTCCGGATGGACCACCGTGTCGCCGGGCCCGCAGCCCAGCAGGGCCGGCAGCCCGGCGATGAACTCCTTGGTGCCGATCACCGGCAGCACGGCACCGGGGTCCACCCGGACCCCGTGCCGCCGCGCCAGCCAGCCCGCGGCGGCCTCCCGCAGCCGCGCTGTCCCGTGGGTGGCCGGGTAGCCGGGGGAGTCCCCGGCGGCCACCAGGGCGTCGCGCACCACGGCCGGGACCGGGTCGACCGGCGTGCCGACCGACAGGTCCACCATCCCGCCCGGGTGGGCGCCCGCCTTCTCCCGGTAAGGGCCGAGTGAGTCCCACGGGAAGCTGGGCAGGCGGGCGGCGAGTGTCAGCTTTCTTCTCCCTGCGGGGGCAGCGCGGCCACGAGCGGGTGATCCTTGCTGATCTTGCCCACCTTGGACGCTCCCCCGGGCGAGCCGAGGTCCTCGAAGAACTCCACATTCGCCTTGTAGAAGTCCTTCCACTGATCCGGCACGTCGTCCTCGTAGAAGATCGCCTCGACCGGGCAGACCGGCTCGCACGCACCGCAGTCCACGCACTCGTCCGGGTGGATATAGAGCATGCGCTCGCCCTCGTAGATGCAGTCGACGGGGCACTCTTCGATGCACGACTTGTCGAGCACGTCGACACAGGGCTGCGCAATGATGTACGTCACGTCGGGGCTCCTCTTCCGGCACTCACTGCACATCTTCCGGTGATTACAGGCTAGTGGTCACCTGCACTGGCCGGCCGGACGGGAGGCTATCAGCTAGCCTGCACGCTGCCGGGCCGCGACGCCCCCGCGACCCGTTTCCAGCCGCTGGTGCCCGTGCTCGCCAGCCACTGGTAGCCGGCGAACCGCACCTGGTGGATCCGGTACTGCTGCGCGTGGGTCACCAGCCAGGCGGCGACCGCCCAGCCCATGGCCTGGCCATGCGCCCGCACGAGCAGCGCGCGGCCGACCGCGGGCGGGTCGGCCTGCCTGCCGTGCACCGGGCCGAACGTGACGGCCAGGGCCTGGCTGGCCGCGCCCAGCTTCGCCCGGCCGGCCGCGGCCGACGGTGACCAGCACCAGACCGCGCGGGCCTGCTGGCCCGTGAACGCGCGCGCCAGCCGCCCGGCCTGGCCCTGGTACTGGCTGTAGGCGGCGCCGTCAGCGCTGTGCTGCACCGCCTGCGCCGCCTTGTACACCGGCAGGTGCCGGTAGCCCGGCACGGTGATCAGCACCTGGAAGAACCGGGTGGTAGCGAACACCGGATCCTCCAGCTTGCGGCGCGGGCCCCAGCCCTCCGACGGCCGCTGCTGGAACACGCCCACCGAGTCGCGGTCGCCATAGTCCAGGTTGTGCATCTTGGACTCCTGGAGCGCGGCCGCGTAGGCCACGGTGACCGCCCGCGGCGGCAGTCCCCGCTGGTGCGCGACACCGGCGATGGTGGCCGCGATCCCGGCCTGCTCGGTGTCCAGCGGCATGGTGACCCGGCCGGCCACCGCCTGGCAGCCGGTGCCGGTCAGCAACGGCTTGACCTGCCGGACCACCAGGTAGGTGGCCACGGCGAGGGCCACCAGGAAGAGCACGCTGATGCTCGTCCCCAGCCGGCGGCGGCGGCGTTGTTGGCGCGGCACATCATCAGACGGTACCGGGGGTTCGTGAGCGCGGCTGCCGTAAGTACCGAGTGTTGGCGCAGGGCGGGAACGCCGGTGGCACGGGGGTTGTCACCAGCTGCCGGGCCGGAGGCGCCCCCGCCGCGGTGAGCCGGTGCGCCGCTGTCCCTGCTGGCAGGTGCACTACTCTCTGGCGGCATGACCGACACGTCGCGGCCGCCGGCCGGTTCCGCCCTTGATGCCCGGATTGACGAGCTATGGGAGCGCCGTAGCGAGCTCTCCCCGGACGACCGCGCCGCCCGCGACCTGGTGGTGGCCGCGGTGGACACCCTGGACGCCGGGGAGGCCAGGGTGGCCTGGCCGGACCCGGCCAGCGGCGAGGTGGTGGTCAACGAGCGGGCCAAGCGGGCCATCCTGCTCGCCTTCCGGCTGCTGCCGATGGAGGAGTCGCACGCCGGCGGGTTCCGCTACCACGACCGGGTGCCGCTCAAGACGCGGCTGGACGGGGTCCGGGTGGTGCCGGGTGCGGTCGCCCGGTGGGGCGCCTACCTGGCCCCGGGCACGGTGCTGATGCCGTCTTTCGTCAACATCGGCGCCTACGTGGACTCCGGGACCATGGTCGACACCTGGGCGACCGTCGGCTCCTGCGCCCAGGTCGGCAAGAACGTGCACCTGGCCGGCGGCGTGGGCATCGGCGGCGTGCTGGAACCGCCGAACGCGGTGCCGGTGGTGGTCGAGGACGAGGCGATGATCTTCTCCCGGTCCATGGTGGTGGAGGGGGCGCGGGTGCGCACCGGCGCGGTCCTGGGGGCCGGCACGATCCTGACCAGGACCTCGCACGTGATCGACGTGGAAACCGGTGAGGAACTGCCCCGCGGCGAGGCGCCCGCCTGGTCGGTCTGCGTCGGGGGTACCCGGCTGCGGAAGTTCGCCGGCGGGGAGTTCGGCCTGCCGTGCGTGCTGGTGCTCAAGCGGGTGCCGGAGGGCAGCCGCCACGACAAGGCCGAGCTGAACGAGATCCTGCGTGACCACGGCGTGAACGGCTGAGGACGGCTGGCCGGAGCACGGATTGGCTCCGGCTACGGTGGGAAGATCGTGGGCGTGCAACCAGAGTCACACCGCCGTGTGCGCCGGCAGGGGCCGGCCATGCTGCGCGGCAGTGCCATCCCGAAGACCACCACCGACCAGCGGCTGCTCGACCGCCGCGGGCCGAGCGACTGGGTCCACACCGATCCCTGGCGGGTGCTGCGGATCCAGGCCGAGTTCGTGGAGGGCTTCGGCCTCCTCGCGGAGCTGGGCATGGCGGTGTCGGTGTTCGGCTCCTCGCGGGCCCGGCCCGGCTCGGCCGAGTACGCACTGGCGGAGCGCATCGCCAGCGGGCTGGCCAGCGCCGGGTATGCGGTCATCACCGGCGGCGGCCCGGGGATCATGGAGGCCGCCAACAAGGGCGCGTCGGACGCTGGCGGCATCTCGGTGGGGCTGGGCATCGAGCTCCCGCTGGAGCAGGGCCTCAACGACTACGTCGACATCGGGCTGGAGTTCCGCTACTTCTTCGTGCGCAAGACCGTGTTCGTCAAGTACTCGCAGGCTTTCGTGGTGCTGCCGGGCGGGTTCGGCACGCTGGATGAGCTGTTCGAGGCGCTCACCCTGGTCCAGACCGGCAAGATCACCCGGTTCCCGGTGGTGCTGGTCGGCAGCGAGTACTGGTCCGGCCTGATCTCCTGGATCCGCAGCACGCTGGTGGCCGGCGGCAAGATCTCCCCGGAGGACGTCGATCTGCTGCAGGTCGCCGACGACCCCGACGAGGTGGTCCGGCTGATCCAGGAGGCGCACCGGAACGGGCAGGCCTTCGAGCCGGCGGTGTCCCGGGACGGGGAGACGCGGCCGGAGGTGTCCCCGGACGGGGAGACGCGGCCGGCGGCGGACCGGGAACTGCTGGACGCCGGTGAGCCGCGGGCAGCCGCCCGCCAGCAGGCGGCGCAGCCGGATTGAGCGGGCCCGCGGCCACGTCCGCGACCCGCCCGCCGGATCGGCGGCGATCACATGCAGCCTCTGCCGCCGGCCTGTGGCCGGCCCAGCAAGCCTGGTCAAGGCGGTAATGACGGTCTGTTCCGGGATTTCTCGTTCACTATGAACGGCTCTGCGCGCCCGCTGAGCGTGGCACGATTCGGTGTGTGCCAGTCGTCCTGTTGCTAGCCGCCGCCGCGGTGCTCGGCGGCGTGGTCCTGGTCGCCCTCGGCCGTGGCGGTGAGATGGCCACCTTTTCCGCTGACTACGCCCCGCTCGACCTGGAGCACGTCACCGCCGCGGATGTGGCGCTGCTGCAGCCGCCGCGCTGGCTGTGGGGATACAGCGCGCAGGTGACCGAGGAGGCGCTGCAGGTGATCGCGCAGGCGGTCAGCGACCGGGACGTGGAGATCGAGCGGCTGCGCCAGCAGGTGGCGGAGCTGCGGGCCGGGGCCCAGCTGGCCGCGGTGGCAGAGCCCGCGGTGGCAGGGCCCGCGGAGGCGGAACCGCAGCCTGGGGGTGCGGCGGCGGGCGGCCGGCCCGCGGGCTGGCAGCCGGCCGGGGACACGGCCGCGGTCGTGCCCGAGGCGCGTGGGGAGTCCGGTGACGGTGCCGAACGACACGCCCGCGGCTCCGGCCGCCCGCCGTCGCCCGGGGACACTGCCGCGGTCGTGCCCGGGGCGGCTGGGGAGTCTGGTGATGAGGCTGAACGGCAGGCGCGGGGCTCCGACGGCCCGCCGCCGCCTGCGGCCGGTGATGCGGGATCCGGCGACGAGCCGGGGCACGATGACTGACCAGGCCGGCGATGGCCGGGCGGCCGGGCCCGCCGCGGAGGCGGCACCCGCCCGCGGGGCGGTGGCCGGGCCGGACGGCAGGCTGCGCTGCCCCTGGGCGGTGGGCACGGCCGACTATCTCGCCTACCACGACGAGGAGTGGGGGCAGCCGGTTCGCGACGACGCGGGCATGTACGAGCGGCTGTGCCTGGAGGCCTTCCAGTCCGGCCTGTCCTGGCTCACCATCCTCCGCAAGCGGGAGAACTTCCGGGCCGCGTTCTGCGGCTTCGATCCCGCGCAGGTGGCCCGGTTCGGCCCGGAGGACGAGGCGCGGCTGCTCGCCGACCCCGGCATCGTGCGCAACCGGGCCAAGGTCACGGCGGCGATCCGCAATGCCCGGGCGGCGCTCGCGGTTCCGGGCGGTCTCGCCGCCCTGGTCTGGCGGTTCGCCGGCGATCCCGGCCCCGCCCCGGTCACCACGGCGGACGTGCCGGCCGCCACCCCGGCCTCCCGCGCGCTCTCCCGCGAGCTGCGGCGGCAGGGCTTCACCTTCACCGGCCCGGTGACGGCGTACGCGACCATGCAGGCGTGCGGGGTGGTCAATGATCATCTCGCGGGCTGTTTCCGTCGTTGAAGCAAATTGTGAATCACACGTTCGTTTCTCGCACGGAGCGTGTCAGACTGTGGCCTGGGAGTTCCATAGCTGTACGCGCTCCGCGGTTAGGAGGCGACATGGCGCAAGCCCCGCAGGTGCCGCTGGGAGTCGATCCGGAAGTCCCTGCCCCTGCCCGGATGTACGACTACTTCCTGGGCGGCAGCCACAACTTTGACTGCGACCGGGTCGCCGCCGCGAAGGTCCGGGAAGCCATTCCCGAGGTCGTCGACGCCGCCTGGGCGAACCGCGGCTTCCACCAGCGGGCCGCCCGGTGGCTGGCGGAACAGGGGATCAGCCAGTTCATCGACATCGGGTCAGGGCTGCCGACCGTGGGCAACACCCACGAGGTGGTGCAGCAGATCACGCCCGGCGCCAGGGTGGTGTACGTGGACCACGACCCGCTGGTGATCGCGCACTCGTCCGGCCTCTTAACCGATCCCGCCACCGTCCGGGTCGTGCAGGCGGACCTGCGGGAACCAGAGAGTGTGCTGAATCATCCTGATGTGCGCGCGCTGATCGATTTCAGGGTCCCGTTCGCCTTGCTGATGACCGCCGTGCTCCATTTCGTGGCGCCGGACGACGATCCGTGGGGACTCGTCGCCCGCTATATCAGCGAGCTGCCGTCCGGCGGCTATCTGGTGCTGTCGCACGTAACGGACGAGAAGACCCCGCCCATCTCCGTCCGGGTGGCCGAGGAGATGTACGCGCGGGCGAGCGAGCAGATCTATTTCCGGTCGCGCGCCGACGTGGCGCGGTTCCTCGCCGGGCTCGAGCTGGTGTCGCCTGGCCCGCCGGCCCCCGGCTCGGTCGTGCACGCCGGCGAGTGGGGGGCCGACGATCCCGCGCTCGCCGATACCGACGGATCCCACTGGCTGTACTGCGGCGTTGGCCGCCGTCCCTGAGACCGTGCCCGCAGAGGAGATTGAGATGGCAGAGATGACGCAGGTACCGGAAGTGCCGCCGGGAGTGGACCCCAACGTTCCCGCCCCGGCCCGGCTGTACGACTACTACCTGGGCGGCACCAGCAACTACCAGGTGGACCGGGACGCCGCCGAGGAGGTCCGCAAGATCATTCCGGAGCTGACCGACGCGGCCTGGGCGAACCGCGGGTTCCACCAGCGGGCGGCCCGGTGGCTGGCGGAGCGGGGGATCGACCAGTTCCTCGACATCGGGTCGGGGCTGCCCACGGTCGGCAACACCCACGAGGTGGTGCAGCAGGTGAACCCGGACGCGCGGGTGGTGTACGTGGACAACGACCCCATCGTGCTGGCACACGCCTCGGAGCTGCTGGGCAATGCCGACCGGACCACGGTGATCCTGGCGGACCTGCGCGAGCCGGACGCTCTGCTCGGCGACGCCGAGCTGCGCGAGCAGATCGACTTCGGGCGGCCGGTGGGGCTGATGGTGACCTGGGTGATGCATTTCGTCGCCCCCGCCAGTGACCCCTGGGGGCTCGTGGCGCGATACGTGGAAGCCGTCGCGCCGGGCAGCTACCTGGTACTGTCGCACGTCACCGACGAGAAGACGCCACCCAAGGCGGTGGAGGCCGCGGTCGACCTGTACTCGCGGGCCAGCGAGAACCTCTACTTCCGGTCCCGCGCCGACGTGGAGCGCTTCTTCGCCGGGCTGGAGATGGTGTCCCCCTGCCCCAACACGGATGCAGCCGTCGTGCACGCGGGGGAGTGGGGTGCGGACGACCCCGAGCTGGCCGACAGCGACGGGTCGCGCTGGTCCTACGTTGGCGTGGCGCGGCGCCCATGAATCACCGGGAGGTGCGGTGACTGGCAAGCCGACAGTGGAGGAGCTCGGCATCGACCCCGGGACGCTGGCGTGGCAGCGCTCCGGGGAAGGTGCCGACGCGATCGAGGTGGCATTCGTGGACGCGCCCGGCCAGCCCGCCGGGACCTGGGTGCTCATGCGGGTCGCGGGCGACCCGGAAGGCCGGATCCTCGTGTACGACCGCAACGAGTGGGACTGCTTCCTGGACGGGGTCCGGGGCGGCGAATTCGATGACGCGAAGGGCTGAATGGCGCAGCGCGCGAGACGCCCGGGACTGGTGTTACCTGGGAGAGAGCGGGGCTTCATGATGTTCGACCAAAAATCTGTGATTCACAAGTTAGGCAGCGCTATACTGCTGACAACGTCCTGTCAAGGAGGCAAGCGCGGATGAGCGACAACGCCTACGGCGCGACGATCGCCAAGCGCCGGCTCTCCCGCCGCCTCGCCGATTTGCGGCAAAAATCCGGGTATACCGCGAACCATGTCTGCGACATCCTGAACTGGGGCCGCGGCAAGGTGGGCCGCTTCGAGGCCAACCAGTGGAAGCGCCCGGAGATGAGCGACATCCGGGACCTGCTCCGCATCTACACCGTCAGCGACGCCGACCGGGAGGAGATCGAGGAGCTCGCCGTCCGGGCCCGGGCCCGCGCGTGGTGGCGCGACTACACCGAGATCTTCACCAACGAATTCCCCGGCTTCGAGAACGACGCCAGCCGGATCCGCGTGTTCATCCCGCTGTTCCTGCCCGGCCTGCTGCAGACGCAGGACTACGTGGAGGCGCACGTGCGGACGGCCGGGCGGCCGCCGGCCTGGCAGCGCAAGACCGTGGAGACCCGGCTGCGGCGGCAGGAGGTGCTGTCCCGCACCGACGGCACGGCGCCACTGCTGACGGCCGTGATCACCGAAGCCTCCCTCATGTACCAGTGGGGCAGCAAGGGCGACCGCTGGGACCAGATCGAGCACCTGATCCAGATGGCCCGGCGGCCCAACGTCGAGCTGCGGATCCAGCGGTTCGCCGACGGGCCCCCGCAGGGCATGGCGAATCCCGTTAATATTTTCGATTTTCCCGACGCGGAGCCGTCTCTTGTCTATGCCGAGACGGACTACGCCATTCAGGAGGTGAGCGAACCCAGCCTGATCAAGACCTACACGGAGGCATTCGGCCGCACGCTTGATGCGGCCCTCGAGCCTGCCGACACGGTGCTCTATCTCAGAACACTTGCCGAGCAACTGGAGTAGTCATGATCGACC
Organism: Gemmatimonadota bacterium; assembly: GCA_050257395.1. Taxonomy (GTDB): domain Bacteria; phylum Actinomycetota; class Actinomycetes; order Streptosporangiales; family Streptosporangiaceae; genus JAIRTY01. The sequence goes on along the minus strand of JBLMWU010000213.1, from coordinate 16,845 downwards.
TGTCTCAGGCACGCTGGCGCAAGGCCACTGCCAGTAATTACAACGGCGGCTGCGTGGAGGTTGCCGCCAACCTGCCGGGAGTCATCGCCATCCGGGACAGCAAGCGCCCGGAGGGCGGCGCGCACGTCGTGAGCCGTGCCGCGTTCGCCAGCTTCCTGGCTGACGCGAAGGAGGGCCGGTACGACCTCGGCCGTCCTTCGCGGAGCCGCTGAGCAGACCCTCCCCGCGAAGAATCCCCCGGGCCGCCACCCGGGGGATTCTTCTATTGCTGCGCCTGTCTCAAGGGGCACGCCGACGCACCGAGGCTCGGACGCCGCCGCGTTTGCGACTGTACACGTGCTGTCTGCCGAGCGCACCGGGGCGAGCCACCCGAACTCATTACCGCGATGTCATTGCAAACACACTGCCCGAACTCGTAATCTGTGTTTCACAGATCGCTGAGTCGCGAAGGCTGAGAACCACATGTTACCGTCGCCCGCTGTAGCTGATCAGTCTCGATTCGTCACTGCCATGCAGCCCATGCGGGTTGAGCCACGAGTGAGGCAGCCACAGCCGGCGACAGTGATGGTGACGGCCACCGTGACCGGGTTCGGCGATGCCGGGCCCGCCCTGCTGGCCAGCGGCGCCTGCTGCGCCTGGCCGCTCCCCCCCGATCCCACCTGCGCGCGCACCGCCCGGCAGGTCTACCGGGAGGCGGCCCGCAGCCTGGGCATGCGCGGCGAGCTGATCGATGACGGGATCACCATGGCCAGCGAGCTCGCTGCCAACACGCTGCACGCGGGCACGGAGGGGGAGCTCGCGGAGCTGCGGCCGGCGGCCGGAGCCCCGGAACTGTGGCTGTACGTGCGCCGGGCGCACGGGCAGTGGGAGCTCACCTGCAAGGTGTTCGACTCGCTGCGCGGCTGGCGGCAGGGCGCACCGCCGGAGCCGGGCCGCTCCGCCCCTGAGGAGGCGGTGACCGGCCGGGGCCTGCAGGTGGTCGGTGCGCTCTCGGGCGGCCGCTGGGGCCACCATCTGACGCGTTCCCGGCTGGGCGGCTGGAAGGTGCCCGGCAAGGCCGTCTGGTTCGCCCTGCCCGTGCCGGCGCCCGCGCACCGCGCCCCGGACTGGGCCACCCGCTCCCGGCTCACGGCGTGCCAGGCGGCCCGCGAGCTCGCGGCGATGCTGGCCGACCGCGGCCTCGGCGAGCGGCTGATGGTCGCCGACGAGCCCGCCGCGGGCATGGCGGTGCTGTCAGTGCAGTGCGGGCTGACCATCTGGTGCCGCGACCGCATCATCTGCTGGCGCACCCGGGCCGGCCGCTACCAGCGGCAGGCCGTGACCGACCTGGTCGACTCGGCCGAGCAGATCGTGTCCACCTGCGAGGAGATAGACCGCGGCGTCGGCGCCGGATACCCCGGGCTCGACCGGGTCCGCTGAGCCCGGGCTGAGCGCTCAGGCCGAGCGCAGGCAGCCGTCGACAAAACGGGACGCGGCCGGCAGCAGCCGGGCGGACTCGGTCCGGAAGAAGTCGGCCGCCCGCCGGCCCGGCCATTCGGCGGGCAGCAGCGCGGCGGGCAGCCCGGGGTCGGAGAACAGGAACTTCCGCCACTCGTGCACCAGGGTGCTGCGCCGCGCGAACACTTCCTCGTCCGGGGCGTCCGGCCCCGTCCCGGCGATCAGGGCGCCGGCCCAGTCCAGCCACTTCCGGTAGGCCTCGGCCAGGCTGTCCAGGTCCCAGGCCCCGGCGAGCAGCGCCCGGGCGTCACCGTCGTAGCTGGCCCGGAACTGCTCCGCCCGCAGGCGCTCGGCGGCCAGCAGGCTCTCCAGCCCCCGGGCCGGCCGGGGGCTGATCCAGGTGGCTCCGCCCACCGGGGCGTACCCCAGGTAGGTCAGGGCCGCCCGGACCCGCTCCCGGCGGGCGCGGTCCGCTGGCCGTTCCACCACCACCAGATGCCACTGGCCGTCCCACGGCGGGTCAGCGGCCGGGTAGACGCGCTCCGCCGCCTCGTCCAGCCAGCGGGTGCCGCGCCGGGTCAGCGCGTAGCCGGGGCCGCCCGGCAGCCGCACCGGCTGCAGCCAGCCCTGGCGGACCATCCGGGACACGGCGGTGCGGACCGCCGGGGCGTTGATCCCGAGCGGGGCCGCCAGCCGCACCAGCGCGGCCACCGGTGCCTGCCCGCCGCGGACGCGCAGGTGATCGCCGTAGAGGTCGAAAAGGGCGGATCGCGCGTTCACGGCTCCAGTCTCACCTGCCGCCGGGCCGGGGCGCCCGCGGCGGCCCGCGCCGGGGCCGCTGAGGCCCATGTTGCCCCGGCGGCGGTCCTGATCATTACCATCCTGCGCCCGAACTCTGGATAATAGACGTAACGATCGATACGGCTGTGAGTAGCCGGACCCGCCGGAACCACGCCGGGGCCCGGCGGCAGGGCCTCCGCGAGGCCTTCATGCGGCCCCAGGCAGGAAGGGGAGGCAGGATGGCGGCGATGAAGCCGCGGACGGGTGACGGCCCGCTCGAGGTCACCAAGGAAGGCCGCGGCATCGTGATGCGTGTCCCGCTCGAGGGCGGCGGCCGGCTTGTAGTCGAGTTGTCGGCTGATGAGGCGGCCGCGCTCGGGGACGCGCTCAAGTCCGCCATCGGCTGACCTTGCCAGTCACTGTCAGGGTGACGGCGGCGGCAGCGGCAGGCCCTGACCCGCTCGGGGACCTGCTGGCCGCGGCCGGAACCAGGGACGAGGCCGCCCCGGACCTGCTGGCCGTGCCGGTGCCCGCCGCCGGGCCGGTCGCCGCCGGGGCCGGCCTTGACTCCTTCCTGGGCGCGCCAGCCGCCGACATCGCCGCCCGCTGCGACGCCACCGGCCAGCCCGGCGAGACCCGCGAGGTGGTGACCGCCGGCGGCACCCGGCCGGGACCCGGCCGGGTGGTCTTCCTCGGCGTCGGCAACGGGTCACCGGCCGCGATGCGCCGGGCCGGGGCCGCGCTGGGCCGGCTGGCCGCCCCCGGCCGCCGGGCGGCCGGCCGCAGCGTGCTCACCAGCGCGGTGCTGGGCCGGCCCGGCGAGGCGGTGGCCGCCTTCGCAGAGGGCCTGCTGCTGGGTTCCTACCGCTTCCGGGTGGGGGCCGAGCCGGCCGCTGCCGGGCAGGCGCAGCTGCTGGTCGCCGCGCCGGACGGCGCCGCCGCGCTGGAACGGGCAGCGGTGGTGGCGGAGGCGGTCGCGCTGGCCCGCGACCTGGCGAACACCCCGTCAGCCGAGAAGACCCCCGCCTGGCTCGCGGATCAGGCCACCGCGGTGGCCGCGGCCAGCGGCCTGACCGCCGCCGTGGCCGGCGAGGGCGAACTCGCCGCCCGCGGCTTCGGCGGGCTGCTGGCCGTGGGGGCCGGGTCGGCCCGGCCGCCCAGGCTGATCGAGCTCAGGTACACCCCGCCGGGCGCCGCCCGGCACATCGTGCTGGTCGGCAAAGGCATCACGTTCGACAGCGGGGGACTCTCACTCAAGCCGAACGACGGCATGAAGCTCATGAAAACCGACATGGCCGGTGGCGCCGCGGTCATCGCCGCCATGTCGGCGCTGGGCCGGCTGGGGATCCGGGCCCGGGTGACCGGGCTCATCGCGGCCGCGGAGAACATGCCATCCGGGTCGGCCATGCGCCCGGGGGACGTGATCCGGCACTTCGGCGGGCGCACCACCGAGGTGCTCAACACCGACGCCGAGGGCAGGCTGGTGCTCGCGGACGCGCTGGCTTACGCGGACGCCGAGCTCGGCCCGGACGTGATGGTGGACCTCGCCACCCTGACCGGGGCGGCGCGGGTGGCACTCGGCTCGGTCATGGGCGCCCTGTACGCCACCGACGACGCGCTGGCCGGCGCCCTGCTGGCGGCCGGGGAGGTGAGCGGGGACCCGCTGTGGCGGATGCCGCTCGCCGACGACTACACCGACGCCCTGGCCTCCCCGGTCGCGGACCTCGCCAACGTCCCGCACTCGCGGGCCAACCGGGCCGGGTCCATCGACGCCGCCCTGTTCCTGCGCGAGTTCACCGGCGGCCGGCCGTGGGCCCATCTGGACATCGCCGGGGCCGCCCGGGCCACCGGCGACGACGGGGACAAGGTCAAGGGGGCGACCGGGTTCGGCACCCGGTGCCTGCTGCGGTGGCTGGCGGATTCCGCCGGGCCGGTGGTCCCCTAGCCCGGGCGCTTGACGGCGGCCAGCAGCCCGTCGCCGACCGGCAGCAGCACCGGCGCCAGCCGCTCGTCGTCCCGGACCTGCTCACACAGCTGCCGGATCGCGGCCGTCTCCGGGTCGGTGTAGGCGGGCGAGGCGACCTGGCCGCCCCACAGCGCGTTGTCGAAGGCGACCACGCCGCCTGGCCGCAGCAGCCGCAGCGCGGCGGCTAGGTAGTCCGGGTACTCGTGCTTGTCCGCGTCGCAGAACACCAGGTCGTAGCCGCGGTCGGTGAGCCGCGGCAGCACCTCCGCGGCCTTGCCGCTGATCAGCCGGTACCGGTTCGGCGGGAAGCCCGCCTCCGCGAAGGCCTGGCGGGCCAGCCGGTGGTGCTCCGGCTCCACGTCCACGCTGGTGAGCACGCCGTCCGCGCGCATGCCGCGCAGCAGCCAGATCCCGGAGGTACCGCAGCCGGTGCCGATTTCGACCACCGACCGGGCGCTGATGGCCGCCGCGATGAACCGCAGGGTGGCGCCGGTGGCGGGGCTGACCGGCGGGGCGCCCCCGACCTCACGCGCGTTGCGCCGGGCGAGCAGCAGCGGCTCGTCCTCCGGGAGGAACTCCTCGACGTAGGCTGCGGCCTGTCCAGTCACAACGTGCAGCCTAGTGCACCTGCCCGTGAGCAAAGGAACGTTACCGCCGGCCACGGGAACCAGGGCGGCCGGTTCGTGCGTTGATCCGGGGCAGGGGATGATGGTAGGCGGCAGCCACCGGGAGGAGCAGGCCGTGGCCGAGGCGGGAGTGACTGGCGTCGCCGAAGCGGGAGCTGACGACGCCGCCAGCCCGGACTGGACGCCGCCCAGCTGGGAGGAGGTCGTCCGGGAGCATTCGGCGCGGGTGTACCGGCTCGCCTACCGGCTGACCGGCAACACCCACGATGCCGAGGACCTCACCCAGGAGGTGTTCGTCCGGGTCTTCCGCGCCCTGCCCACCTACACTCCCGGCACGTTCGAGGGCTGGCTGCACCGCATCACCACCAACCTGTTCCTCGACCAGGCGCGCCGCCGGCAGCGGATCCGGTTCGAAGGCCTCGGCGACGAGGCCGCGGGCCAGCTGAGCTGCGACGAGCCGACCCCGCCGCAGGCGTTCGACGCGCGGCATCTGGACACCGACATCACCGCGGCGCTGCGGGCCCTGCCGCCCGAGTACCGGGCCGCGGTCGTGCTCTGCGACATCGAGGGCCTGTCCTACGAGGAGATCGCCGGCACGCTGGGGGTCAAGCTCGGCACCGTCCGCAGCCGGATCCACCGCGGCCGCGCCCACCTGCGGGCAGCGCTCGGCCACCGCAGGCCCCGCCAGCCGGGGGAGGCGTCCGCCCCGGTGGGAGGGCGGCCATGAGCCACCCGGGGCAGCGGCTGTCCGCGCTCATCGACGGTGAGCTCGGCGAGGCCGAGCGGGACCGGGTGCTGGCGCATCTGGCCGGCTGCCAGCCCTGCCGCGAGGATGCCATCGCCCTGCGGGCGCTCAAGCAGCGGATGACCGCGCTGGGCGACGCCGCCGCCGGCACCGATCTGATGCACCGGCTGCTGGCCATGACCCCGGCGCCCGGGCTGCCCTGGCCGGCCGGCGACCCGCCTGCCCAGCCCCTGCGCCCGGTGCTGCTGCGCCCCGTGCCGGCGGCGGCGGCCGCGTCGTCGCTGGTGCTGGCCGGCCTCGCGCTGGCAGCGTTCATGGCCGGCGGCGGCAGCCCGCCGCCCGCCCCGACCGTCACCCCGGCGGTGGACGTGTTCATGATCCAGCACGTGATCACCCCCGGCACGGCACCCTCCGGCCCGGCGCCGGCGCCGTCGCCGTCCCCGCTGAGCGGCGCCCGGGTGCCATGAGGCCCGGCCTGGATGCGCGGCTTCGCCGCCCCACCGCCGGCCAGGCACCCGGCACCGACCCGCTGTGCCTGCTGATCACCACGGCGGCGGTGGTGCTCGGCCTGCTGGCGCTGGGCCTGCCCGGCGGGTCCGCCCGGCCCGCCGGTGGCCGGCCCGCCTCGCGCGGCACCGCTGCCAGGGCCGGTTCCGGCCGTGCGGTTCCCGGCCTGCCCGCGCTGGCCAGCCCGACCGGGCCGGCCGCCCTGCGGCTGCTGGGCCGCGCCGCCGCCGCCAGCGAGGCGCTCCGGTACCAGGGGGTGGAGATGCTCACCTGGCGCGGGACGGCTGGCACGGTCGCCACCATGGCCGACGTCTGGCACCAGCCCGGCCAGGAACAGGCCCTGCTGACCGGCGCGCTGCCGGGTGACTGGCCGTACGGCACGGACCGGCCGGCCGTGGCGGCACCGGCCAAGCGGACCATGGCGTCCCTGCTCGCCCTGAGCCCGCGGCTGGTGGCCCTGCTGGGCGCCAACTACGCGGTGGCCATGGCCGGCCGGGACACGGTGGCGGGCCGTCCCGCCCAGCTGATCAGCGTCCGCGGGCCCGGCGGCGGGCTGGCAGCCAGGTTCTGGCTGGACCGGGCGACCGGGCTGCCGCTGCGCCGGGAGGTGTTCGGCGCCGCCGGCCGCCTGCTCAGCGAGTGCGAGTACATGAGCCTCAGCGTGGGCCGGGCCGGGGGGAGTGCCGGGGCGGCCGCTGGCGGCAGCGCCGCCCAGATATGGCGGGACGAGCTCACCGGCCGGCAGCTCGCCCGGCTGCGCGCGCAGGGGTGGCCGCTGCCGGGCCTGCTGCCCGGCAGCCTGCGCCTGCTGGACGCCCGGCAGGCCGCGGGCCCGGCCGGGCCGGTGGTGCACCTGGCCTACTCCGACGGTCTGTCACTGGTGTCCGTGTTCGTCCAGCGGGGCACCCTGCCGCCCCGCCCGCCCGGCTGGTCCCGGGTGGCGATGGCCGGCCACCAGGTCTACGCGGACGACCCGGACGACGCCGGCATCGCCTGGTCCGCGCACGGGTTCGTGTTCACGGTGATCGCCCAGGCGCTGCCGCGGACCGTCAGCCAGGTGGTCGCGGCGCTGCCGCACGACACCGCCCGCCCGCCTGGCCTGCTGGCCCGGATGCGGATCGGCGCCCGGCGGCTGCTGGCCTGGCTGGGCCTGGCACGCTGAGGAGTTACAGTGAACTCACCGCGCACGTCAGCGCGGCCCGCCGCCTTGCTGGAGACCCGCAGTGTTCGACCTGTCCATCACCAAGCTGCTGGTTCTCGCGGTGCTCGCAGTCGTGATCTTCGGCCCGGATCAGCTGCCGAAAGTGGCAGCCCAGGCAGGGCGGGCCCTGCGGGAGCTGCGCCGGATCGCTGACGGCGCGCGTGACGACCTGCGGGAAGGCCTGGGACCGGAGTTCTCCGACTTCGATTTCAACGACCTGAACCCGCGCAACCTCGTGCGCAAGCATCTGCTGGAAGGCCTGGAGGACGACCCCGTCCCGGCTGCCTACCCGGATGAGGAGCCCGCCGCCGAGCCCGCCATGGCCACGCTGGCGCCGGGGGAGAATCCCCCGTACGACCCCGAGGCAACCTAGGCCGGCTCCCCGCCCCGGCCCCGGCCGCGGCGAGGGATCAGACCGGGGAGAGCCCCAGCGGCCGTCCGACCAGGCTGGACTTCCGCCCGGCCAGCTCGCTGGCGATGGCGGTGAGCTGCTGGCTGGCCGGGGACGCGGGGTCGCTGAGGACCAGCGGCATCCCCTGGTCGCCGCCCTCCCGCAGCCGCACGTCGATCGGAACCTGGCCGAGCACCGGCACGGGGGCACCGGTCGCCCTGGTGAGCGCGTCCGCGACCGCCTGGCCGCCGCCGGAGCCGAACACGTCCACCGGCTCCCCGCAGTGCGGGCAGGCGAGCACGGACATGTTCTCGATGACCCCGGTGATGCGCTGGTGGGTCTGCACCGCGATGGCGCCCGCCCGCTCGGCCACCTCGGAGGAGGCGAGCTGCGGCGTGGTGACCACGATCAGCTCCGCCGTGGGAACCAGCTGGGCGACCGAGATCGCCACGTCCCCGGTGCCCGGCGGCAGGTCCATCAGCAGCACGTCGAGGTCGCCCCAGTAGACGTCGGCGAGGAACTGCTGCACCGCCCGGTGCAGCATCGGCCCCCGCCAGACCACCGGCGCGTTGCCGGTGGTGAACATGCCGATCGAGATCACCTTCACGCCGTGCGCGGACGGCGGCATTATCATCTGCTCGACCTGGGTGGGCCCGCCGGTCACGCCCAGCATGCGCGGCACGGAGTGCCCGTAGATGTCGGCGTCGAGCACGCCCACCTGCAGCCCGGCCGCGGCCAGCGCGGCGGCCAGGTTCACCGTGACCGAGGACTTGCCCACCCCGCCCTTGCCGCTGGCGACCGCGTACACGCGGGTGAGGGAGGCCGGCTTGGCGAACGGGATCTCCCGCTCCTGCCGGCCGCCGCGGAGGCTGGCCTGCAGCTCGCGGCGCTGCTCCTCGCTCATGACGTCCAGTTCCACCCGCACACCGGTGACGCCGGGCAGCGCGGACACGGCGGCGGTGACGTCCCGGGTGATGGTGTCGCGCAGCGGGCAGCCGGCGACGGTCAGGTAGACATCGACGCGAACCGAGCCGTCGGCCGCGACCTCGACGTTCTTGACCATGCCCAGATCGGTGATCGGGCGGCGGATCTCGGGGTCGTTGACCTTCGCCAGCGCGGCGGTCACCTGCTCGGTGCTGGGCGGCGGAGCGGACGGGGAAGCCATGGGCTCATGCTATGCGGCCCGCGGGCTTCCCCGTCCGCCGGTGGGTCAGGGATCCGGCTCGCGGTGGATCAGTGAGCCGGCTCGCCGGTGGTGGGGTTGAGGAACAGGGGCTGGAAGTCGGGGTGGCGGAAGCTGAACAGGCTGTCCAGCGAGCCGGCCACGGTGGCGGCCGAGCCGCTGATCTGCCGCCCGTGCAGCCAGTTGTCCTGCACGAACCGGACCACCGACGACAGGTCGGTCAGCGTGCTGTCCACCGCGTTGCGCCGGGCCCACGGGGAGATCACCAGGAACGGCTGCCGCGGGCCGTACCCGCAGCGGCCCTGCTGCCCGGCCAGCGGGGTGCCGCTGCCGCACATGCCGGTGCCGGTGAGCGCGTCGGCCACCGAGGTGGACGGGTTGTTCACCCCGGAGAAGGCGTGGTCGTACCAGCCGTCGGAGTCGTCGTAGGCGATGACCACCGCGGTGCTGTTCCAGTCCGGGGTCCGCTGCAGGGCGTTGATCTCCTTGACGATGAACTGCTGCTCGTCGAGGGGGTCGGAGTAGCCTGCGTGGCCGTCCTGGTAGCCGGCCGCCTTGAGGAAGCTGACCGCCGGCAGCGCCGCCGGTGGCAGCTGGTGGTGGCCGATGGCGGCCACCAGCTGGTCGAAGTCGCTCATGTCGTACTGGTGGTTGGGGGTGTCGAACTGCGGCTGCCCGTTCACGTAGTGCTGGGTGTCGGTGCCGATGCTGCGCAGCCCGGCGAGGGTGTCCTGGCCGCTCGCGCCGGCCGGGATCGTGAGGTGGTGCGGGTTGGCGGTCGAGGCGTAGTACTGGAACGGCTCGTGGTGCGGGATGTAGTCGTCCTTCCAGCCGTACTGGCCGGTGCCGGCGGTCAGCGGGCTGGTCAGGCCCGCGCCCACCGCGGTGACGGCGTTGCAGATGCCCTGGTCCGAGGCGTTCGGCACGGACTTGAAGAACTGGCCCTTGAACTCGTCCGAAATGAAGGACGAGGTGGGCTGCCCGGTGTGCCCGGTCGCCGCGGCGGCGTCGGTGAAGGAGGTGGTGGGCCGGAAGCCGCCCTGGAACCAGCCCCAGGACAGGTGGGCGGCGTTGAGCTGGTCGCCGATGTTGCGGCCGCTCATCGCGACCGCGTCGCGGGTGGAGCAGTCGTCCCAGTACGGCTGGGCGTCGCTGGTCAGCGAGTAGCCGCCGGTGCCGTCCGCGGTGAGGTCGGCGTTGGGCTTGGCGGCGGTGGCGATCGACGGGCTGTTCGCGGTGCGGGTCAGGTCCACCCCGCCGGTGTCACCGGAGATCAGGTTGATGGCGCCGGGGCTGGACGGGCCGAAGGTGGTGCTGTGGGAGTTGTCGCTCATCGCGTAGCGCTGGGCGTAGTTCCACATGGCGGTGACGGTGTTGCCGTCGTAGTAGTTCATGACGTCGCCGGCGACGCAGTTGCCGCCTTCCGGCGTCTTGCCGCCGCCGTTGCCGACGGTCTGCGGGAACTGGTCCATCTTCCCGTTGTCGAACGCCCGCTGCTCGTCGTTGTAGTTGTGGTCCTGGTCACAGGTGAGCACGTCGTTGACGTTGGCGGGGTCGTAGCGGCGCGGGTTGACGCCGTTCGGGTTCGCCGTCAGCAGCGCGCCGGTCAGCCCGTTCACCGAAGGAGTGCCGGGCCTGGCGGTGAACGGCTGGCCCGAGGTGTTGGCCGCCTTGGGGTAGGTGCCGAAGTAGTGATCGAAGCTGACGTTTTCCTGGAAGATCACTACCAGGTGCTTGATGGGGGTCGCGGTGCCCCCGCCATGCGCGGCATGGCCCGCGGGTGCGGCGGCGGCAGCGGCCGAGCCGGCCAGGGCGAGTGCGCCTGCTGCCGCGGTCGCGAGCAAACTGCGGATGGGTGGTCGCATCAGGAAGCCTCCGTGGTGATTGCGATGCCGCGGCAGACGATGGCCGGCCGGGGTTAACGGGAGGCAGCGGGCGAGCTAACGCACGGTGGCAAGCCGGGCACTGACCCGGAGCTGACGCAGGGTGATGCCGCAGATACGAACTCCCGGTTCGTCAGGGGGAGAAACCGGGCGCGCTCATGCGGCCGGTGTGAGCCGGTAGATGGTCCTGGCGGGCTCCGCGCCCGGCCCGGGCCCGGCGGGCGGCGGGGCGGGATTCAGCCGGGCGGCGGCCAGCAGCCCGGCCACCTCCTGCCATTCCGGGCTGTCCTCGCTCAGCCGGCTGACGTCCGCCTGCCACGAGGCCAGCAGCCCGCCGGAGTCCTTGCCCGGCACCAGCACCGTGACCCGGCGGGCGCCCGCGAGCCCTGGGTCGCGCTGCTCACCCGGGCCGGTCAGCACGTAGGCCGCGCCGCTGTCACCTGCCTGCCGCCACACGTGCCAGGCCGGCCGCGGCCGCCCGCCGCCGGCCGCGATCCAGATGACGCCAGCCCGCTTGGTAGCCTCCGCGATGAGTGCGGGCGGCGGGTCCTGCCGGTCGCTCACGGCACCATCATCTCAACCGCAGTGCAGGAGGCGGCCGCCGTGAACCAGCCCTACCGTGCCCGGCGCACCTGCCTGGCGGTGCCCGCCAGCAGCCCCCGGTTCCTGGCGAAAGCCCGCGGGCTGGCGGCCGACGAGGTCTTCCTCGACCTGGAGGACGCCGTCGCCCCGGCCGCGAAGGAGGACGCCCGGCTGGCCGCCGCGGCCGCCCTGGCCGAAGGGGGCTGGGACGGCAAGGTGACGGCGGTCCGGGTCAACGACGCGGGCACGCCCTGGGCCTACCGGGACGTCATCGCGGTGGTGGAGGGGGCTGGCGCCGCCCTCGATGTGATCATCCTGCCCAAGGTCGCCGAGCCTGGCCACGTCATCTGGCTGGACCTGCTGCTGGGCCAGCTGGAGCAGGCCGCGGGCCTGCCAGCGGGCCGGATCGGCATCGAGGCGCAGATCGAGGATGCGGCCGGGCTGGCCGCGGTGGACCAGATCGCCGCCGCCTCGCCGCGGCTGCAGGCGCTGGTCTTCGGCCCCGCCGACTTCATGGCCAGTCTCGGCATGCGCTCGCTGCAGGTCGGGGCGCAGCCGGCCGGATACGCCGGGGACGCCTACCACTACCCGCTGATGCGGATGCTGGTCGCCGCCCGCGCGCACGGTCTCGCCGCGATGGACGGCCCGTACCTGGCCATCGGGGACACCGGCGGGCTGCGGCGGGCCGCCGCCAGCACCGCCGCGCTCGGCTATGACGGCAAGTGGGTGCTGCATCCGGGCCAGGTCGACGTGGTCAACGAGGCGTTCTCCCCGGGGCAGGAGGAGTACGACCGGGCCGAGCTGATCCTGGAGGCCTACGAGTACTACACCACCGTCCAGCGGCGGGGCGCGGCCATGCTCGGCGACGAGATGATCGACGAGGCATCCCGCAAGATGGCGCTGGTGGCCGCCGCCCGGGGCCGGGCCGCCGGCCTGCGCCGCACGCAGAAGTTCGAGCCCGCGGGCTAGCGCCGCCCGCCCGCCGCGGGGGCGGATCAGGCGACGCCCCATGCGGTGAGGGCGGCCAGCAGGCCGCTGGTCAGCGGCAGCCGGCCCAGGTCGCCGCGGTCGGCCCAGCGCGCGTCGGCGGCGTCGTCGCCCGCCGCCAGCTGGCCGCCGGTGACGGTGGCGGCGTAGTCCCGGATCGCCAGGGTCCGCCCGTCCGGCCAGGGCCGGGTCACCTCGCCCACCAGCGCCCCGCAGGCCACGGACAGGCCGGTCTCCTCGAGGACCTCCCGGACCACCGCCTGCTCGTCGGTCTCGCCGGGCTCGACCCGGCCGCCGGGCAGCGACCACCGCCCTGCCTCCGGCTCGTGCCCCCGCCGGATCAGCAGCAGCCGGCCGGCCCGGTCGGTGATGATCGCCCCGACGCAGGGGATACTGGAAGGCATGCAGTCAGTATTGCCCGGCTGCCCGGCTCCGGGTGACCGGCGTGAGCACGCTGACGGCCAGCGCCGGCCCGCATGAAGACGGCACCCACCTGCCCGCGCTGCGGCGGCGCCGTTACCGCGCCGGGTCCATGGTCCAGCAGCTGGCGCTGCGGTCAGCATGGCGAGGTCCATCCGCTGCGCGCTGACTACAGCCCATCCGCGGACGGGCTGCGGGGGCTGCTCCGCGACATCAGGGTCCCGGTCTGGCTGCCGTGGCCGCTGCCCGTCGGCTGGCTGGTGACCGGGTTCGCGGGAGCCGGCGACGACCGGAGCGGGGCCCGCGGCTGCGCGGTCGCCCTGTCCGGGCCCAACCCGGTCGGCGGGCCGGGGGAGCTGCTGCTGATCTCCGAAGAGCCGGGGGTGGGAATGGGCGCCCGGTTCGCCGGGCTGCCGGGGCCCGACCCCGGGGACGGGTTCGCGTCCGGGCCGCCGCACGCGCTGGTGCGCTTCGGGCACCACGAGTTCCCGCTCTGGCACGTGGACACCCCCGACCGGGCCGCGTTCGCCGGGGAGGTGCTGGCCAACTGGCTGTGGGTGGTGCTGTGGCCCGCCTCGGCCGGGGTGCTGCTGGTCGAGTCCCTGTCCCTGCGGGACCTGCGGGACCCCGGCCAGGACCTGGACCTGCCGTTCGGCGCCCGTTCCCCCCGCCTGCCCTGAATCTGGCCCTCGCTCGGCGCACCGCGTCCCTTTGGGCTGGCCGGGCCTAGCATGAGGGCTCGTGCGCATCGATCTGCACTGCCACAGCACGGCCTCGGACGGCACCCGGCCGCCTGCAGAGGTGATGCGCCGGGCCCGCGCCGCAGGCCTGGACGTGGTCGCGCTCACCGACCATGACACGTTCGCCGGGCACGACGAGGCGCGCGCCGCGCTGCCGCCCGGCCTGGCCCTGGTGCCGGGCCTGGAGCTGTCCTGCCAGCACCAGGGGCGCAGCGTGCACCTCCTCGGGTACCTGGCCGACCCCCGGCACCCGGAACTGGCCGCCGAGTGCCAGGCCATCCGGTCCGACCGGGTGCGCCGCGCGCAGGCCATGGTGGAGCGGCTGCGCGCGCTCGGCGCGCCGGTCACCTGGGAGCAGGTGACGGCGCTCGCCCAGGGAACCGTGGGCCGCCCGCACATCGCCAGGGCGATGGTCGCCGCGGGCGTGATCGGCCGGCCGGAGCAGGCCTTCACCAGCGACTGGCTGGCGCCGGGCGGGCGCGCGTACGTCGCCCGGTACGCGCTGCCGCCGGAGCGGGCGGTCAATCTGGTCCGGGCCGCGGGCGGGGTGGCGGTGCTCGCCCATCCCGGGCTGCCCGCGCGCGGCTGGATCATCCCGGACGAGCTCATCGCCGCTCTGGCCGGGGCCGGGCTGGGCGGCCTCGAAGTGGACCACCCCGACCAGGACCTGGCGCAGCGGGACCGGCTGCGGGCGCTGGCGGCCGCCCTCGGCCTGGTGGCTTCCGGTGGCAGCGACGACCACGGCACGCTGACAGGTGACCGGCTCGGCTGCGACACGATCGCGCCGGAGGCGTACGAGCGGCTGATGGCCCGGGCCGGGAACCGGCACGAGGCGCCGTGACAGCCTTGACCGCACGGCGAATTGCTGGCTGTGGCGGGCTGGCTGGCCGGACAATCATGCCGTGGCCGGTTTCCTGTTCTTTGTCCTCGGCGCTGCCGTCGTCGGCGGCTGGTGGATGTGGCGGTTCACGAGCGAGCGTGACCTGCGCGCGCAGGCGGCGCGCACGCTCGGGCTGCCGGAGTCACCGCCGGCCGCAACCTTCATCGGCGAATACGCGGACCTGATCGTCCCCAGAAACCCGCGCCGGACGGCGCAGCTGGACCTGTTCGACTGGGGTGTCCGGTTGCGGGGCCTGCAATCCCGGTGGGATCCGGTCTGGGAGATCCGGTACGGGGAACTGGCCTATGCCCAGTTCATCAGGTCGGCCGTGCTACCCGTGACGGGGGTGCTGCTCAACCCGGCGCCCGGTGTCCCCGCCCGCCCGATGATCTTCTGGACCGGGCTGCATGACGACCTGCTGAGGCGGCTGAGACAGCAGGGAGTGCCGGCCGACCATCCGGCAGCCACGCTCGAGTGGACCCGCCGGTTTCTGGCAGCCCACGTCAGGGCCCGCTTTCCGTGGGGTGGCTCCAGCATCGGCTACTCCCCGGAACCGGTGAAGGCCGGCGCAGTGGCTCCGGAACCCCCGGCAGGCGAGGCCGCGATGGCAGCTCCGCGGAAGCCCTACCTGTACGCCCTCCTGGTGCTGCCGTTCGCCGCCGCGGCGGCCGTGTTCCTGTGGCAGGTCGTCGGCGCGAACTCCTTCGCGCAGCCGACTCTCCCGGTGCTCCGGTCTGACCTGCGCCTGGTTCACCTGCCCGCTGGGTACAGGCTGCGGCTTACGTCCGAGTCCCGCCGCGGCTGCGGCAGCCAGGTGTGCACGGTGAAGCAGTTCTGGATCTGGCGCGGTACCGGCGCCCGTACCCCGGCCGCAGCCTGCCGGGACGTCAGCCGCGCGATGGCGCCCAGCATGAGCGTGATGAACGATCAGCGCGTGCGGGGAGCGGCGTGCTTCTACTCCGCCGTCCTCGACAGCTTCTTCCACCCCAGCGCTGGCAAGCGGTCGTTCGAGGCGTACGTGTGGGTGACCGGCCGGGGCAGGGCCAGCCCGGGCGGGTTCGACGTGGAATTGCTGGACTCCTACGACCTGGTGGACTACTGATACGCCTGGCCTGCGGGGGCGCACGAGCGGCATGATGCCCGCTCCGGAGGTACACCGCCCGATATCGTGGCCGCCTGGCCATGGGCCAGCCCTGCGAGCAGGCCGGAGCTAGCCACTCATGAAGTTCTTCTGGGAGGTCTTCGTCACGCTGCTGGTCATCACCGACCCGCCCGGGGTGGTGCCGGTGTTCATCGGCCTCACCGCCGGCCGGGAGCCGCGGGACCGGCACCGGCTCGCGTGGCAGGCCGCGGTGGTGGCGCTGGGCGTGATCGTGGCGTTCGCGCTCTTCGGCCAGTCGGTGCTGGCGTACCTGGGCGTGGAGCTGCCCGCCCTGCAGGCGGCGGGCGGGCTGCTGCTCCTGCTGGTGGCGCTGCAGCTGCTGACCGGCGAGACCGCCGATCCCGCCGAGACCGGGCGCACCCGGGCCAGCGTGGCGTTCGTGCCGCTGGGCACGCCGCTGCTGGCCGGGCCGGGGGCCATCGTGGCCACCATGCTGTTCGTGCAGCGGACCCAGACGCTCGCGGAAGGGCTCATGTTCGCCGCCGCGGTGGTGGCGGTGGTGATCGTGCTGTGGCTGGCGATGCGCTTCTCCGGCGCGCTTCTCCGGCTGCTGCGCGACAGCGGGGTGGAGCTGCTGACCCGGATCGCCGGGCTGCTGCTGTCGGCCATCGCCGTGCAGTTGGTGGCCGATGCGATCCGGGCTTTTGTCAGACACGGCTAAGAAGATGGGTGGGCTGGGATGGACGCACGGATCGAACGCGTGGCGCCGGCCGGGCAGGCGGCCAGCACCTGGCTGATCGGCGACAGCGAGGAGGTGATCGTGGTGGACCCGGGTGAGGACGCCGAGGCGGTGCTGGACGCCGTGGGGGACCGGGAGATCCTGGCGGTGATCTGCACCCACGGCCACGCCGCCCACGTGGCCGCCGCCCGCGAGGTCGCGGCCCGCGACGAGGCGCCGGTGGCGCTGCACCCCCGGGACCTGCTGCTGTGGCGGGACACCCACCGCGCGGCCGCGCCGGAGATCGACATGGAGGACGCCGGCCTGTTCGGGGTCGCGGACGTGACACTCGAAGTCATCCACGCCCCCGGCCACACCCCCGGCTCGGTCTGCCTGTACAGCGAGGAACTCGGCGCCGTGTTCACCGGGGACGTGCTGCTGGCGGACGGGCCCGCGCTGCACGACGGCGGGTTCCCCGACTTCCCCGCCCAGCTCAGCGCGATCGGCGAGCAGGTGCTGACCCTGCCCGCTGAGACCAGGGTGCTGCCCGGGCACGGCGAGGAGACCACCGTGGCCGCTGCCGCCAAGGGGTTCGACGCCTGGGCGGCCGCGGGTGGCTGAGGACGGCCAGGGCGGCGAGCAGACGCTGCTGGAGGGGATGCCGGAGCGGCTGTACCCGTGCACGCCGACCCGGCTC
>JBLMWU010000212.1:0-7575 GCA_050257395.1 Gemmatimonadota bacterium | reverse complement strand
CAGCGCCCCGGCCGGGCCAGCCGCGGCAGCAGGCCGCCCGGCCCGCGCCGGTGCCCGCTGGCACGGGACTGCCGGAGCGGGTCACGGCCGCGGTGGCCGCGCTGCGGGAAGACCTCGCCGCCGAGCCGTTCGCCGCGCCGGACGCGGGGCGGCTGGCCGAGCTCCGGCTGGACACCAGGTCGCTGGCTGCCGCGCAGCGGGCCGGGCTGCTGCTGCGGATCACCGACCAGATCGTGCTCGCGCCGGGCGCGGACGCCGAAGCGGCCCGCATCCTGGCCCGGCTGCCGCAGCCGTTCACCGCCGCCGAGGCGAGGAAGGCCCTGGGCACGACCCGCCGGGTGGCCATCCCGCTGCTGGAGTACCTGGACCGGGCCGGCGCCACCCGGCGGCTGCCGGACGACCGGCGGGCCGTGACCGGGCGCCCGCCGGTCAGTGGTCGCTGAGCCGCCGCCCGGCGAACCGGCCCAGGCTCCACGCGTCCGCGTCGGCCGGCGGCTCGCCGCTGGCGATCCAGTGCGCGATCGCCTGCGCCGTGATCGGCGCCATCAGGATGCCCGTGCGGTAGTGCCCCGAGGTCAGCCACGCGTTGTCCAGGCCCGGCAGCCGGTCGATGACCGGCCTGCCGTCCGGGTGCCGCGGCCGGAAGCAGCACCACTGGTAGGCGATGGGCAGTCCCCGCACCGCGGGCAGGGTCGCGTACAGGCCCTCCAGGATGGCCTCGATCACCTCGGGCCGCAGGTACGGCGTCTCGTCCCCGGCGTCCAGCGTCCCGCCCACCAGCAGCCGCCCGTCCTCCAGCTGGGTGGCCACCGGCGCGACCGTGCCGGGCAGCTTCACCGGCGCGGGCTCGGTCACCAGCAGGTGGCCCTTGACCTGGCCGGACGGCACGGCCAGCTCCAGCCCGTCGAGGACCGGCGGCAGGCCGGTGGCGAACACCACCGTGCCGGGATGGATGTCGCCCGCGGTGGTGCCGACGGTGACCACCCGGCCGCCGGACACGGTCACCGAGAGCGCGGCCGTCCCGGTCGACACCGCGGGCAGCTTCGCCGCCAGCCGCACCAGCGAGCGCAGCGGGTTGACGCGCGCCTGGCGCCGGATCCGGGCGCCGGACATGGGCCGCGCCAGCCCCGGGACCAGCGCCTCGACCTCGCCGGGGTCGAGCCACTCGACCCACGGCTGCTGGTGCGGGGCGAAACCGCCCGGCTCCGGCGCCAGCCCGATCCAGTCGAGCTTGACCAGCCCGACCCCGCCGGGCCAGGTTTCCTCCAGGTCGCCCCACCGGTCCAGGCTGGCGCGGGCCAGGCTGACAAACGGCTCCGGGTCGCTCCACTCGTGGATGTCGGGGGTGAGCAGGCCGGCGGCGCCGCCGGTGGAGCCGGCCCCGAGCCGGCCCGACTCGATCAGCAGCACCGTGCCCAGGCCCGCTTCCTGGCAGGCCGCCGCGGTCGCCACACCGGCGATGCCGCCGCCGACCACCAGCACGTCGGGCCGCTGCTCGCTGATGACGCCCGCGCCGCGGCCGAGATCGGCACGCTCGGCTGCGGTGAGCTGATCCCACCAGACTGCTCGCTGGGCCACCATGTGCCCCATTCTGATTGACGCGAGCCGCTGTGGCGCACGGTAACCCGCCGCCGGTCCGGCCCGGGCCGGGGAATTTCCGCCCCGCGGCTGCCGGGGCGGATCCTGCGGGGCCGCCCGCATGCCCGGCCGCCTGCCTGGTAGCTGCCTGGTACGCGGCGGGGCCCGCGCACGCCGCGGAAAAATTGCCCCATCGCGGAATAGCAGGGGCGGCGCATAGGCTGAGGGGCTCAGGAGGTGGTGAGGGTTGCTCGCTGATTCGTACGGGCGGGTCGCAACGGACCTGCGGGTGTCCCTGACTGACCGCTGCAACCTGCGGTGTTCGTACTGCATGCCGCCGGAGGGGCTGGACTGGCTGCCCAACCCGTCGCTGCTCACCGACGACGAGGTGGTGCGGCTGGTCGGGATCGGCGTGGAGCACCTGGGCATCACCGAGGTGCGCTACACCGGCGGGGAGCCGCTGCTGCGCCGCGGCCTGCCCGGCATCGTGGCCCGCACCGCGCAGCTGCGGCCGCGGCCGGAGATCTCGCTCACGACCAACGGGATCGGGCTGGCCCGGCTGGCGGAGCCGCTCGCCGGGGCGGGCCTGGACCGGATCAACGTGTCGCTGGACACGCTGCGGCCGGACACGTTCCGCGCGCTGGCCAAGCGGGACCGGCTCGGCGACGTGCTGGCCGGGCTGGCCGGGGCGGCCGCGGCCGGGCTGGGGCCGGTGAAGGTGAACACGGTGCTGATGCGCGGCCTGAACGAGGACGAGGCCGTGCCGCTGCTGCGGTACTGCCTGGAGCACGGCTACCAGCTGCGGTTCATCGAGCAGATGCCGCTGGACGCCCAGCACGGCTGGCGGCGCGAGGACATGGTCACCGCCGACGAGATCCTGGCCGCGCTGAGCGCCGAGTTCACGCTGACCCCCGACGACCCGGGGGTGCGGGGCTCCGCGCCGGCGGAGACGTTCCTGATCGACGGCGGGCCCGCCCGGGTCGGGGTGATCGGCTCGGTCACCCGGCCGTTCTGCGGCACCTGCGACCGGGTCCGGCTGACCGCCGACGGGCAGGTGCGCAACTGCCTGTTCGCCCGGGACGAGAGCGACCTGCGGGACGCGATGCGGGCCGGCGCCGACGACGTGGAGCTCGCCGAGCGCTGGCGCAAGGCGGTCGCTGGCAAGCTGCCCGGGCACGGCATCAACGACCCCGGCTTCCTGCAGCCCGCCCGGCCGATGTCGGCCATCGGGGGCTGACCGGCCGGTGCGCGGCGGGGCGCCCCGCACCGGCGGGCAGGCGGCACCGGGGGCGGCCAGCGGCCCGGCGGCCGGGTTCGACGCGATCGTGCTGGCCGGCGGCCGGGGGCGGCG
Source organism: Gemmatimonadota bacterium (assembly GCA_050257395.1). Taxonomy (GTDB): domain Bacteria; phylum Actinomycetota; class Actinomycetes; order Streptosporangiales; family Streptosporangiaceae; genus JAIRTY01. Next base: position 4,646 of record JBLMWU010000212.1, on the reverse strand, counting down.
GGCCGGCGGCGTCGGCAAACCCGGGCTCGAAGTGGCTGGCCGGCCGCTGGTGGCGTGGGTGGCCGGCGCCGCGGTGGGCGCGGGTGCCCGCCGGGTGGTGCTGGTCGGGCCGGCCTGGCGGGGCGAGCTGGCCGGGCAGCCGGCGCCGCCGGGCGGCCTGGTGACGGTCCGGGAGGAGCCGCCGGGGGCCGGGCCGGTGCCGGCGCTGCGGCGGGGCCTGGCAGAGGTGACGGCCCCCGCGGTCGCGGTGCTCGCGGCGGACCTGCCGTTCCTGCGGCCACCGCATCTGCGGCTGCTGCTCGCCGCGGTCACCGAGGGCGCGGACCGGCCCCTGGGAGCCGTGTTCGCGGACTCCGGCGGCCGGCCGCAGTGGCTGGCGGGGTGCTGGCGGTCTGGCCCGCTGGCGGCCGCTGCCGGGCCGTACACCGGCACTTCGCTGCGCGGGCTGCTGGGGCCGCTGGAGCCGGCCCTGCTCCGTTACCATCTGCGTGCGGGTGAGCCGCCGCCGTGGCTGGACTGCGACACGCCGGAGGATCTGCGCCGCGCCCGTGCATGGCAGGCACCGCCCGGCCGGGCGGAGCCCGCGCCGCCAGGACCGGAGAGGACGGCATCCGCGTGAGCACGCTGGAGCAGTGGCTGCAGGTGGCCTGCGCCGAACTGGGCATCGACCCGGCGTCGGTGGACCTGCGGGCCGTGCTGGACCTGACCCGGGACGTGGCCAGGGGAGTGGACCGGCCCGCCGCGCCGGTCACCGCCTACCTGCTCGGGGTGGCCGTCGGGCGGGGGCTGGCACCGGCCGACGGGATCGCCCGGCTGACCGGGCTCGCCGGGTCCTGGGCGGCCCAGCATCCGGCAGGCGAGCAGCCGGGGGCATGAGCCCGCAGCCCCGCGATCGGCCCGGCCGATAGGCGGCGCGGCGGTGGTCTCAACTGGTACCTGCCATTCGGGACCTGTGGCCCGTGTGCCCTGCGGGGCCAGAGCCCGCTCAGGCATGTCCCGGCGGGCGCGGGTGTCGTGTCGGTGGACGACCTCCCCCCGGACGAGCCCACCACCACGTACTGGCTGCTGACCCCCAGGTACCGGGTGGGCCGGTGGGCCGCTCCCGCGCAGCGGCGGCGGCGGCATGCCCGCTATGTGATCGTCCCCTGGGGTGAGGTGGACCAGCGCTACTCCTATCTCACCCCCGCTCAAGTGCGCGACCTCGTCCGCCCCGGGCGGCTGCTCTTCGCCGCGCGGGACCGCAGCTACGGCCTGGTGGCGCTGTACGAGCTGCCCTGGCCGCCGCGCCCGGCGGGGTAGCAGCGGGCCAGCCCGGCCACCCGGGGTTTGCCACGCGAGCGATATCGATATATCGTTAACCTATCTAGAAGCTAACCAGCATTTCTGAGAACGAAGAACGGACTGCTGGCGTGACGCAAGGAGGACGGGGATGCACGGCGAAGAGGCCTACCGGCGGCCGGAGCCGGAAGAAGAAGACTGGGGATACTGGCGCGGCGGTGGCCGTGGCCGCGGCCGCGGGCCCGGTGGCGGCCGGCGGCGGGGGATGCCCCCGTTCCCGGAGGCGGGGCACCTGCACGGGCGGGGCGGGTTCGGGCCGTGGTTCTCCGAGCCGCGGCACCTGCGCGGCCCGCGGGTGAAGCGGGGCGACGTCCGGGCGGCCGCGCTCGCGCTGCTGGCCGAGGAGCCGCGCAACGGCTACCAGATCATCCAGGAGATCGGCGAGCGCAGCGGCGGCGTGTGGCGGCCCAGCCCCGGGTCGGTCTACCCGGCCCTGCAGCAGCTGGAGGACGAGGGCCTGATCCGGGCGGAGGCGGCCGACGGCGGGCGGCGGCAGTACGCGCTGACCGGCGAGGGGCAGGAGTACGTGGCGGCGCACCCGGACGAGGTGCGGGCACCCTGGGACATGGTGGCCCGCAGCGTGGGCAGCGACGCGATCGAGCTGCGGAGCCTGTTCGGCCAGGTCGCCATGGCGGCCATCCAGGTCGTGCGGGTGGGCAGCCCCGCCCAGGTGGACCAGGCGAGGGACATCCTCACCGAGGCACGCCGCAGCCTGTACCGGATCCTCGCCGCCGACGACGAGGCCGGCGCGGATGGCCAGTGACGGCACTGCCCGGGCGGCCGGCGGCGGCCGCCCGGGCGGACCGCTAGTCTCCGGAAGAGTGACGGGAACTCGGGACGGAGCGGCGGCGCGGGCGGCCGGGAACGGCGGCCCCGCGCCCGCCGCGATCCGGGTCGCCGGCCTGCGCAAGAACTACGGGGAGATCGAGGCGGTCCGCGGGATCAGCTTCGAGGTGGCCGCCGGGGAGACCTTCGGGTTCCTGGGCCCCAACGGGGCGGGCAAGTCCACCACCATCAAGATCCTGTGCACCCTCGCCAGGCCGACCGCGGGATCGGCCGCGGTGGCCGGGCACGACGTGGTGTCCCAGCGGGACGCGGTCCGCCGCAACATCGGCCTGGTGTTCCAGGACACCACCCTGGACAGCTACCTGACCGGGGCGCAGAACCTGCGTTTCCACGCCGAGCTGTACGGGGTGCCCGCCGCGGCGGTGGCGCCGCGGATGCGCCAGGTCATGGACATGGTGGGGCTGTGGGACCGCCGGGACAGCCTGGTGATGACCTACTCCGGGGGCATGCAGCGGCGGCTGGAGATCGCCCGCGGCCTGCTGCACGCGCCGCGGGTGCTGTTCCTGGACGAGCCCACGGTCGGGCTGGACCCGCAGACACGCTCGTCCATCTGGGAGTACATCAACGAGCTGAAGAGCCGTGAGGACATCACGATCTTCCTGACCACCCACTACATGGACGAGGCCGAGCACTGCGACCGGATCGGCATCATCGACCACGGCCAGATCGTGGCGATCGACACCCCGGAGGCGCTCAAGGCCAGCGTCGGCAAGGACCGGGTGCAGATCCACACGGCCGACGACGAGGCGGCCATCGCCGGGCTGCGGCGCGACTTCGGCGTGGAGGCCGCCGTCCACGAGGGCGCCGTCACCTTCTCGGTGCCGGGCGGCGAGGAGTTCGTGCCCCGCCTGTTCGCGGGCCTGTCCGTGCCGATCAGGGCGGTGAGCGTGGCCCGTCCCTCCCTGGACGACGTGTTCATGTCCTATACCGGCAAGACCATCCGCGACGCCGAGGCGACCTCCACCGACGCGATGCGGCAGATGGCTGCCCGATTCCGGGGAAGGCGGTAACCATGGCGACCCAGCTCACCGGGCATACGGCCACGGGCGAGGCGGCGCTGGCGGGCCAGATCAGGGTGTCGGTCCCGGAGCGGACGCTGCGGTCGGACCTGCGCGCGGTCAGCATCGTGTGGCGGCGGGAGCTGATCAGGTTCCGCCGGGACCGGCTGCGCGCGGTGACCTCGCTCATCCAGCCGCTGCTGTTCCTGCTGGTGCTCGGCACCGGCCTGTCCTCGCTGGCGCGGGGCGCCATGCCGGCCGGGTTCAGCTTCAAGACCTTCATCTACCCGGGCGTGCTGGCCATGTCCGTGCTGTTCACGGCGATCTTCTCGGCCGGGTCGATCGTGTGGGACCGGGAGTTCGGGTTTCTGCGGGAGATGCTGGTGGCACCGGTCAGCCGGTCGTCGATCGTGATCGGCAAATGCCTCGGCGGCGCCACCATCGCAACCTTCCAGGGCGTGCTCATCCTGGCGCTGGCCGGGCTGGCGAACGTGCCCTACGATCCGCTGCTGCTGCTCACCCTGACCGGGGAACTGCTGCTGCTGGCGTTCACGCTGACCGCGTTCGGTGTCATGATGGCCGCCCGGATCAGCCAGTTCCAGGCGTTCATGGCGGTCACCCAGATGCTCGTGATGCCGCTGTTCTTCCTGTCCGGGGCGCTGTACCCGCTGAGCGGGCTGCCTGCCTGGCTGAGCGTGCTGACCCGGATCGACCCGCTCACGTACGTGGTGGGGCCGATGCGGCACGCGGTGTTCAGCCACCTGGGCATCAGCACCCCGGCGCAGCAGGTGCTTTCCCCCAGCCTGACCTGGCTCGGGTGGCCGGTGCCGTTGTGGCTGTCCCTCGGGATCGTCGCGGCTATGGGCCTCGGCATGATGACTGTGGCCATTGTCACATTCAGCCGGACCGAATAGCGCCCCTACCTGCGCTGAAAACGTTAGGTAAACGTAATGGCGAGGAAACCCCGGGTTTGGTGACCCTAAGTGACAAGTGTCACGCTGCCGCCTGTTCCCGGGGTGATCCTTGGGGTTTCCCGGATAGCGCGGCCGGCTACGAAGACACTACGGCGAACCGTGCAGCCCGGTATGCCTGTGGACGCCTGTCTGTAACTCCGTAATGTGTGATTCACAACTACCCAGAATGATTCACTACTGGCTGAAGATTCCGAAAGAACACCGCCTTCTTACCGGAATCCCCGGCCCCCGGCGCCGGGCCAGCCCAGCCCTGGCCAGCCCAAGCCAGCCACCAAGATAAAGCCTCCGGGTAAGCCTCCCAGGCCCCCATGCACGGTCCTGGCTGCCCGGCGCGGGCGACACCGCCCGCCAGGGCGGCGGAGCATGTGGGGGGCTCCGGGGGTCATCCCCCGGGCAGGTACTGCGGGCATCTGCGAAGGTGACGAAGCTCACCGAAGTTAGGGCGACGCTGGTGGGGGTTCCGGGGGTCATCCCCCGGGCAGGTACTGCG
>JBLMWU010000211.1:0-4068 GCA_050257395.1 Gemmatimonadota bacterium | reverse complement strand
CGTCGGCGGCGCCAGCCCCATCCCCCACGCTGGCACCGCCGGCAACTGCCCCCGCCCCGCCGCCGCCGTCGCCTACGCCCGCGCCGGTGCAGACCACGTCCAGCGGGTCCAAAGGCGGATGATGGCGGCTGCCGCGGAGAACGTGCGCGGCCGGACCTTCCCAGCCCTGGGCACGTTCGCTTCTGTCCTGGTCACCGTGCCCGCCGCGCTCGACGCGGCGGGCACGGCCCTGGCCGGGGACCTTGCGGAGATCGACCTCGCCTGCTCCCGGTTCCGCCCGGACTCCGAGCTGACCCGGGTCAACCAGGCCGCGGGCCGGCCCGTCCCGGTGAGCCAGCTGTTCGCCGACGCGCTGGCCTCGGCGCTGGCAGCGGCCCGGCTCACCGACGGCGACGTGGACCCGACCTGCGGCCGGTCGCTGTCCGATCTCGGCTACGACCGGGACTTCGTGCAGGCACGCCAGCAGACCGGCCCGGTCAGCCTGGCGGCCCGGCCGGCTCCCGGCTGGCAGGTGGTGGAACTCGACGCCGGGCAGCGGACCGTGCGGCTGCCCGCAGGGGTCATGCTCGACCTGGGAGCGACCGCCAAGGCGCTCGCCGCGGACCGGGCGGCCGCCCGGATCGCCGCCGCGCTCGGCTGCGGGGTCCTGGTCAACCTGGGCGGGGACATCGCCGTGGCGGGCGAGCCCCCGGCCGGCGGCTGGCGGGTCGGCATCGCCGACGACGTGGACTTCGACGGCGTCGTCCCGGCGGTGCCGCCCGGGCAGGCCGTGTGCATCAGCGACGGCGGCCTGGCCACCTCCAGCACCCTGGTCCGGGCCTGGCGCCGCAGCGGGGAAGACCTGCATCACATCATCGCGCCGCGGACCGGCCTGCCCGCCCAGTCGTGCTGGCGGACGGTCACCGTGGCCGCCGCAACGTGCATCGACGCCAACACAGCCAGCACCGCGGCCATCATCAGGGGCGAACGCGCGGTGGGCTGGCTGGCCGGTTTGCACCTGCCCGCCCGGCTTGTGCGTCATGATGGCTCCGTCACCGTTGCCGGAGGCTGGCCGCAGGATCCGGCTGCCCCGTCTGCTGGCACCCGCACTGGAGTTCATGCATGACGTTTTCCCTCCACGGCCCTGGCCTGTGGTACGCGACCCGGGCCACCGGGCTGGTGACGCTCCTGCTGCTGACAGCCAGCGTGTTCCTGGGGGTCCTCACCGCCGGCCGGTACGCCAGCGACAAATGGCCCCGCTTCCTCACCATGGGACTGCACCGCAACATCTCCCTGGTGGTGCTGATCTTCCTGACGCTGCACGTGGTGACGACGGTGATCGACACGTACACGGCGATCCCGGCGACCGCCGCCTTCCTCCCGTTCGTCTCGTCCTACAAGGGCGGGTGGTGGCTGAGCCTCGGCGCGGTGGCAGTGGACCTGCTGATCGCGCTGGTGGTCACCAGCCTGGTGCGGATGCGGATCGGGCACCGGGCCTGGCGCCGGCTGCACTGGATCGCCTACGCCTGCTGGCCCGTCGCCCTGCTGCACGGCCTGGGCATCGGCACCGACACCAAGTCCATCGTGGTGTATGTCTTCACCCTCGCCTGCGTGGCCAGCGTCGTCGCCATCGCCACCTGGCGCCTCGTGACCAGCCGGATGCGTGCCGCATGAGCGAGCGGGGACCAGTCAGATGAGCATGCTCGCCCTGTCGGCGAACCGGGCGCCCCAGGTGCGCCTCCCCCGGCTGCTGGCCGGGATCTCCTACCACGAGCCGACCAGCCTGCCCGGGCACCTGCGGCAGTTCGGGCCGCTGCCGCTGGGCGGCTACACCGGCCGGGAACGGCCCGAGCGGCTGATCGAGCTCATCGAGCGCTCCGGCCTCACCGGCCGCGGCGGGGCCGGCTTCCCGACCGGCCGCAAGATGCGGTCGGTGGTGGCGGGCTCCGGGCCCGCCGTGGTGGTCGCCAACGGCGCCGAGGGCGAGCCGGCCAGCAGCAAGGACCGGCTGCTGCTGACCCGCATGCCGCACCTGGTCATGGACGGGATCTCGCTCGCGGCCACCGCGGTCGGCGCGAAGGAGGCGTTCCTGGTCGTGCACGGCCGGGAAGAGGGGCTGATCGAGAGCCTGGAGGACGCCGCCGCCGAACGGGACCACGCCGGGGTTGACCCGGTGCAGATCCAGATCGTCGGCATCCCGGGCCGGTATGTGTCCAGCGAGCAGTCGGCCATCGTGCAGTACATCAACGGCGGCCCGGGCAAGCCGACCTTCGCGCCGCCGCGCCCGCACGAAAAGGGCGTGCGCGGCCGCCCCACCCTGGTCAACAACGCCGAGACGCTGGCACACGTGGCGCTCATCGCCCGCTACGGGGACGGCTGGTTCCGCAGCGTGGGCCTGCCCACGTCGCCTGGCTCCATGCTGGTGACGGTCAGCGGCGCGGTCGGCAGGCCCGGCGTCTACGAGATCGAGATGGGCACCCCGGTCGGCCAGGTGGTGATGCTGGCCGGCGGCCCGGCGGAGCGGCTGCAGGCCATCCTGGTGGGCGGCTACTTCGGGGCCTGGCTGCCCGCCGAGGTCGCGTGGCAGGCGCCGCTGAGCCACAACGGGATGAAGGCCGTGGGCGGCGTCATGGGAGCCGGCATGGTGATCGCCCTGCCGGTCACCTCGTGCGGGCTGGCCGAGACCGCCCGGGTCGTCCGGTACCTCGCCGACGAGACGGCCGGGCAGTGCGGCCCCTGCGTGTTCGGCCTGCCCGCCCTCGCCGACGCGCTGGTGGACCTGGCCTACCAGGGCGGGCGCGGGCGCCTGCTGGGCGAGATCTGGGAGCTCCTCCCGCTGATCGAGCGCCGGGGCGCCTGCCGTCATCCGGACGGCGCCACCCAGCTGGTGCGCAGCGCGCTGAAGACGTTCGCGGCCGAGGCGCAGGGGCACGACGAGGAAGGCCCGTGCCACGGTGTGCGCCGGGCGCCGCTGCTGCCGATCCCCGGCGACGAGGAGCGGGACTGGGACTGGCAATGAAGTACGAACTGCGGGTCAACCCGATCACCTGCGACGGGCACGGCATGTGCGCGGAACTGCTGCCGGAACTCATCCAGCTCGACCGCTGGGGCTACCCGATCCTGCTCAGCAAGGCCGTCCCTCGCAAGCTGGCCGACCACGCCCGGCGGGCGGCCGATTCCTGCCCCACCCTGGCGCTGCTGCTGGACGAGGCCACCGGCCGGCACCGGTGAGCCCGCGGCGCGGCGGCGCCGGCCAGCCGCGGGCGGCCGCCCTGCGGGTTCCCCGGCCCGGTCAGTCGTCCCCGTGCCAGCCCTGGGACACCGAGGTCGCGGCGCTGGGCACGCCGCCGTGGCAGGTCACCACCATGGTCACCGCGGTCTGGCCGGAGTCGAAGACGACCTTGGCCTCGGCGGCCGGCCCCCGCACCACCGAACTGGCCGCGTAGCCCTGCTGCGGGCTCCAGGACATCAGGTAGGCGCCGGCGCTGGCACAGCCCGCGACCACGTTGCCGCCGCTGGAGGTGAGCAGCGTTCCCGATGCGCTGGCACTGGCCGCCGGGTGGGACGGGATCCGGGACGGGGTGGGGTCGGGCGCCAGCGACGCCGAGGCGTGCGTGGAAGGGTCCGGTGAGGGCTCCGGCCCGGCACCGGACGGGTCGGCGGCCTCGCTGGCCAGGGCCCGGTTGACGGCCGCCACCGTGAGCTGCTGGCTGGACTGCCCGATGATCCCCTGGCCCAGCTCTGACACCGCCCACAGGCTGCCGACCGTCGCCGTGGTCGCCCCGAGCAGCCACGCGCCGACGATCAGGATCCGGGTGTGCACCCTGCCGAGGCTCACGCAGACCACCCTAAGGGGAGGTAAAGAGGGCCTCAACGGACTTGTCAGCACTCATGCCGCAGACACGGATCTAGGTGCGGTTATGCGCAGATTACCGGTACCGTCGTCGCGTGGCACAGCTGCTGCTGGTGGAGGACGACGCGGCGATCCGCGGCGCCCTCATCCGGGCCCTCACCGAGCGCGGTCACGCGGTGACGAGCCTGTCCAGCGCCATGGCGGCCCTGCAGCAGGTGGTGGCGGCACCGCCCGAT
>JBLMWU010000210.1:0-2955 GCA_050257395.1 Gemmatimonadota bacterium | reverse complement strand
CCCAACACGATCGTGGTCCTCAACACCTCCGACCCGGTCGCCATGCCCTGGCTGCCCAACGTCAAAGCGGTGCTGGAAATGTGGTACCCCGGCGACACCGGCGGCTACGCCACCGCCAACGTGCTGCTCGGCCGCACCGACCCGGCCGGCCGACTGCCGTTCACCTGGCCCGCCACCCTGGATCAGGGCGTCGCAAACCAGCCCGCCACCCACCCCGAACGCACCTCCAACGGGATCGGCACCAACGGGAACTACTGCCCGGCCCCCGGCGGCGGCCTGACCGCCGGATTCCGCGTCGCCAACACCGGCACCGCCACCGGCGACGACGTGCCACAGCTCTACCTCGGCACCCCCGCCAGCCCACCCGCGGGAGTGCCATTCGCCAGCAAGGCACTCGCCGCCTACACCCGCCTCACCCTCCGGCCCGGCCAGAGCCAGCAGATCTGGCTGCACGTGCCACTGCGCCCGCTCCAGTACTGGAACACCACCACCAGCACCTGGCAGACCGCCACCGGCCAGCGGCCCATCTACCTCGCCACCAGCGAACGCACCACCGCCCTGACCATCACCGCCACCATCAGCGGCAAGTAACCCGACCGTCCGGCGCAACCTAACCGGCAGCCGAACGGCAGCCGTCCCGGCACCCAGCCGGGACGGCTGCCGCTGGTTGCGGTTCTTAGCGGGGAGCAGAGGGAACTGGTGGGCGCCGCCGCCAGCGCAGGCGGTTGACGCGACCTTTGCCGCATCGCGGACACGGTCCCGTCCGCCCCGTACAGCAGCCCTGCGCGTCCGGCCCACCGGATAGCCGGAGGGCTGCCTCCACGTCCGGCGCCGGAAACCGCCTACCGCCTGGCCTCTGGTACCCGAGCTCCTAGGGGAGCCCGGGCGTCCCGCTGGGGTCATGGCGGGGTGCCCGGCTCGAGCACGAAAACGGATCGCTCGCCTCCCTTGTCGTAGAACGCCTGGTAGGCAGGCCAGATCCTGGTCAGCTGCGGCCAGTAGCGGTCCAGCTCATCAACGGATGCCGGCCGCGCCCGCACGCTGATGGTGCTGCGGCCGAGCTGGACGTGCGCGTGCGGCTCGGCGCGGAGGTTCAGCACCCACGGGTTCGGCCGCTCAAAGCCGGGGTTCACGTTGCAGACAACGAGGCGATCACCGTCCCGGAGGTAAAGGAGCGGGACGGTCCGCGCTTTGCCGGTCCGCCTCCCGGCCGTCGTCAGGAGCATGACGGGCGCGTGGCCGGTCAGTGAGAGCCGGCCGCCGGTCCTGCGGTACAGCTGTTTTTGCAGCGGTGAGACGATCCGGCCGATCGCCAGCACCCCGGCGCGGGTGCGGCCCAGCCGCTGAGCGAGCGAGCGGAGGGCTGTGCGGGCCGCATCGAAGGACACCCTCCCACCTTCCGGGGCGGCAGCTCACGCGGCCAGGGCCAGAAGTCATCGCCGGAGCCACCGGGGACCGGTCCCCCGGCGCCCGATCTCCCTTTCCGGTCCGCTGTCAGGCCACGTCATCCGGTGAGTGTGCCGCCTCGGCGTGCCCGGGTGCTCCCGTGGCGAGGGCGCGGAAGCCAGTGATGGCGCTGGTGGTGAGGATCAGCGCGGTGGCGTATCCGGCGGGGTGAGGGTGTTGCCGATGAGGGCGAGGGTGAGGCCGTGGCGGCGGTGCTGGCCGGGGCGACGTCGTTCACCGCGGTCGGCGAATGGGTTGCGGACGCGCCGACGCAGGTCCTGGCCGCTCTGGGGGTCCGCCGTGATCCACTGACCCGGCAGTTCGCGCCGCCCGGCGAGGCCGCCATCCGCTGCGTTCTGGAAGCAACAGCCGGTGCACCTGCTGGCCGTCCTTGATCAGCAGGCCGGCGTGGTGCTCGGCCAGGTCGGCGTGGACGGCAAGACCAGATCACCCGGTTCGCGCCGCTGCTCGAGCCGCTGGACCTGGCCGGGTGCGTCATCACCGCCGACGCGCTGCACACTCAGCGCGAGCACGCCGAGTTCCTGGTCACCGGCAAGCGCGCCCATTACATCCTGGTGGTCAAGAAGAACCAGCCCGGCCCGTACGCCCAGATCAAAAACCTGCCCTGGCGGCGCATCCCGATCACCGCCTGCCAGCACAACCGGGGCCACGGCCGCCAGGAGCACCGCACCCTCAAGGCCGCCGCCGTCGCCGCCGGCCTCGGCTTCCCGCACGCCGCCGCGGCCATCTGCCTGACCCGCCAGACCCGGCCGCTGGACGGCGGACGGTGGCGGACCATCACCGTGTACGCCATCACCAGCCTGCACGCCCACCAGGACACCCCGCCCAGCTCGCCGCCTGGATCCGCGGCCACTGGCAGATCGAGGCCCTGCACCACATCCGCGACGTCAGCTACGGCGAAGCGCCTCCCAGATCCGCACCGGCAGCGGACCCCAGGTCATGGCCACCCTACGCAACCTCGCCATCGGCATCTTGAAAACGGCCGGGTACACCAGCATCGCCGCCGCGTGCCGGCACCACGCCCGGGACGCCACCCGGACCCGCGAAACCCCGGACTCGGCCCAGCATGAATAAAACGGACATGACGCGGCTACGCCGAGGCAATGGAGGTTGCTGCACTCACCTGCCGTACCTTCACCGCCTGGCCCTCGAAGAGGGTGAAGTTACCGGACGTGGCCTGCGCTCGCTCAGGCGACCCGCGCGGCCACCAGGGTCTCGAAGGTATAGGGTCGCAGGCCATCGGTACGGTCGGCGAAGTACCGCTGCTGGAGGTCTGCACGGGCGGGGTGGTCCACGACCTTTAGCCCGCACCGGCTGATCAGCCTCTCGATCTCGATTACCGGCCAGCCGGGCTGAAGAGGCTCGCCGACAGAAGCCGCGATCGGTGTGTAGATACGGGCGTATTCCGTCCCCACGTCGTCGAGCACAGCGTCCTCGGCCCGGTAGGAGAACACCACCTCAGACCCGGGAGCAGCCGCCGCGATCGTG
>JBLMWU010000209.1:0-2650 GCA_050257395.1 Gemmatimonadota bacterium | reverse complement strand
CTGCATGACGTGTTCTTCCTGCAGGGCTGGGTGCATGCCCGGGACCGGCTGTTCCAGATGGATGTCAGCCGCCGGCAGCCCAGCGGCACCCTCGCCGAACTGCTCGGCAGCGCCGCGCTGCCCAGCGACGTGCAGGCCCGCACCATCGGGCTGCGCCGGGCAGCCGAGCGGAGCTGGGCGGCGGCGCCGCCGGACCTGCGCGCGGCGCTGACCGCCTACGCCGGCGGCGTCAACGCCTATGGGGCCAGCCACCCGCTTCCCCGGGAGTATGCCGCCCTGCACCTGACCTCGTTCCAGCCGTGGACGCCGGTGGACAGCCTGACGATCGGCAAGGCGATCTCCTTCGAGCTGTCGTTCGACCTCGACATCGGGCCCACGATGCAGCTGGACGCCTATGTCAGCAAGCTGAAGCAGGCCGGCTACGCCCTGTTCACGCAGGACGTGATGCGATCCCAGCCGTTCAGCGACGCCGCCACCGTCCCGGACGCTGGCGGCGGCCGGCCAGCGGCGCTGCCGGCCCGGCTGACCCCAGCCGATCTGCAGCAGCTCGCGGCGGCCGCCCCGCTGGCCCGCCGGTACGCCGCCAAGATCGCTGGCGACCCGCTGTTCGGGCAGGCGCTCGGCCGTGACGGCACGCAAGGCTCCAACGAATGGGCGGTGGCGGGCAGCCACACCGTGACCGGCCACCCGCTGCTGGCCAACGACCCGCACCTGTCGCTCGGCGAGCCGTCGACGTTCTACCCGATCGGGCTGCAGGCCCCGGGCATGGATGTGGAAGGGGAAGGCTTCGCAGGAGCGCCCGGCGTCATCCTCGGGCACAACCGCTGGATCTCCTGGGGCGCGACCACCAACCCCATGGACGTCACCGACACCTACCTGGAAAAAGTGGTCGCCGATCCCTCCTCGCCCAGTGGCCTGTCCACGGTCTATCTGGGCAAGCCGGAGCACGTCGTCCCGATTCCGGAGATCTTCCGTTACAACGACAACGGGCGGCTCGTCACCGCCCCGCCGGGGAACGGGATCCCGGCGGCGACCCTCATCGTGCCGCGCCGCAACAACGGCCCGATCGTCCAGCTCACCGCGCCCACCGCGACATCACCCGGCTCGGCGCTCAGCGTTCAGTACACCGGGTTCAGCCCGACCTTCGAGCTGGAGGCGTTCCTGCGCTGGGACCAGGCGCACAACCTGACCCAGTTCGAGCAGGGTCTCCCATACTTCGCGGTCGGCTCGCAGAACTGGTCCTACGCCGACACCCGGGGCAACATCGCCTACTTCACCAGCGCGGAGATGCCGGTCCGCGAAGACCTGCAGGCCGGGCGCGTCAGCGGGCTGCCGCCGTGGTTCATCCGCAACGGCCAGGGCGGCAACGAATGGCTGCCGGTGCAGCACCCGCAGCCGCAGCAGGCGATCCCATACGAGATCTATCCGGCCTCCGAAATGCCGCACATCGTGAACCCGCCCGCGGGCTGGTTCGTCAACGCGAACAACGACCCGGCCGGCACCACGCTCGACAACGACCCGCTGAACCAGGCCAGGCCCGGCGGCGGCATCTACTACCTGAACTACGGCTACGACGGGTTCCGCGCCGGGCGGATCGAGGAGATGCTGCGCCAGCGGCTCGCGTCCGGGCACAAGATCTCCATGGCCGGCATCACGCAGATGCAGGCGGACACGGCGCTGCTCGACGCCGAGTACTTCGTGCCTCACATCACCCAGGCGTTCGCTGACGCCAAGACCAGCACCGTGACGCAGCTCAAGGCGCTGGCCACTGATCCGCAGGTGGCCGAGGCCGTGGGACGGCTGGCGCACTGGGACTTCACCACTCCCACCGGCATCGCCCAGGGCTACGACGCGGGCCGCACCCCGGGCACAGCGCCATCACCGGCCCAGATCGCCAGCAGTGTGGCGGCTACCATCTACGCGGTGTGGCGGTCGGAAGCGGTCACCCACATCATCGACGGCCACCTCAACGGGCTGCCGGTGCCAGGTGACCAGCAGGCACTGGCCGCCATGAAGCACCTGTTCGACACGTTCCCCACCGCCCACGGCGTCGGTGCCTCCGGCATCGACTTCTTCGCGGTGACCGGCATCGAGAACGACCCGGCCGCCAGCCGCGACTACCTGGTCCTCAGCAGCCTGCGCGACGCGCTGGCGCTGCTCGCTAGCCCGGCCTTCGGCGCGGCGTTCCACCAGTCCACGAACCAGGACGACTACCGGTGGGGCCTGCTGCACCGGCTGGTGCTCGCGCACCCGCTCGGCGGGCTGTTCAGCGTGCCGCCGGCATTCGGGCAGTTCCCCGCGCCGCTGGCGGGCCTGACGGGCATTCCTGTCGACGGTGGTTTCGAAACGGTCGACGCGGCCTCACATTCGGTCCGCGCAGACACCCTGAACGGGTTCATGTTCGGCGGCGGCCCGGCCCGGCGCTTCATCGGGAGTCCCGCACCCGGCGGGATCGCCGCGGTGTCGGCGCTGCCAGGCGGCACCAGCGCCGACCCGGCCAGCCCGTTCTACCTCAACCTGCTCAAGCCCTACCTGGTCAACGGGTACTACCCCGCCCTGCTCGCCAGTGAGCTTACGCCGGCCAGCATCGCCTCCCAGGCCCTGCTGGTACCAGGGGGCTGACGGCCCGGCCCGCGGATCCGGTCACTGC
>JBLMWU010000208.1:0-11789 GCA_050257395.1 Gemmatimonadota bacterium | reverse complement strand
GCCAAGGAAGGCGTGGTCATCCAGAACGAGAACCAGACCCTCGCCACCATCACGCTGCAGAACTACTTCCGCCTCTACGACAAGCTGGCCGGGATGACCGGCACGGCCATGACCGAGGCGAACGAGTTCCACCAGATCTACAAGCTGGGCGTGGTGCCGATCCCCACGAACAAGCCGATGATCCGGGCCGACCAGACCGACGTCATCTACCGGACCGCGGCCGCCAAGTTCGAGGCGTGCGTCGACGACATCGCCGAGCGGCACGAGGCCGGCCAGCCGGTGCTGGTGGGCACCACCAGCGTGGAGAAGTCCGAGATCCTCTCGCGCATGCTCAAGCAGCGCGGGATCCCGCACGAGGTGCTGAACGCGAAGTACCACGAGCGGGAGGCCGCGATCATCGCCCAGGCGGGCCGCAAGGGCGCCGTCACCGTGGCGACCAACATGGCCGGCCGCGGCACCGACATCATGCTGGGCGGCAACCCCGAGTTCATCGCGGACATCGAGCTGCACCAGCGCGGCCTGTCCCCGCTGGAGACCCCGGAGGACTACGAGGCAGCCTGGCCGGAGGCCGTGGAGAAGGCCAAGCGCGCGGTCAAGGCCGAGCACGAGGAGGTCGTGGCGGCGGGCGGCCTGTACGTGCTGGGCACCGAGCGGCACGAGTCCCGGCGCATCGACAACCAGCTCCGCGGCCGCTCCGGCCGGCAGGGCGACCCCGGCGAGTCCCGGTTCT
This sequence comes from Gemmatimonadota bacterium, assembly GCA_050257395.1. GTDB lineage: Bacteria > Actinomycetota > Actinomycetes > Streptosporangiales > Streptosporangiaceae > JAIRTY01. The sequence goes on along the minus strand of JBLMWU010000208.1, from coordinate 11,059 downwards.
ACCTGTCCCTCGAAGACGACCTCATGCGGATGTTCAACGCGGACAAGGTCGCCCACTTCATGGAGTGGCTGAAGACGCCGCCGGAGGTGCCGATCGAGCACAAGGCGGTCGCCCGGTCCATCCGCTCCGCGCAGACCCAGGTCGAGCAGCAGAACTTCGAGATCCGCAAGGACGTGCTCAAGTACGACGACGTGCTCAACCGGCAGCGGCACGTCATCTACGGTGAGCGCCGGACCGTGCTGGAAGGCGCGGACCTGCACGAGCAGATCCGCGACATGATCGACGAAACGGTCACCGCCTACGTCCAGGGCGCCACCAGTGAAGGCTTCCCGGAGGAATGGGACCTGGACCGGCTGTGGGGCGCGTTCCGCGACCTGTATCACCCGAAGTGGCGCATCGACGACCTGATCGAGGAGGCCGGCGGCGAGCGTGACGCGCTCTCGCAGGACTTCATCATCGACTACGTCAAGCAGGACGCCCAGGCCGCCTATGACAACCGGGAGGAAGAGCTCACCCCCGAGGTGATGCGGGAGCTGGAGCGCCGGGTCGTGCTCTCGGTGCTCGACCGCAAGTGGCGCGAGCACCTCTACGAGATGGACTACCTCCGGGAGGGCATCGGCCTGCGGGCGATGGCGCAGCGCGACCCGCTGGTGGAGTACCAGCGCGAGGGCTACGACATGTTCTCCTCCATGATGGACGGCATCAAGGAGGAGTCCGTCGGCAACCTCTTCAACCTCCAGGTGGAGGTGCAGGAGAACCCGATCGTGGAGGAGGCGGCCGGGGTCGGGCTGGAGCCGTCGCAGTTCCGGCAGCTTCCGCAGACGGGCGCGGCCCAGCCCAAGGCAGCCCCGGCGGGCGGCGGAAACGGTGCGGCCGGCCGGCGCGGCGGCCAGGGCGGCCGGGCCAAGGCTCCGGCGGCCGGCGAACAGCCAGCGGGCGACGGCCAGCCCGCCCTGATCGCTCCCGGGCTGCAGCGCCCGCAGCGGCCCAGCCGGCTCCAGTACAGCGCCCCCACCGTGGATGGCGCGGCCGGGGCCTCCGGGGTCGAACGGCACACCGAGGGCTCCGGCGACGCCTTCGCCCGGGTCGGCCGCAACGACCTGTGCCCGTGCGGCTCGGGCCGCAAGTACAAGCGGTGCCACGGCGACCCCAGGAACCGCCCGAACGACGGCTGACCCCGGAGCGGGCGGCCCCGGCCGCCCCTGCCGTGCGGCATGCCCGGTTCCGTGGGCCGTGCGGTTGCGGCCCCCTGGGCGGGGTCGCAACATCACCACTGATGGCTGTGCGCAGCCCCGGGCCGGGCACGGCACAGGGCTGGTGGCCGGGCCGCTGGCGGCGGGACGGGCTAGGCGGCCTCCACGGCGGTGCACACCCACCGGGGCGGCCGGGCGGGCCGGCCGGGCGCGGCCGTCGGGCCCGCCTGCTCGAGCCGGACCGCCAGCGCCCGCACCCGCGGCCCGAAGCCCACGATCACCGCCATCTCCACCACGTCGCTGGCGGGCCGCGAGGTGATGACCCGCCGGATTCGCGGCCGCTCGGCCGCGGACAGCTGGGCGCCGAGCCGCCGGATGTGGGTGCGGGCCTGCTGCGTGGTCCACGGGACCAACTGGCGCGGCGGCCGCGATCCGGCCAGCGTCTCGGCCAGCACCTGCGCGAACTGGCCCGGCCAGCCGGGCGGCGGCTGGCCCCCGGAGGCCGCTTGGCGCCGCGGCGCCGCGCTGTGCGGTCCTGCCTCGCGCGGTCCTGCCTCGTGCGGCCGTGTCCCGTGCGGTCCTGCCTCCTGCGCCCCTGCTTCGCGTGACTCCGCCTGCGGTTCTGCCTCTGCTGGTTCTGCCTCGTGCGGCCCGCAGTCTGCTGCCCTGGTGTCAGCTGCGGGGTAGCAGTCCATCCCGTCATAAGGCGGGGCGGAGTCCGGCACCCGGCACAGCCGCACCGCCGCCGGGTCGGGCAGGGGCCTGCCCCCGCCCGGCGGGCACGCGCAGCCCGGTTCCCCGTCCGCCTGCGGCGGGCTGCCGGGCCCGGTACCCGCAGCGGGCACTCGGGCGCCGGTCCCCGCTGGCCGGGCGCTGGGCGCGGCCTCCCGCGAAGGCCTGACTGGCTGGGTGCTGGGCGCGGGCTCCCGTGGCGGGCCGGCCGGAACCGGTTCCGGCAAGCGGTTCGCGGGGCGGCCTGACCTGGACGGCCCGGCTGGCCCCGGCTCCCGGCCGGGCTCCCCGGGCCGGGGCGGTTCCGCGGGCGCGGCCGGGCGGGCTGTGGGTGGCTGCGGCTGCTGGGGCGGGGTGGGCATGGGAACCTCCCGGGAGATCAGCGGTTCTGGAACCGGGCCGTGAGCCCGGCCGGATCGGGCGGAACGCCGGGCGGGCCGGGGACCGGGCGCGGCATCCCGGGCCGCCTGGTCATGTTGTACCGGGGACCGGTGACATTTTCCGCCCGCGCGGTCACGGCCCGGTGCCCCCTGGATCCGGCCGGTGGCGGCCACCTGGGAGGGAATGCGGCGCAGTGACTATAGGTTGAGTCTGGAGCCGGGCCCTGCAACCCGGAAGTCACGCCTTTGGAGAGATACCTTGTCACTGCCACCGCTGGTCCCCCCGGCTGACGGGCTGTCCGTAGACGAGGTCCGCCGCTACTCGCGTCACCTGATCATCCCGGATGTGGGGATGACCGGCCAGAAGCGCCTCAAGAACGCCAAGGTGCTGGTCGTCGGCGCTGGCGGGCTCGGCTCCCCGGCGCTGCTGTACCTGGCCGCGGCCGGTGTCGGCACGCTGGGCATCGTCGACTTCGACGTGGTGGACGAGTCCAACCTGCAGCGCCAGATCATCCACGGCCAGTCGGACGTGGGCCGGCCCAAGGCGCTCTCGGCCATGGAGAGCATCCGGGAGGCCAACCCGTTCGTGGAGGTCGTGGTGCACGAGGAGCGCCTCGACTCCGACAACGCGATGCAGGTCTTCGAGCCCTACGACCTGATCGTGGACGGCACGGACAACTTCGCCACCCGCTACCTCGTGAACGACGCGTGCGTGCTGCTCGGCAAGCCGTACGTGTGGGGTTCCATCTACCGCTTCGACGGGCAGGCCAGCGTCTTCTGGGCCGAGCACGGCCCCTGCTACCGCTGCCTCTACCCGGAGCCGCCGCCGCCGGGCATGGTCCCGTCCTGCGCCGAGGGCGGCGTCCTCGGCGTCCTGTGCGCCTCGATCGGCTCCATCCAGGTGAACGAGGCGATCAAGGTCATCACCGGCATCGGCGACCCGCTGGTCGGCCGGCTGATGATCTACGACGCCCTGGAGATGAACTACCGGTCGGTCAAGGTCCGCAAGGACCCGGAGTGCCCTGTCTGCGGCAAGAACCCGACCATCACCGAGCTGATCGACTACGAGGCGTTCTGCGGCGCCGTCTCCGAGGAGGCCCAGCAGGCCGCCGCGGGCTCGACCATCACCGCCACGCAGCTCAAGCAGATGCTCGACGGCGGCGACAGCATCTTCCTGGTGGACGTCCGGGAGCCGAACGAGTACGAGATCGTCTCCATCCCGGGCGCGACACTGATCCCGAAGGGCGAGTTCCTGAACGGGAACGCGCTCGAGCTGCTGCCGCAGGACAAGCAGATCGTGCTGCACTGCAAGAGCGGTGCCCGGTCCGCGGAGGCGCTCGCCGTGGTCCACAAGGCGGGCTTCGCCGACGCCGTCCACGTCGGCGGCGGGGTGCTGGCCTGGATCAGCCAGATCGATCCGTCGCTGCCCTCGTACTGATCCCCGGGCCGCCCGGCGCATGAGCCGCGGCAGCCGCCGCGCGACCGCACCCGGCCGGCCCCTGGCCGGCCGGGTGCGTGCGTGCCCGGCCATGGTGAGATTTCCGGCTATCCCCGGCAACCTTCTGGTGAACAGACCGGTTCCGCCGGGCCAGGCCGTAGCATGCGGGTGTGGCGATCTGGCCGGAAGCCTCAGGGGGCGGCACTGCGCCGGCCTGGGATGCCGCCGGCCCGCGCCCGGATGCCAGCCCGGCACCGGGCTCTTCGTTCACTCCCTCTCCGCGCAGGTCACAGCGCATGTACCCGGCGCCGGGCGGGTGGCGCGCGCGGCTGGCCTGGCTAGGCCTGGCGGCTGGGCTGGCCGGCCTGGCCGCGTCCCTCACCGGCGTGGTGCTCCAGGTGCTGCCCCGCTCGTTCACCGCTGCTCAGCAGCAGCAGATCAGCGCGTGGGAGGTCGGCAGCCGGTGGCGGGCCTGGCCGGCCGGGCGGATCTTCCCGCCGGTGATCCCCTACCAGCTGCCGGGCAGCGTGCTGGCGTCCGCGGCCGGCTTGCCGCTGACCGCCCACCGCGCGGCGATAGCGCCGCAGGCGGCCTGCCGCAGCGCCACCGACCCCGCCGTGGCCCGGGTCCTGGCCGCGCACGGGTGCCTGGCGGTGCTGCGGGCCGCCTATGAGGACGCCACCGGCAGCATGACGGTGACCGTGGGCGTCGCCGTGTTCCCCAGCGCGGCAGCGGAAGCGGCCGCCGCCCGGGCGCTGCCCGCCGGGGTGCTGCCCGGCAGGTCAGGGTTCACGCCCGGGGTGCGGCCGGTCTGGTTCCGCAGCCTCGCCGTGGCCCGGTTCGGCCCCGCTCAGCGGCAGCTGACCGCGGCCGCCAGCGACGGCCCGTACCTGATCATGGCGGCCGCGGGCTACACCGACGGCAGGCCGCGGGTGCGGGAGTCCACCGACCAGTACGCGCTGACCGAGATGCGCAGCGTGACCGACGGGGTGGCCGGCCCGATCGGCTCCGCCCTGGCCGCCCCGCCCCCGCCGCCGCACTGCCCGGGGACGCCGGGATGCTGACCCGCCGGGGACTCAGCCGGTCCCGGCGCGCCAGGGTGCTCGCAGCGCCGCTGACGCTGCTGGCCGCCGGTGCCGCCGTCCTGCTCCCGGCCGGCCCGGCCTGGGCCGACCACGTGCGCGACCAGCAGCTGTGGGTCCTCGACGCGGTGCACGCGCCCGCCGCCTGGCAGACGACGAGGGGCCACGGGGTGACCGTGGCGGTGATCGACAGCGGGGTCAGCCCCGGCGTCTCCGACCTGGCCGGCTCGGTGACGGTGGGACCCGACCTCACCGGCGTCAGCACCCCGATGACCAACCCCAACTGGGGCACCCACGGCACCTGGATGGCGGCGCTCATCGCCGGGCACGGCCACGGCGTGGGCGGCGCCAGCGGCATCACCGGCGTGGCACCGGAGGCCAGGATCCTGTCGGTCCGGGTGGTGACCGACACCGGCGACCCGGGCTATCAGCGCTACCAGCGGGAGCCCGACGACCAGGTGCAGCAGGCGCTCGCCACCGCGATCAGGGACGCCGTCCGGCATGGCGCGGCCGTGATCAGCATGTCACTCGGATACGGCGCGCCCAGCCTGCCCGTGCGCTCCGCGCTCCAGTTCGCGCTCAGCCACGGCACGGTGGTCGTCGCGTCCGCTGGCAACTCGGGCGGCCAGGCGGCCGCGCACCGCGACGGCCAGGCACCGTACTCGTTCCCGGCGGACTACCCCGGCGTGCTGGGGGTCGGCGCGGTCTCCCAGAGCGGCAGCAGCGCGTCGTTCTCCAGCGCCAACCTGTCGGTGCAGGTCGCGGCGCCCGGCGTGATGGTGCCCACCCAGGGCCGGGACGGGAAGTACTGGTACGTGAACGGCACCAGCCCCGCGTGCGCGCTCACCGCCGGGGTGGCCGCCCTCATCAAGTCGGAATTCCCCACGCTGCCGCCTGCGCTGGTCGACCAGGCCATCACGGGCAGCACGCAGGACCGGCCGCACGGCGGCTACAACGACCAGGTCGGGTTCGGCACCGTGGACGCGGCCGCGGCGCTCACGGTCGCCCACCGGCTGGCCCGGTCGCACGGGCTGGCCGGGGCGGCGGGCGGCGGGAGCGCCGGCCAGCCCGGGATCGCCGCCGCGGCGCAGTTCGGCGGCGGGCCAGCGGCCAACCCCGCGCCGCCGGTGCGCCCGCGCAGCGGTGCCCGGCTCGTGGTGTACAGCGTGCTCGCGCTGGCGTTCGCGGGCGGCGTGGCCGGGGCGGCGCTGTGGCTGGCCCGGATGCGGCGGGCGCGGCGCAGCGCGGCTGGCCGGGCCGGCGGCTGGCAGGTGCCGCAGCAGCTGCCGCCGCGGGCGGTGCAGCCGGGGATGGTGCCCGCCCAGCCGGGTGAAGGCGGCTGGCCGGGCGGTGCGGCCCTGCCCGGCGGCGGCTACGGATATGGCGCGGGGGCGTGGCCGCCCCCGGCCGGCTGGCCGGCCGCGGGTCCCGGTCCGGGAGCCGGGCCGCTGCCCGCGGCCTGGCCGGGTGCAGGGCCGCACGGTGCGCCGGGCCCGCTGGCCGCCAACGGTGCCGGCGGACCAGCGGGCGGCGGGCACTGGCCGGGGAACGGCCACCTGCCCGCGGGGGAGAACGGGTTCACCGGCGGTTACGGCCCCGCCGGTGCCAGCGGCCAGCCTGGGCTGCCGGGACCTGCTGCTGAAGGGCGGCCCGGCGGATACGGGCACGCCGGTCACCCGCAGCCGGGCGGGAATGGTGCTGCCGGCTACGGGCCTGCTGAAGGACGGCCCGGTGACGGCGGGCCGGGTGGTTACGGGCCGGCCGGTTACGGGTCTGCGGGTGGTCACGGGGCTGCCGGCTACGGGTCCGCTGGCGGTTACGGCGCGGCGGGCGGTGACGGGTCCGCCGGCTACGGAATTGCGGGCGGTTACGGCGCGGCGGGCGGGGACGGGTCAGGGGCCGGCCGCCCGGCCGGTGAGGGTGCCGGGCGCGGGCCTGGCGCGGGCGGGTGGCCGGCCGCCGGGACCGGGCCGGACTCCGGGCCGGACGACGACACCTGGCCCGGCGCGAGCCCCGGCTACGGGCCGGGCCCGCAGGAACCGCCCTGGCCCGGCCGGGGCCGGTGAGCGCCGCCGGGGTGCCGCAGCCCGGGATGCTGCCGGACTTCGCGAGCCGGGTGCTGGACGTCGCCGACGCCATCCCGGCCGGCCGGGTGATGTCCTACGGCGACATCGCCGAATACCTCGGTGAGGCTGGCCCGCGCCAGGTCGGCCGGGTGATGGCGGTGTGGGGCGGCGGCGCTCCCTGGTGGCGGGTGATCCACGCGGACGGGAGCTTCCTGCAGGGGCATGAACGGGAGGCGCTCGCCAGGTACCAGGCCGAGGGGACGCCGTTGCGCCGGGCGCCGGACGGCCGCCCGCTGCGGGTGGACATGACCCGGGCCCGGTGGGTACCGGTGAGCGGCCCGCCGCCCGCCGGCCATCCGTGACGGCGGGCTGAGCCGGGCCGCCGTCTGGCCCGCGGCCCGGTCATTCGCGTGGCGCGCTGGAATTGTCCGAGCCTTCTGATGGAATGCCATTCTGATGAATAGGCAGGCGCCCTCTTACCACCTGGTACGGCCCGCGCTGGCGGACCCGGTTCCGCCGGGCCTCGACGAGGCGCAGCGGGCGGTGGTGGCGCACGCCGGCGGTCCGCTGCTGGTGCTCGCCGGGCCCGGCACCGGCAAGACGACCGCGATCGTGGAGACGGTGGCCGACCGGATCACCCGCCGCGGGATCAACCCGGAACGGGTGCTGGTCCTCACCTTCAGCCGCAAGGCCGCCGAGGAGCTCCGGGAGCGGATCACCACCAGGCTGCGCCGCACCACCCGGGAGCCGATCGCCCTCACCTTCCACTCCTACGCGTACTCGCTGGTGCGCCGGGAATTCGTGCTGGCCGGGGAGGAGCCGCCGACCCTGCTGTCCGGCCCCGAGCAGCTGCTGGAAGTGCGGCGGATGCTGCGCGGGGAGGCCGAGGACGGCGGCTTGCGCTGGCCGGAGCGGCTGCGCCCGGCGCTGGTCACCCGCGGCTTCGCCGCGCAGCTGCAGGACTTCCTGCTCCGCGCGGCCGAGCGCGGCCTGGACGGCCCGCGGCTGGCGCGGCTCGGCCGGCAGCGGGGGCGCGACGACTGGGCCGCCGCCGGCGGCTTCCTGGAACGCTACGCGGCCCGGTTCGACCTCGCCCCGGTCCCGGCCTACGACTACGCCGGCATCATCAAGATCGCCGCGGGCATGCTGGCGCAGGCGGCCACCCGCGACCGCGAGCGCAAGGCCTACGACGTGGTGCTGGTCGACGAGTACCAGGACGTCGACCCCGCGCAGGAGGCGCTGCTGCTCGCGCTGGCGGGCGACGGCCGGGAGCTGATCGCGGTCGGGGACCCGGACCAGTCCATCTACGCGTTCCGCGGCGCGGATGTGCACGCGATCACCCGCTTCCCCGACCGGTTCCGGTCCCCGGACGACCAGCCCGCCCAGGTGATCGCCCTGGGCACGTGCCGGCGCAGCGGCCCGGCCCTGCTCGCGGCGTCCCGGCGGGTGGCGGCCCGGCTGCCCGCGGCCCCGGCCGCCCGCCCGGCCGGCGGCCGCAGCGGGCACCGCGACCTGGCGCCGCTGCCCGGCGCCCCGCCGGGCGAGGTGCGGGTGATCACCGCGACGAGCACCAGCCAGGAAGCCGCCCTGGTGGCCGACGTCCTGCGGCGGGCGCACCTGCACGACGGCGTGCCGTGGGAAGCCATGGCGGTGCTGGTCCGTTCGGTCACCCACCAGGTGCCGCTGCTGCGGCGGGCGCTCGCCAGCGCCGGTGTGCCGGCCGTGGTGGCAGGGGATGAGCTGCCCCTCACCGCCGAGCCGGGCCCCCGGCCGCTGCTCCTGCTGCTGCGCTGCGCGCTGCGGCCGGGCACGCTGGACGAGGAAGCCGCGGTCGAGCTGCTGACCGGCCCGCTCGGCGGCACCGACGCGCTGGGGCTGCGGCGGCTGCGGCGGGCGCTGCGGGCGGCGGCCCGGGCCGCGGGCGGGGAGCCCCCGGACGAGCCGCTGGCGGCCGGGCTGCGCGACCCGCGGGAGCTGACGCCGCTGGACGGCCCGGCCGCTGAAGCGGCGCGCCGGGTGGCGGGCCTGCTCACCACCGCCCGGGACACCGCCCGGGAGGGCAACGCGCACGAGGTGCTGTGGGCGGTCTGGGAAGCCTCCGGGCTGGGCCGGGCCTGGCAGGCGGTCAGCGCCGCCGGCGGCCCCCGCGGCGCTGCCGCCGACCGGGACCTGGACGCGGTGGTCGCGCTGTTCGACGCGGCCGCCCGGTTCACGGCCCGGCTGCCGCCCGGGGCGCCGCTGCTGTTCCTGGACAGCCTGTCCGGCCAGGAGATCCCGGGGGACACCCTGGCGCAGCAGGCCGCGCCCGGCTCAAGCGTGCGCATCCTCACCGCCCACCGCGCCAAGGGCCTGGAGTGGGACCTGGTCGTCGTCGCCGGGGTGCAGGAAGGCATCTGGCCGGACCTGCGGATGCGGTCCACGCTGCTGGGCATGGACGAGCTGGTCGAGGCGGCGGGCGGGCCGGGCGGCCCGGCAGGGGCCGACGCCAGCGCGGCAGCCCTCGCGTCCAAGCTGCTCGCCGAGGAACGCCGGCTCTTCTACGTGGCGGTCACCCGGGCCCGGCGCACCCTGGTGGTGACCGCGGCCGGCGGCGAGGAGAGCGAGGACCGGCCGTCCCGGTTCCTGGCCGAGCTGGCCGGCGACGACATAGAGATCGAGCACGTGTCCGGGCCAGGCATGAGCTGGCTGTCCCTGCCCGCGCTCACCGCCGATCTGCGGCGCGCCGCGGCCGACCGGACGCGGCCGCCCGTGGTGCGGCAGGCAGCCGCCGCCCAGCTCGCCCGCCTCGCGGCGGCCGGGGTGCGGGGCGCACACCCCCGGCACTGGTACCAGCTGACGACCGTGTCCGACCCCGGGCCGCTGATAGCGGACGAGGCCGGCGGGACGCTGGTCCGGCTCTCGCCCTCCCACGTGGAGACGTTCAGCAAGTGCGGGCTGCGCTGGCTGCTCGAGGTCTCCGTGGGCGCCGGGTCGGTGGACGTGGTCCGCCACTTCGGCACCGTGGTGCACGCCGCGGCGGTCCTCGCCGCCACCGGCGCCGCCGACTCGCTCATCGGCGACCGGATCGACGAGATCTGGCACCACCTGGACTTCGGCAGCGCCTGGTACAGCGAGAAGCAGCGCGAGCAGGCGCACCGGATGGTGAGCAAGCTGCTGGCCTGGCACCGCGCGAACCCGCGGGAGCTGGTGAGCGTCGAGCAGAGCTTCCAGGCCCGGCTGGGCGAGGTGGAGATCACCGGCCGGGTGGACCGGCTCGAGCGTGACGACCAGGGCCGGGCCGTCATCGTGGACCTCAAGACCGGGACGTCGCGCCCGGCCGACAGCGAGCTGGACCGCAACCCGCAGCTCGGCGTCTACCAGCTGGCGGTGCTGATGGGCGCGTTCGAGCGCCAGGGCCTGGCCGAGCCCGGCGGCGCGGAGCTGGTCCAGGTCGGCAAAGCGAGCTACACCAGCCAGGTGCGGGTGCAGCGGCAGGGGGCCCTGCCCGAGGACCCGGAACCGGGCTGGGCGCGTGAGCTGGTCGAGACGGTGGCGGCCGGCATGAACGGGCCGGTGTTCGAGGCCCGGGTCAACCCGGGCTGCCGCACCTGCCTGGTCCGGTCGTCCTGCCCGGTCCAGCCGGACGGGGAGCAGGTGACCACGTGACCGGCCGCGCGGTGCTGGCGGCCGGCGGCGGCGCCGGCGCGGTCAGCTACAGCCCGGCCCAGCTGGCCAGGCTGCTGGGGCTGCCCGCGCCCACCCCGGAGCAGGCGGCGGTGATCTCGGCCCCGCTGGCGCCGATGGCGGTGATCGCGGGGGCGGGCTCCGGCAAGAGCGAGACCATGGCGGCCCGGCTGGTGTGGCTGGTCGCCAACGGCCTGGTGCAGCCCGACCGGGTGCTCGGCCTCACCTTCACCCGCAAGGCCGCGGCCGAGCTCGGCCAGCGGGTCCGGGCCAGGCTGGCGGGCCTGCACCGGGTCGGCCTCGCCGTCCCGCTGCCGGGCGGGGCCGCTGCCCCCGCAGGCGGTGTGGCCGCGGACGACGCTGAGTTCCCGGGCGAGCCGGTCGTGTCCACCTATCACGCCTACGCGGCCCGGCTGGTCACCGACCACGCGCTGCGGGAGGCGCTGGAGCCGTCGCTCCAGCTCATCACCCCCGCGGTGGCCTGGTAGCTCGCGGCCCGGGTGGT
>JBLMWU010000207.1:0-2735 GCA_050257395.1 Gemmatimonadota bacterium | reverse complement strand
GCCAGTCCTGGCACCGCGCCCGGGTGCTGTCAGGGGACCTGTCATGGATCTGACCGAGGAGCAGCGGGACCTGCGCGACGCGGTGCGCGGGCTGCTGGCCCGCGCCGGGCGGAAGCCGGATGACGGGGACGGCTGCGACCGGGCACTGTGGGAGAGGCTGTGCCGGGAGATCGGGGTCGCCGGGCTGGCGATCCCCGAGCGCTTCGGCGGCGCCGGGGCCGGGCCGGCCGAGACGCACGTGGTGATGGCGGAGCTCGGCCGCACCCTCGCCCCGGTGCCGATGCTCGGCTCGGCGGTGCTGGCCGCCCAGGCGCTGCTGGCCGCCGGCGACGAAGCGGCCTGCGAGCGGCTGCTGCCAGCGATCGCGGACGGGACCGCGGTCGCGGCGCTGGCCTGGGCGCCGGAGTCCGGCGCCTGGAATCCCGGCGAGGCCGCCTTCACGGCCGCTCCCCCGGCCAGCGCTACCTCACCGGCTGACCCCGCTTCCGCGGCCGGCGCCGGCTCCCCCGCAGGCCACGACCGGGACCCGGCTGGCTGGCAGCTGGCCGGCGAGGCCCACTACGTGCTGGACGGCGACGTGGCGGATGTGCTGCTGGCGGCGGCGGCCACGCCGGACGGGATCGCCCTGTTCGAGGTGGACCTGGCCGGGACCGGGGTCAGCCGGGCAGCCGCCACGGCCATGGACACCACCCGCCGCCTGGCCGTGGTGCGGCTGGACGGCGCGGCCGGGAGGCTGATCGGCGCCGCCGGCTCCGGCAGCGGCGGCTGCAGTGCCCTGGGCCGGGCCCGCGACCTGGCGTGCATCGCGCTCGGCGCCGAGCAGGCCGGCGCGGCGGAGCAGGCGCTGGAGCTGACCGTGGCCTACACCAGGGACCGGGTCCAGTTCGGCCGCCCGATCGGCAGCTTCCAGGCCCTCCAGCACCGCATGGCCGGCCTGCACATCCTGGTCGAGTCGGCCCGCTCGCTGTCGCACGCCGCAGCAGCGGCCGCCGCGGGCGACGCACCGGACCTCGCCCTCCAGGCGGCAGCCGTCAAGGCGCACTGCTCGGAAACGCTGCTCACCGTGGCCGCCGAGATGATCCAGCTGCACGGCGCCATCGCCATCACCTGGGAACACGACGCCCACCGCTACTTCAAGCGCGCCCACGGCGCCGCCCACCTCTTCGGCCCCCCGTCCGCCCACCTCGCCCGGGTGGCCGCTCAGGTGGTGGACGGATCCGCGCTGGCCGACGGCGCCTGAGCGTCTGCAAGGCCACCTGCTGCCGGTGACCGCGCGAGGGAGTCAGGCTGCCCGGGAGCGGCGCTAGCGCCATGGGTCGTCTGCCAGTTTCTTGAGCTCGGCGCGCCGCTGCAGGGCCACCCGCCAGTTCCGCGCCAGCCGCTGCTCGGCACGCTCAGCACGCCGGGCCGCCCGGGTCAGCTTCCTGGCCTGCTGTGCCCTGCGATGCGCGACAGCGGCATCCAGCAGCGATTGTTGCCGTTCCCTGACTTGATCCTCTGCGCCGCGCAACAATTCAGCCGCCATTTCTCTCGTCCGGACTTCTGCTCGGCAGGTGCAGGCGTGGATCGTGGCTGCGTAATCCCTGCTCAGGGATAGCTGCGGTCATCGCCAGCCGTGCGCGCCTCCCATTCGGGCCTGGTGAGCGCGTACTCGACCTCGCCGTGCTCGGCGCCCTCGATAACGTCGGCTCCCCCGTGCGGGGCGGTGCGCACCAGCGTCAGGCCGCATTTCTCCATGACCCGCCGCGAAGCGGTATTGACCGTCAGCGTGTGCGCGAACACCCGCTTCACGCCAAGGTCGGTGAATCCCATGCGGATCAGGGCACGCGACCCTTCGGTGGCGTAGCCCTTGTTCCACATGGCCCTGCGCAGCCGGTAGCCGAGATCGATGTTGGTGATGTCAGTGCCAGGGCCGGGGCGGAAGTGGAACCAGCCCAGGAACTCCCCGGTGGCGGCGGACTGGGCCGCCCAGGTGCCGAGCCGGTCGAGCCGGCGGTAGACGGCGAGATGGAAGGGGATGATCTGGTCCCGGATCTCCTCGCGGGGCGTTGGCCTGCCGCCGGTGAGGTAGCGCATCACCTCCGGGTCGCTGTTCAGTTCAAACAGGTTGCCCGCGTCGTCCTCGGTGAACTCGCGCAGGACTAGCCGTGGCGTTTCCAGGATGACGTGCATGTCTCGCTTGCTCACGAACCACGAGTATGCGGGCCGCACAGCCACGATGGAAGGAACGGATTAAAAGAGAAATGTCACACCGGCTACGAGGAACAAATCAAGATTACCGGCCGTTATTTAAAACGAGAGGGCGATCACCGCAGAATCCGCGTCAGCGCCAATACTCAATTTATCATGCTGAGGGCAGGCGCGGGTAGTGAACCCGCCCGCCCAGCTCAAAGCGACCCCTGGCCGCTCCGGTGCGGCCGGTGACGCTTGCCTAGACCGGGGCCGGCTGCGGGGCCGCCGGGGCGGAGACGCGGTCCTGGGCGGGGGTGAGCTGGCGGCTCAGCCGGAACCCGAGCAGGGCGGTGACCAGGCAGGCCGCGCACAGCAGGCCGATCCAGGCCGCCGCCAGCCCGGCCGCGATCAGGCCGGCCGAGATGGCGGGTGACGCCACGAACGCCGACACCGCGTTGCCGGCGACCAGCACCCGGGCCGCCGCGGGAAGCCGGTGCACCGTCACGGTCCCCAAGCTTCACCAGCATGGCGCGGGCCTGTCCACCGGATATCCGCTCGGGCCA
>JBLMWU010000206.1:0-43595 GCA_050257395.1 Gemmatimonadota bacterium | reverse complement strand
CCCCCCCCCCCCCGGCACCCTGCGGGCCACCGTGGTCGGTGCGCTGTGGTGGGACCGCAACCGGGGCCTGGAGCAGCTTCCCGAGCTGCTGGAACGGCGGCGGATCGGGGCCGCCGGGCCGCCGCGGTTCCGGGCCACCAGCGTGAAGATGATGCTGGACGGGGTGGCCGAGAACCACACCGCCGCCATGCTGGAGCCCTACCTGGACAGCGACGGCTGCGACAGCCACCACTCCGGACTCGACTTCATCGACCCGGCCGAGCTGCCGCGGTTCGTCACCGCGCTGGACGCCGAGGGCTTCCAGGTCCACTTCCACGCCCTCGGCGACCGGGCCGTGCGCAACGCGCTGGACGCCATCGCGGCCGCCCGGGCCGCCAGCGGCGCCTGGGCGCTGCGCCACCACCTGGCGCACCTGCAGCTGGTGCACCCCGCCGACATCCCGCGGTTCGCGCAGCTGGGCGCCACCGCGAACCTCCAGCCGCTGTGGGCGACGCACGAGCCGCAGATGGACGAGCTGACCATCCCGTTCCTCGGCGAGCGCCGCGCCGGCTGGCAGTACCCGTTCCGGTCGCTGCAGTCCGCGGGCGCGCCGCTGTGCGGGGGCAGCGACTGGCCGGTCAGCAGCCCCAACCCGCTGTGGGGCATGCACGTCGCGGTCAACCGCAGCCTGCCCGCCAGCGCGGGCGGGCACGGCGGCGACCCGTTCCTGCCCGGGCAGGCGCTGTCCCTGGAAACGGTGCTGGCCGCCTACACCTCCGGCAGCGCCGGAACGAACGGCCAGGACGGCGCCGCCGGTGTCATCCACCCTGGCAGCGACGCCGACCTCGCCGTGATCGACGCCGACCTGGCCCACCTGCCGGCCGCCGAGATCTGCCAGGCAGCCGTCACCCAGACCTGGCTCCGCGGTGACCTCGCGTACCAGCGGCACTAGCCGCCCCGAGGTCACCCGGCGTGATCCCCCGGCCACGCTTGTCAACTGTGTTGTCAACACTGTTGACAGCCGCGTTGACGGTGGTCATCATGCCTGCATGGCAGCCAAGCATCCGGCCGCGAGCCGGCTGTCCCGGGACGTGATCGTCGACGCCTACCTCCGGCTGGTGGAGGCCGAGGAGGGCGACGACATCAGCCTGCGGCGGCTCGGCAGCGAGCTGGGAGTCGACCCCACCGCGGTCTACCGGCACTTTGAGGACAAGAACGAGATCATCGCGGCGGCGGCGGACCGGCTGCTGGCCCAGGTGGTCGACGCCGACGGGCCGGGCGGAGAGTGGCGGGAACGGCTGCGCGGCCTGCTGCTCGCGCTCCGCCGCGTCTACCTGCTGCACCCGCGGGCCCTGCTGGCGCTCCAGCTGTCACCCCCGAAGCTGGAGAACGGGTTCGGCAACGTCGAGCGCTGCCTCGCGCTGCTGCGTGAGGCAGGACTGGGCGACGACGAGGTGCCCGTCGCCTACGAGGCGCTGGAGACCTACACGATCGGCGCGACGGTGTTCGATGCCCGCGCCACCGAGGAAAGCCTCGCCGGCTGGCGGGGGGTGTTCCGCCGGCTGCCGCCGGGACGGTTCCCGAATCTGGTCAGCACCGCGGACTCGCTCTATCGCGACGTCGACGTCGCGTTCAGCTACGGGCTCGACCTGATGCTCGACGCGATCGAGCTGAGAACCCGGCAGCGGCAGCCACACGGACAAGACGGCGGGCACAGGACCGCCCGGGTCACTCAGAAAGGTTCGAAGCCATGAGCATCAGCGGAAGAGCCAGCGGCCCGGCAGTCCCGCGCCGCGGGAAGACGCGCCGCAGGACGATCGCCACGGTGACCGGCCTGGCGGCAGCCGCGCTGCTGGCGGCCGCCTGCGGCCGCTCAGCCGGCAGCGCCGGCGGCAGCGCCGGCAACGTCTCCCCCACCAAGGGCCTGGTGGCGACCACGCCGGCCGGCAAGACGGCCGTCACGTCCGTCACCTGGGCGGTGTACCGGGACGTGAACTCGCTCGACCCGATCTTCGCGTTCGACTACCCGGAGAACACCGCCGACTCGCTGATGTGCGAGTCGCTGCTGCGCCAGGCCCCGGACGGCTCGCTGCAGCCGGGGCTGGCCAGCGTGGCGAGCCCGTCCCCCACCAGCTTCGTGTTCACCCTCCGCCCGGGGGCGAAGTTCTGGGACGGCCACCCGGTGACCCCGGCCGACGTGGTGTACAGCCTGCAGCGCAACACCGACCCGAAGCTAGGCGGCTTCTACGGCGCGGTGTTCAACCGGGTCTCCTCGATCAAGGCGACCGGCGCCAGCCAGGTGACGATCACCCTCAAGCAGCCCGACTACTGGCTGCAGGGCGAGCTGGCCTCGATGCCCGGCATCATCATCGAGAAGAGCTTCGCGCAGGCGCAGGGCAAGAACTACGGCACCCCGGCCGGGAAGATCATGTGCACCGGCGCCTACATGTTCAGGTCCTGGACGCCGGGGGTCGGGGTCACCGCGGTGGCGAACCCCCACTACTGGCAGGGCTCCGCCCATCCGCTGGTGCAGCAGATCACGATCAAGGGCGCGCCGGACGTGTCCGCGCTCACCTCGGCCCTGCTGACCGGCGGGATCCAGGGCACCTACGCCGCTGGCCTGGCCACCCTGGATCAGCTGAAGAACAGCAGCGCGGTCAGGGTCTACCAGGGGCCGGGCTGGTCCACCGACGCGTTCATCGTCTCCAGCCTCAAGGGCGCACTCGGTGACCTGCGGGTGCGCCGGGCGCTGTCGCTGGCGCTGGACCGGCAGGGGATCATCGACTCGGTCTACAAGGGCGCGGCGCTGATGCCGCGCTGGCTGTCGAACCCCGGCACCTTCGGCTACGGGCGCAGCGTGTTCACCGCCTCCTACAGCAAGGCGCCGGTGCTGAACCAGAATCTCGCCGAGGCGAAGAAGCTGGTTCAGCAGGCCGGCGCCGCCGGCAAGACCCTCACCATCGGCACCTCCAGCCAGCTCGCGAACATCTCCGCCGTCACCGGGGCCTACCAGGCCGCCGCCCAGGCGATCGGGCTCAAGGTGGTGCTCAAGTCGGTGTCGGCGCAGAACTACATCAACTTCTTCATCGACCCCAAGGCCCGGGCCGGCATCGACGGGTTCCTCACCATCAACTACGGCGACTACGCCGACCCGGCCGGGCTGCTGTCCACGTTCGACCTGCCGGGCGGCTCCCAGAACTACGACAGCTACAGCAACCCGGCGATCACCGCCGCGCTGGAGCAGGCCCGCAGCACCGCGGACCCGAACCAGCGGGCGGCGCTGATGGTCAAGGCGGAACAGCTCACCGCCCAGCAGCTGCCGTGGATCCCCAATGTCCAGCCGACGTCAGTGCTGATCCTGAACAGCAAACTGACCGGCGCGGTCTCCTCGTTCGCCTACATGTTCGCGCCCTGGGCCAACAGCCTGGGCGGACGCGGCTGAGCGGATGCGGTGGCGGTTCTTCGCGCGCAGGCTGGCCATGCTGGCGGCCAGCCTGCTCGCCGCGAGCTTCGTGATCTTCGCCGCGATGTACCTGGCGCCCGGCAACCCGATCGCCGCCCTGTCGGGCGGCCGGTCGCTGCCGCCTTCCAGCATCCACGTGCTGGAGCAGCGCTACCACCTCAACCAGCCGTTCCTGTCCCAGTACTGGTACTGGCTGGGAAACGCGGTGCACGGGAACCTGGGGCTGTCGATCACGCTGCGGGAGAACGTGTCCACGCTGATCGCCTCCCGCATCTGGACCACCGCTGGCCTGGTGCTGTACGCGTCGGTGCTGATCTGCGTGTTCGGGATCGGCCTGGGCCTGCTCGCCGGGCTGCGGCCGGGCTGGCTGGACACGTCCACGCTGGTGGTGACCGCGGTCTCCGCGGCGATCCCCGCGTTCGTGGCCGCCATCGTGCTGATCCTGGTGTTCGCCGTGCAGCTCGGCTGGTTCCCGGCGCTGGGGAACGGCACGGGCTTCCTGGACAACCTGCGGCACTTCACCCTGCCAGCGATCGCGCTGGCCATCTCCTCCCTGGCCATCGTCGCCCGGGTCACCCGCGCGTCGGTGCGCGAGGAAGGGGAACGGGAGCACGTGCAGACCGCCGTCAGCCGCGGCATCCCCGCCCGGCTGCTGATCCGGCGGCACATCCTGCGCAACGCGGCCATCCCGATCACCACCATCGCGGGCATCACCATCGCCTCGCTGATCGCGGTGGCCGCGGTGGTGGAGGTGGCGTTCAGCCTGAACGGGCTGGGCGCCTACCTGGTGCAGGCCGCGGAGTCGAAGGACCTGGCGGTGGTGCAGGGCATCTCGCTGGTGCTGGTGACCGCGTTCGTGGCCGTCAACGTGATCGTCGACGTGCTGTACGCGGCGCTGGACCCGCGGGTCTCGCTGGGCGGAGGTAACCGGTGAGTGTGACGGCGGGGCTGCTGACCCCGGTGACCAGCGGGCGGGAGCGTGCGGCCACGCTGCTGCGGGCGACCGGGCCCGCGGGCATGATCTCGGCGGCGGTGATCGCGGCCGCCGTGCTGGCGGCGGTGTTCGGGCCGCTGCTCGCCCCGTACCCGGCGAACCTGCCGAACCTGTCCCTGGCCTGGGTCGGCCCCACCGGCGGCCACCTGCTCGGGTTCGACTTCCAGGGCCGGGACGTGCTGTCCCGGCTGCTGGCCGGCGCGCAGTCCTCGATGCTCGGCCCGCTGGCGGTCGTGCTCGGCAGCATGATCGCGGGCACCCTGCTGGCGGTGACGGCCGCCTGGCGGCGCGGCGCCACCGACTCGGTGATCTCCTCCGGGCTGGACATCCTGTTCGCGTTCCCGGGGATCCTGCTCGCGGTGCTCGCGGCGGCGGTGTTCGGGGCCGGCCTGCCCGCCGCCGCGACCGCGCTGTCCATCGCGTACATGCCCTACGTGGCGCGGGTGCTGCGCGGCGCGGCGCTCAAGGAGCGCAGCCAGCCGTACGTGGCCGCGCTGGAGGTGCAGGGCGCCTCCGCCACCACCATCTGCCTGCGGCACCTGATCCCGAACATGGCACCGCTGGTGGTGGCGCAGGGCACGATCCTGTTCGGCTACGCCATGGTCGACCTGGCCGCCATCTCGTTCCTCGGCCTCGGCGTGCAGCCGCCCAACCCCAACTGGGGCGTGATGATCTCCGAGAACCAGACCGGCATCCTGCAGGGCTACCCGATGCCCGCGCTGACCGCGGGCCTGTGCATCGTGGCCGTGGTCATCGCGTTCAACGTGCTGGGCGAGCGGCTGCTCGAGCAGGCCCAGGCGGCCCGGCGATGACCGCGCCGGGCACGCCCCTGCTGGAGGTGGACGGGCTGACCGTGCGGCTGGCGGTGGAGGGCGCGAAACGGGCGGTGCTGCGCGACGTCAGCTTCACCGTGCGGCCCGGCGAGGCGCTGGGCCTGGTCGGCGAGTCCGGCTCGGGCAAGTCCATGACGGCCCGGGCGATCGACCGGCTGCTGCCCCGCGGCGCTGAGGTGGACGGCCAGATCCGGTTCGGCGGCGCGGCGGTGGGCGGGCTGTCCGGGCAGGCGATGCGCCGCTACCGCAGCGAGGTCGCGATGATCTTCCAGGACCCGCGGGCGCACATCAACCCGGTGCGGCGGATCGGCGACTTCATGACCGAGGCGCTGCGCACCCAGTCCGTCCCGGCCGGCGAGGCCCGGCGGCGGGCCCTCGGCATGCTCAGCCAGGTCGGCATCGACGAGGGGGAACGGCGGCTGCGCCAGTATCCGCACGAGCTGTCCGGCGGGATGCTGCAGCGGGTCATGATCGCGACCGCGCTGCTGACCAGCCCGCGGCTGCTGCTCGCGGACGAGCCGACCACCGCGCTGGACGTGACCACCCAGGCGGAGGTGATGGCGATCCTGGACGAGCTGCGCCGCGAGTTCGGCCTGGCCATGCTGTTCATCACCCACGACCTCGAGCTGGCGGCCGCCATCTGCGACCGGACCGCCGTCATGTACGCCGGGCAGATCGTGGAGATCCGCAGTTCCGCGCTGCTGCACACCGACCCGCTGCACCCCTACACCGCCGCGCTGGCCGCCGCCCGGCCGGACATCACCCAGACCGCGCACCGGCTGCGCGCCATCGGCGGCCGGCCGCTGTCGGCGTTCGAGGCCCCGCCGGGCGAATGCGCGTTCGCCGCCCGCTGCACCCACGCGCAGGACGCCTGCCGGGCTGCCCCGCCGCCGGTGGCGGAGCTCGACGGCGGGCTGTCGCGGTGCGCGCGGGCGCAGGAACTGCGCGGGCGGCTGGCCGTGACGCCGGCGGAGGCGCAGGCCCCGGTGAGAGAAGGCACCGATGCCTGACGCCGCCCCCGTGCTGGAAGTGGCCGGGCTGCGCAAGGAGTTCGGCCCGCTGGTGGCGGTGGACGACGTGTCGTTCCAGGTGCCCGCGGCCGGGTCGCTGGCGATCGTGGGCGAGTCCGGCTCGGGCAAGACCACCATCGCGAAGATGATCGTCGGCCTGGAGCGGCCGACCCGCGGCGCCATCGCCGCCTGCGGGCACGACCGTTCCCGCGCCGCCCGCTCCGCCCGGGACCGGCGCCGCCGGGGCCGGGAGGTGCAGATCGTCTTCCAGGACCCCTACACCAGCCTGGACCCGCGGCAGACCGCCGAGGCCGCCATCGACGAGGTGCTGCGGCTGCACCACGGCTGGCCGGCCGCCCGGCGCCGGGCCCGCACCGCCGAGCTCACCGAGCTGGTCGGCCTGGACCAGCGGCAGGCACGGGCGCTGCCCCGGGCGCTGTCCGGCGGCCAGCGGCAGCGGGTCGCGATCGCCCGGGCGCTCGCGGCCGAGCCGCGGATCCTGATCCTGGACGAGTCGGTGGCCGCGCTGGACGTGTCCATCCAGGCGCAGGTGCTGAACCTGCTGGCCGACATCCGCGACTCCACCGGCGTGTCCTACCTGCTGATCAGCCACGACCTGGCGGTGGTGCGGCAGCTCACGGACGAGGCGCTGGTGCTGCGCCGGGGCCGGGTGGTGGAGCAGGGGCCGACCGCCCGGATCCTCGACGACCCGCAGGAGGACTACACCCGGCGGCTGCGCGCCAGCGTGCCCCGGCCGGGCTGGAAGCCGGTGCGCCGCGCGCTGACGGCCGCCACACAGAACGGTGAAACATCATGAGCGACCTGCCCTACCTGCCCGCCACCGAGGCGCTGCGGCTGCTGCGCGCCCGCGAGCTGTCCCCCGTCGAGCTGATGACGGCGGTGATCGGGCGGGCGGAGGCGACCGAGCCGGTCATCAACGCGTTCGCCGAGACCCGCTTTGACGAGGCGCTGGCGCAGGCCCGCGCCGCCGAGGCCCGGTACGCGGGCAGCGGGCCGCCGCCGCGCGCGCTGGAGGGCCTGCCGGTGGCGGTCAAGGAGGAGGCCCCCATCGCCGGGCAGCGCAACACGCTCGGCTCGCTGCCGCTGCGGGACGTGGTCGCCGATCACACGGCCGCGTTCGCGCAGCGGATCCTGGACGCCGGCGGCATCGTGCACGCCCGGACCACCACCCCGGAGTTCAGCTGCGCGCCGGTCACCTGGTCCAAGCTGTGGGGCGTCACCCGCAACCCGTGGCAGACCGCCTATTCGCCGGGCGGGTCCAGCGGCGGCTCGGCGGCCGCGCTGGCGGCCGGCTCGGCCACCCTGGCCACCGGCTCGGACATCGGCGGGTCGATCCGGATCCCGGCCTCGTTCTGCGGCGTGACGGGGTTCAAGCCGCCGTACGGGCGGGTGCCGGAGGTGGAAATCTTCAACCTGGACCACTACTGCCACGAGGGCCCGCTGGCGCGCACGGTGGCCGACTGCGCGCTGCTGGAGAACGTGATCGCCGGCCCGCACCCGCACGACGTGGCGTCGCTGCGGCCCAAGCTGGAGATCCCGGCGCAGCTGGCGCCCATCACCGGGCTGCGCATCGCGCTGTCGGCCGATCTCGGCTGCTACCAGGTGGACGACGAGGTGGCCGCCGCCACCCGGGCGGCCGCGGACCGGCTGCGCGACGCCGGCGCGACGGTCGAGGAGGTGACGCTGCCCTGGCGGCTGGCGGACATCACCCGGGCGGCCCGGATCCACTTCGGCATGATCTTCGGCCCCTCGGTCCGCGAGCTCTACGAGCAGCACGCGGCCGAGCTGACCTCCTACGCCCGGCGTTTCATCGAGGAGGGCGACGAGATCCGCAAGGACGACTTCGTGGCCGGGCTGGCGCTGGAGGCCCAGCTCTACGCGCCGCTGGGCGATCTGCTGGCGGAGTTCGACGCGCTGGTGTGCCCGACGTTCGCGATCCCGGCACTGCCCGCCGAATACGACACCGGCGGCGCGCTGGCGGTCAACGGCCAGCCGTGCGGCGACTGGCTGGACGTGCTGATGACGCTGCCGTTCAACATCGCCAGCCGCTGCCCGGTGATGAGCGTCCCGTCCGGGCTCTCCGCCGATGGCGTGCCCACCGGGCTGTCCATCGTCGGCCGCAGCTACGACGACGTGACCGTGTTCCGGATCGCGGCCGCGCACGAGGAACGCTCGCCCTGGTACGGCACCCCGGACCGGCGGCCGGCGCTGTGACGGCGGAGCCCGCCGCCCCGGGCCTGATGACCGGGGCCCCACCCTTCGGCCCGCAGGCCCAGGTCACGCTCGCGAACTGGCAGGACCCGCCGTTCAGCCGCTGGTCGTTCCAGCACGTGCGGGAGCTGATCCCGACCGCCCGGATCCCGCGCGGCAGCGGGCCGGTGACGGACCTGCCGCCCGCGGGCCGGGACCTGGCCGGGCTGCGGTTCCGCTGCGGCGGCCGCGACTGGACGGCCGCGGAGTTCCTGGCGGAGACCTTCACCGACGGCTTCCTGGTCCTGCACGAGGGCCGGGTCGTGGCCGAGGAGTACGGCCACGGCATGACCCCGGGCACGCCGCACCTGCTGATGTCGGTGTCGAAGTCGGTGGTGTCCGCGGTGGCGGGGATCCTGGCCGGCCGCAGGGTGCTCGACCCGGCCGCCGCGGTCACCAGCATCGTGCCGGAGCTGGGGCGCACCTCGTTCGCGGGCGCGACCGTGCAGCACCTGCTGGACATGCGGGCCGGCACCCGGTTCAGCGAGGACTACGCCGACCCGGACGCGGACGTGCGGCGCTACGAGCAGGTGTACCTGTGGCGGCCGCGCGGCGGCACGCCGCTGCCGCCGGACGCGCTGAGCTACTTCGCCACGCTCGGCAACGACGGGCCGCACGGCGGCCCGTTCCGCTACCGGTCGATCCTGACCGACGTGCTGGCCTGGGTGATCGAGCGGGCGGCCGGGGCGCGGCTGCCCGCGCTCATCGCCCGCGAGCTGTGGCAGCCGATGGGCGCGGAGCACGACGCGGAGATCACCGTCGACGGCCGCGGCAATCCCATGGCCGACGGCGGCATCTGCGCGACCCTGCGGGACCTGGGCCGGTTCGGGCAGCTGATCGCCGACGGCGGGCGGGGCATCGTGCCGGCGGCGTGGATCGCCGGCACCGCCCGCGGCGCGCCCGACGGGGCCGCCGCCTTCACCGCCGGGGACAACCCGCCGGGCTACCCGGCCGGGGCGCACTACCGGAACTGCTGGTGGGTGCGGGACCCGGCGCTGCCGCTCGTCCACGCCTCCGGCATCTACGGCCAGCACGTGTTCGTGCACCAGCCGTCGGCGACCGTGGTCGTCAAGCTGTCGTGCTGGCCGGAGCCGCTCAGCCAGGAGCTGCTGGAGCTGACCGTGGCGGCGGTGGCTGCCATCGCCGCCGCGCTCGCGGGCTGACCGCCGGCCTCAGGCCGGATGCTCGCGCCGGTCGCCGGCCCACTCGGTGTGGAACGTGCCGCCGGTGTCGGTGCGGTGATAGGTGTGCGCGCCGAAGAAGTCCCGCAGCCCCTGGATCAGCGCGGCGGGCAGCCGCTCGCTGCGCAGCCCGTCGTAGTAGGCGAGTGACGAGGCGAACGCGGGCACCGGGATGCCGGATGACGCGGCCGCCGCGACCACCCGCCGCCAGCTTTCCACCCCGTCCCGCACCGCGGCCGCGAAGTACGGCGCCACCAGCAGGCTGGGCAGGTCCGGCTGCTCGCCGTAAGCGGCCCGGATGCGGTCCAGGAACCGGGCCCGGATGATGCACCCGCCGCGCCAGATCGTGGCCATGGCGCCCCGGTCGATGTCCCAGCCGTACTCCGCGCTGCCCGCGGCGATCTGGTCGAACCCCTGCGCGTAGGCGACCACCTTGGACGCGTACAGCGCGCGGCGGACGTCGTCGGTGAACGCGCCGGGGTCGGCTGCGGGCAGCGGGGAGCGGCCGGTGCCGAACGCGGCGCGGGCCGCGGCCCGCTGGCCGTCGTGACCGGACAGCGAGCGGGCGAAGGTCGCCTCGGCGATCCCGGTGATCGGGACCCCGAGGTCGAGCGCGCTCTGCACGGTCCACCGGCCGGTGCCCTTCTGCTCGGCCTGGTCGAGCACGATGTCCACGAAGGGCCGGCCGGTGCCGGCGTCGGTGTGCGCCAGCACCTCGGCGGTGATCTGGATGAGGTAGGAGTCGAGGTCCCCCTCGTTCCAGGTGCGGAAGATCTCGCTGATCTCCTTCGGCGTCGCGGCCAGCCCCGCCCGCAGCAGGTCGTAGGCCTCCGCGATGAGCTGCATGTCGGCGTACTCGATGCCGTTGTGCACCATTTTGACGAAGTGCCCGGCGCCGTCCGGGCCCACGTGCGTGCAGCACGGCGTGCCGTCGACCTGCGCGGCGATCTTCTCCAGCATCGGCCCGAGCCGGGTGTAGGACTCCGGGGAGCCGCCGGGCATGATGCTCGGCCCGTTCAGCGCCCCCTCCTCGCCGCCGGACACGCCGCAGCCGACGAAGTGCAGGCCGTGCTCGCGCAGCGCCGCCTCGCGGCGGCGGGTGTCGGCGTAGTGGGCGTTGCCGCAGTCGATGACGATGTCGCCCGCTTCCAGCAGCGGCACCAGCTCCCCGACGACGGCGTCGGTCGGCTCGCCCGCCTTGACCATGATGATGATCGCCCGCGGCCGCCGGAGGCTGGCGACGAAGTCCGGCATGGACTCGCTGGGCACGAACGTGCCCTCCCCGCCGTGCTCGCTGATCAGGCTGCGGGTGCGGGCGGGCGTGCGGTTGTGCACCGCCACCACGTGCCCGTTCCTGGCGAGGTTCCGGGCCAGGTTGCGGCCCATCACCGCGAGCCCGGTCACGCCTATGTCTGCGTCGCTGCGCTGCGGCATGCTGCTCCTCGGCATTCGCTGTCGCTGCCCCGGTGGAGACCTACCCATTCCCGGCCGGTGTGCCCGGGCGGCCGCAGCCTATGCCCGCGGGCGGGCCCGGCACCGCCGCCTTGCCGGTCCCGTCATCACTTGGTCAGCACCGGCCGGCCGCGGCACCTAGCGGGGCAGGATGCTGGCGCCGGAGCGCGCCACGATCTGCTGCAGGGCGGCGACGTGCCGGGCGAAGGCGGCCCGCCCGGCCGGGGTCAGCCGGGCCGAGGTGCGCGGGCGCTTGCCCGCGAACCCCTTGCGGATCTCGACGTAGCCCGCCTGCTCGAGGATGGTGAGCTGCTTGGACAGGGCCGAGTCGGACAGGCCGGCGGAGTCCCGGATGAACTTGAACTCCGCCCATTCCGTCGCGGCCAGCAGGGACACGATCGACAGCCGGGTGGGCGCGTGGATCAGCTCGTCGAACTGGCCCGCGGTCATCGCGGTGACCCGGCACGGTTGCCGAGCATGATCCGGCGCAGCCGCCGCATGAGGAGCGGGCCGCCCAGGCCCATGGCCAGCCCGCCGGCCACGCAGCCCAGCGTCGCCGGGTAGGGGACGCCGGCCGCCCGCAGCGTGAAGGACACCGCGAGGCTGCCCCCTGCGATCAGCGCGACGAAGCCGAGGATCGCGGCGACCCCGCGGCCGTCGAGGAGCCCGTTGCGCAGCTGGGCGTGCCGGAACGGGCGGACCACGCACCAGCCGGTGGCAGCCAGCAGGCCGGTCACGAACACCGCGGTGCCCGCGCCGACCGCGGCGGGCGTGCGGGTGTCCACGCCGGCGGCCAGCACCACCATCAGGGCCCCCACCACCCACCAGTACCAGGGCGGCACCGCGGCCAGATCGATCACCTGCTGCTGGTGGTGCTGGATCCGGGTCAGCGCCTGCGCGGCCTCGGCCGGGCCAGGTTCGTCGTTCATGGCTTTCCTCCGCTGTCAGGCAAATACTTTCCTAGTAGGAAAGTATCATCTGCTTTCCAGCTTGGAAAGTACTTGCCTGGATGGCGATCCCGCAGAACATCCCGGGTGGTGTGACGGCGGAGCGTATCCGTACGCTTTCATACTGTGAATGGGCACTGACCACCAGCGAACTGATCACCAGCGAAAGGTCGCCGCCGTGGCATCAACGAGTACAGCCGCTGAGACGCTCTACACGCCGTCCGAAGTGGCGAGCCTCTTCCGGGTCGACCCCAAGACGGTGACCCGGTGGGCGAAGCAGGGCCGCCTCACGCCGATCCGCACTCTCGGCGGACACCGCCGCTACCGGGCGTCTGAGGTGGAGCAGCTGCTCAAGCCGGGCAGCACCCGCGGGGAGTAGCTGCCCCGCGCTTCCAGCCTGACGGGGGGAGGGCCCGGCCCGGCCCGCGCCGGAGACCGGCGTGGGCCGGGCCGCGGGCCCCGTCCGCTGCGGGCGAACGCCCGGCGGAGAACGATTCCTCCAGCTCGTTGTTGAACCAACAACCAACTGAGCTGTGAGGAAGTGACCATGAGCACCACACTTTCCCTGCCTGTGCTGCCGCTGGACGACTCGGTGGTGCTGCCCACCATGGTGGTGCCGCTGGACATCTCCGCCGCGGAGGCACGGGCAGCCGTCGAGGCTGCGCGGCTGGCGGCGGGCGCGCACGGCGAGGCCGAGAGCAAGCCGCAGGTCCTGCTGGTGCCCCGGCTGGGCGGCCGGTACGCCCCGGTGGGCACCCTCGGGACCGTGGAGCAGACCGGCCGGCTGCCCGGCGGCGAGCCGGGCGCGGTCATCCGCGGCGTGTCCCGGGTGCGGATCGGGGTCGGCACCACCGGCCCGGGCGCCGCGCTGTGGGTCGAGGGGACGGTGGCGGAGGAGCCGGCCGCCGGCCCGCAGGCCCAGGAGCTGGCCAGGGAGTACCGGGGGCTGGCCGCGGCGATCCTGCAGAAGCGGGACGCCTGGCAGCTCGTGGACGTGCTGCAGCGGATCACCGATCCCTCGGCACTGGCCGACAGCGCCGGCTACGCCGGGTACCTGACCCTGGAGCAGCGGCAGGAGCTGCTGGAGACCATCGACCCGGAGCAGCGGCTGGCCCGCCTGGTGGCCTGGGCCCGGGACCAGCTCGCCGAGCTCGACGTCGCCGAGACCATCGCCAGCGATGTCCGCGAGGGCATGGAGAAGCAGCAGCGCGAGTTCCTGCTCCGCCAGCAGCTCGCCGCCATCCGCAAGGAGCTGTCCGAGCTGGACGGGTCCCCCGCCTCCGAGGAGGAGGACTACCGGGCCCGGATCGAGGCGGCGGACCTGCCGGAGCAGGTCGCGGAGGCGGCGCTCAAGGAAGCCGCCCGGCTGGAGCGGACCGGCGACAGCTCCCCCGAGGCCGGCTGGATCCGCACCTGGCTGGACACGGTGCTGGAGATCCCGTGGAACACCCGCACCGGCGACTCCTACGACATCCCCGGCAGCCGCGCGGTGCTGGACGCCGACCACGCCGGCCTGGACGACGTCAAGGAGCGGATCATCGAGTACCTGGCCGTGCGCAAGCGGCGGGCCGACAAGGGCCTGACCGTGGTCGGCGGCCGCCGCAGCGGTGCCGTGCTGGCGCTGGCCGGCCCGCCCGGGGTCGGCAAGACCTCGCTGGGCGAGTCGGTGGCCCGGGCCATGGGCCGGAAGTTCGCCCGGGTGGCGCTCGGCGGCGTCCGCGACGAGGCCGAGATCCGGGGGCACCGGCGCACCTACGTGGGCGCGATGGCGGGCCGGATCGTCCGCGCGGTCCGCGAGGCGGGCAGCATGAACCCGGTCATCCTGCTGGACGAGGTGGACAAGCTCGGCTCGGACTACCGGGGCGACCCCACCGCCGCCCTGCTGGAGGTGCTGGACCCGGCGCAGAACCACACCTTCCGCGACCATTACCTGGAGGTCGAGCTGGACCTCTCGGACGTGCTGTTCATCGCCACCGCCAACGTGGTGGAGGCCATCCCGGCGCCGCTGCTGGACCGGATGGAGCTCATCACGCTGGACGGCTACACCGAGGACGAGAAGGTCGTCATCGCCCGCAGCCACCTGCTGCCCCGGCAGCTGGAGCGGGCCGGGCTGGAGCCGGCCGACGTGACCCTGGCCGACGGCGCGCTGCGGCGGCTGGCCGCGGAGTACACCCGGGAGGCCGGCGTACGGGCGCTGGAGCGGAGCATCGGCCGGGTGCTGCGCAAGGTCGCCGCCCAGGTGGCGCTGGGCGAGGCGGCGCTGCCGGTCACCGTCGGCCCGGCTGCCCTGGAAACCTACCTGGGCCGGCCGCGGCACACCCCCGAGTCCGCCGAGCGGACGGCGGTGCCGGGCGTGGCCACCGGCCTGGCGGTCACCGGCACCGGCGGCGACGTGCTGTTCATCGAGGCGTCGCTGGCCGACGCCGAGACCGGCGGCACCGGCGTCACCCTCACCGGGCAGCTCGGGGACGTCATGAAGGAGTCGGCCCAGATCGCCCTGTCCTATCTGCGCTCCCACGGCGCGGAGCTGGAACTGCCGGTCGGCGACCTCAAGGAGCGCGGCGTGCACGTGCACGTGCCCGCGGGCGCGGTGCCCAAGGACGGGCCAAGCGCCGGGGTCACCATGACCACCGCGCTGGCATCGCTGCTGTCGGGCCGGCTGGCCCGCGCGGACGTGGCCATGACCGGCGAGGTGTCGCTCACCGGCCGGGTGCTGCCCATCGGCGGGGTGAAGCAGAAGCTGCTCGCCGCGCACCGCGCGGGCATCACCACCGTCCTGATCCCGCAGCGCAACGAGCCGGACCTGGACGACGTGCCGGCCGAGGTGCGGGCGCAGCTGCAGATCCACCCGGTCAGCGACGTGCGGGAGGTGCTGGAACTGGCCCTGGAGCCGGCCACCGCGGACGCGGCCCTGGCGGCCTGACGCCCGGCCAGGCGCTGCCCCGGGACCGGCCAGCCGGCCCGGGGCAGCGCGGTCAGGCCGTGGTGACCCGGGTACCCGTCACGGCCCGGTCAGCGCGAGCCGGCCCGAGTCCACTGCCACGCAGTCGGTGACGGCAGGGCACGAGATGCTCACCAGCTGATAGGCCCTGCCCGGCGCCGACCCCGCCGTCCAGCCCTTACCGGACCAGGTCAGGATCAGCCCAGCCCACTTGGTGGCGGTGCGGTAGGTGCCGACCGCGGTGCACTTCGAGGTACCCGGGCACGCCACCGCGAAGAGATCCGGCCCCGGGTAGCTGCCCGCATTGGCCGGCAGCGGCGGCTTCGCCGCGGTCCACTTCGTGCCCGACCAGCTGAGCAGCACGCCCTGCTGGTGGCCGCGGGAGTCGTAGTAGCTGCCGGCGGCGACGCACCGGGTGGCGGAGGGGCAGGCGATGCCGCGCAGGATGGCCTGCGGGTTGGCGGCGGCACCCGCAGGCAGCGGGACGGCGACCGGTGCCCACTTGCCCGCCGACCACCTGAGAATGTCCGGCCGCCACGCGGAGGCCGCGTTCTCGTACTGGCCGGCCGCGAAGCACACGGTGGTGGACGGGCAGGAGATGGCGAAGAGGTCAGTCCCCTTGGTCTTGGCCGGCGCCGGCGCAGCCGCCGGCGTCCACGACGTACCGGACCACTTCAGCAGCAGCCCGTACTGGTCGTACTGGCCCGCCGCCATGCACCAGGTGGCGGACCGGCACGCGATGCCGCTGACGCTGGCGTCCGGGTTGGAGCTCGCATTCGCGGGCATCGGTGCCATCGCCGCCGACCAAGCGCTTCCCGACCAGGTCAGCAGCAGCGGCTGGTTGCCGGTGGTGTTCTCGTAGTAGCCGCCGCCGAAGCAGACGGTGACGGACGGGCAGGACATGCTGACGACCGCTGCCGACTGCCGGCCTGTGGTCTGGTCGTCCGGCAGCGGCGCCTCAACCGCGCTCCACTGCTGCCCTGACCAGTTGAGCAGGGCTCCCTGGGGATTCACGCCGGGCAGGGTCGGGTCTATGTACCGGCCGCCGGCGGCGCACTGCGTGACGGCGGAGCAGGAGATCGCCAGCGGCTCGAAGCTGGTGCTCGCGGCGCCAGCAGGCGCTGGCAGCGGCGTGCTGGTCCAGCCCGCGGCCGTCGCCCTGGCGGCCGCGCCTGCCGTTCCCGCCTGCGCGAGGCCGGCGAAAACCAGCAGGCCCAGGGCCACGACCGCAGACAGGGCGATCCGGGCGGTCCTGCCCTTGCCGCCCGCAGTTCCCCAGCGCGCCATTCCGCCGCCCATTCCCAGGCCATTTTTCCGCATTACCGCCAAGAGCCGGAGGAAGCATCCCATACCGGCTCTCATCCCATGAGCCGAACCGCTGCCTTCCGGAAAACCGCTCACACGGCTGCTGGCGGCGGTCTCCCGCAGGGGCGGCCGGTAAGCCTCGCGGGCGGGCCCGTTGCCGCCTGACCGTTTCACGGGCGGGGCGGGCGGGCATGGCCCCGCCCGTGAAACCAGCCATAATCGCCGCGGGCGCCGTGGCGGCCGCGGCGGCATCGGGCAGCGCCGCGGCCGATCCGGGCTCCGCCTGGTACCAGGGCCTGCGCAAGCCGTCCTGGCAGCCGCCCCCGTGGGCTTTCCCGCTCGTGTGGACCCCGCTGTACCTGTCCATCGGCTACGCGGGGGCCAGGGCCCTGGCCCGGCAGCACGATCGCGGCCCGCTCATCCGGGTCCTGCTCACCGACCTGGCACTGAACGCCGCCTGGACGCCGCTGTTCTTCCGGGTCCGCAAACCCCGCGCGGCACTGGCGGAGATCGCCGCCCTCAACCTCGCCAACGCCGCGCTGATCAGGCGGGCCTGGCAGGCCGACCGCACGGCCGCGCTGCTGCTGCTCCCCTACGCCGCCTGGACCGGGTTCGCCACGGCACTCAACACCGATATCGTCCTGCTCAACCCGGGCGTCTAGCGGGGGGCGATGCCGGAGAGCACGGTGGCGGCGAGCCGCCGGGCCAGCCCGGGCGGGGCCGCGGGCAGTTCGCCGGACGGGTTGAGCAGCACCGCCGGCAGGATCTGGCCGTGGATCGCCCCGATGACCAGCATGGTGGCGGCCTCGACGTCGGCGGCCGGGTCGACCCGGCCCAGCTGCTGCTCCGCCCGCAGGTAGGCGGTGAGCAGCGCGGGCAGGCCATGCGGATCGTTGTCGTCCTGCTGCCTCGGCGGCCCCGGCTGCACCTGGCTGGCCTGCTCCCCGCGGGCCTGTCCCTGGCCGGACTCGCCGGGCTGCCGGGCCGTGCCGAAGGCCGCGTGGCCGCCGACCATCGCCTGGAACCGGGTGAGCACGTTCGGCTGGGTCACCAGCCCGGCGAACGCCGGGATCACCCTGGCCAGCGTCGCCAGACCACTGTCGATGAAGGACTCCAGGTTGCCCGCGACGGTGCCGCTGCCCGGCTCCGGCATCGGCGGCATGTCGTGCATCACCGTGCCGACGTGCGCCAGCAGTGCGTGCGCGAGCAGGTCCTCTTTGTCCTCGAAGTAGTTGTAGAGCACCCCGTCGGCGACCTTGGCCGCGCGCGCGATGTCGCGCACGGCCAGGCCCGCGGCGCCCCGCTCGGCGATCAGGCGGGCAGCCGTCGTGATGAGGTACTCGCGCAGGTCCTGCCCGCCTTCGCGCAGCACGGCAGGTCTCCTAGGTGACATCGCGCTTGAGTGTAGCCATGGCGGCGGCCACGGCCAGCGCTGCCGCGTACCCGGCCAGCACCACGCCGCCGCCCCACTGGGGCAGCAGGCCGGCGGTGCCGGTCGCGTTCGCCCGGTCGAACGCCTCGCTCGCGTAGAACGGCAGCCAGCGGGCGAGCCCGGAGCCGATCAGCTGCCCGGCGATCCCCTCGATCAGCGCGATCCACGCCAGCGCCGCGGCGACGGCGGCCACCAGGTTGCGGATCAGCGCGCCCAGGCTCACGCCGATCGCGGCGAACAGGATGCTGACGCCCACCCCACCGCCCAGGGTGCGCCAGGCGTCCGCGGCCGAGAGGTGGAAGGTGGCGCCCTTGGCGGCGCACCAGGCGGCGGTGGCGGCGACCGCCGCGGCGCTGGTGACCAGCCCTGCCGCCGCCCCCACCGAGGCGTAGGCGGCCAGCTTGGCACCGATGACCCGGCCGCGGCGCGGGCTGGTCAGGCAGGTGTCGGTGACGGTGCCGTGCCGGTACTCCCCCGCCACCGCGAGCAGGCCGAAGATGAGCGTGAATACGGCGGCGAGGCCCACGTGGGCCAGGGCGCGGGACTGGATGGCCGGGTCGTGCAGGTTCCCGCCGGAGGTGGCCAGGCCGCTCACGCCCGCCAGCGCGAGCAGCGGGCCGGCGGCCAGCAGCAGCCACGGGCTGCGGATGGTGGTGAGCTTGCGGAACTCGCTGCGGATCACGGGCAGCACGGCAGTCTCCTTGTGGTGAGGGCGGGTCAGGCCGGGGTGGTGAGCTTGAGGAAGGCGTCTTCGAGCGCGCCGTTCGCGGTGCCGATCTCGGCCAGCGGCCCGGCGAACCGCAGCTCGCCGCCGCTCACGATCACCACCTGGTCCACGGTCTGGGCGATCTCGCTGAGCACGTGGCTGGCCACCAGGACGGTGCGGCCCTGCGCGGCCAGAGCGCGCAGCAGGCCGCGGAGCCAGGCGATGCCGGCCGGGTCGAGGCCGTTGGCGGGCTCGTCCAGCAGCAGCACCCGCGGGTCGCCGAGCAGCGCGGCGGCCACCCCGAGCCGCTGGCGCATGCCGAGGGAGAACTCCCGGACCCGCCGGTCCGCGGATGCTGCCAGGTCCACCTGGCGCAGCACCTCGTCCACCCGCCCGCCGGGGATGCCGCTGGCCCCCGCGAGCACCCGCAGGTGGTCGCGGGCCCGCCGGCCGGGATGGAAGCCGGTGGCCTCCAGCAGCGCGCCGACCGTGCGGCGCGGCTGCGCCAGGCCGCGGTAGGGCTGGCCGCCGATCAGCGCGTGTCCCGCGTCCGGCCGCACCAGGCCGAGCACCGCGCGCAGGGTGGTGGTCTTGCCGGACCCGTTGGGCCCGAGGAACCCGGTCACCTGCCCGGCCGGCGCGGTGAAGGAAAGGTCGCTGACGGCGGTCACCCGGCCGAAGCGCTTGGTCAGCCCGCGGACCTCGATCTGCGTCACAGCTGAGCCCTCCTGTCATCAGAGCGGTCATGAACAAAGCTTCATGAACACTATTTCATGAACGAAGATTCATGAAGGACTGTTCACGGAAATCCCCGGGCTCACCGGGTCAGCGGGATGGCCGGCCGGAGGACTGGTGATCAGTCAGCCGGGCGGAACAGGGGCAAGCGTGCCAAGCTAGGGCAATGACTCCCCTGCGGCTGGGTCTGGCCCAGCGTCTGGTCATCGTCGTCGGGCTCGGCGCCGCGCTGATCGCCGTCGGCAACTTCATCACCGGCCTGGGTGGCGGTTACCCGTCCGGCTGGACCGGCTACGCACCCATGCCGCGCGTGCTGGTGCCGTTCGCGGCCGGCATGTCCGCCGGGCCGCGGCTCGCCGTGTGGCTCGTGCTCACCGCCCTGTGGGCGGCGGTGTCCCTGTTCATCGTGCGCGAGCGGCCAGCGGTGGCGGCCAGCGCGCCGGAGGCGCCTGCCGCGGCCCCGGGCCGCCCGGCGGCCCCCTAAGGCAGCCGCCGGGCGCGGGCCGAGGCTGACCTGGGCGCGGCCGGCCAGCCAGCTCTCACGGAAGCGGGCCCACGGACCCGGCCTGCGCCGGGCCGGCCGGCGCCTGCCCGGCCCCCTCCTTGAGCTCCACGAAGATCACGTGGGTGCCGGTCGCGCCGATGTTCTCGCCGGCGTGCACCTGGGCGGGCAGCCAGTACGCCTGGCCCGGCCGCATGTCCACGTCCCGGGTGCCCCCGCTGGCGTGGAGCCGCCGCCGGAAAGCCGACAGCGTGCACATGACGCTGTCCGGATGCTGGTGCGGCTGGGTCCTCGCACCCGGTACGTCACGGTACTCGAGCACCCGCACCCGGTCGTTCTCGAATATGACCCGGTACTTGTCCGGGTCGGTACACGTCGGGTCGCCCCCCATTGCCAGCCTCCTCACCGCGGCGCGCCGGGCGCGCGATTTTCCAGAGTCAAACTTTATAGAGTGCTACTCTGACAAGTATGCCCGAGCCAGTCAAGGGGAAGACCGAGGCGGGCCGCCGCCGGGAAGAGCGCGCCCGGCAGCGGCGGCAGCGCATCGTGGCCGCAGCCCGGGAACTGTTTCTCGGCCGCGGCTACATCGCGACCACCATCGAGGAGATCGCCAGGGTGGCCGGGGTGGCCCCCGCCACCGTGTACCAGGCCTTCGGCAGCAAGCAGGCGATCCTGGCGCGCGTCCTCGACGTGACGATCGCCGGCGACCAGGAGCCGGGCGCACTGCTGGAACGCGACTGGGTCAGCCAGGCCCGGCAGCAGCCCAGCCCACAGCGGCGGCTGGCCCTCGTGGTGGGCCGCGCAGCGGAGGTCGCGGCGCGCACCGCCGCACTCAAGGAGGTCATGCGGGACGCGGCCGCGGCCGATCCGGTCATGCGGGAACTGATCGGCCAGGATCACGACCGCCGCTACCTGACCCACCAGGCACTGGTGGACATCGCCATCGACGGCGCCGCGCTGCGGCCAGGCTGCACCCGCGAGCACGCGGTGAGCACCTTCTACGCTCTCGTGAACAGCCACAGCTACCTGGTGCTGGCCGGGCATCTGGGCTGGCGGCTGCCCGATTGGCAGGAGTGGCTCACCGGCGTGCTCAGCCGCGAGTTCTTCGGCTGACCGGCAGGCCCGCCCCGCGTCTTCCCGTTCAGGAAATTCGCAGTCCGCCTGGACCCGGCGCCCAGCCGGCGGAGCTTACCTGGGTGCTGGCGGGGCGCCCGGCCGCACGCCCCCGGCTCTGGCCCGGCGCCCCGCCGCCACACCCGCCGCGCAGCTTGACAGTGATCGAATACGTGTTCGATAGTGGCTATTATGGGCGCGGCGATGGTGCAGGTCACGCCGCTGGCCGGGTGGCGCCACGACGATGAGTTGCTGCCGGGTGCCGGGACGCTGCCGGTGCACCCGGCGCTGACCGGGCTGCTGCCGGGCGGCCTCGCACGCGGAACCGCCGTCACCACCGGCTGCTGGAGCCTGCTGACCGCCGTCGCCGCCGCGGGCGCGTCCGCGGCCGGGTCGTGGTGCGCGGTGGTGGGAGTGCCGGAATTCGGGGTGGCCGCAGCCGCCGGGGCCGGCCTGGACCCGGACCGGCTGCTGCTGGTCGCCGACCCGGGACCGCGCTGGCCGCAGGCGGTGGCGTCCCTGCTGGACGGCTGCGAACTGGTGATCCTGCGCCCGCCGGGCCACCTCCCGCCCCAGTTGCGGCGGCGGCTCATGGGCGCCCTGCGCCGCAGCGGCGGGGTGCTCGTGGTGGCCGGCGAGTGGGAGGGCGCGCACACCCGGCTGCGGGTGGCCCGGCAGGAATGGGCCGGCATCGGGCCCGGGCACGGGCGGCTGCGCGCCCGGCGGGCCGAGGTGGTGGCCGGCGGCCGCGGCGGGGCGGGCCGTCCCCGCCGCCAGTGGCTGTGGCTGCCGGGCCCGGACGGCGCCGTCAGCACCGCGGGCGGGACCGGCGTCACGGACCGGGCCGGCCTGCCGGCCGCCGGCATGGAGCAGACCGGATGACCGGGCGGGTGCTGGTCCTATGGTGCCCGCAACTCGCCGGCGACGGCGCCTTCGGGCAGGTGGTGACGGCGGTTGAGGACTTCTGCCCGCAGGTGGAGGTGCTGCGCCCGGGCGCCTGCGCGATCGGCGCCCGCGGGCCGGCCCGGTACTTCGGCGGCGAGGAACCGCTCGGCCGGCGGATCATCGCCGCGGTGTCGGCGCTCGGCACGGACTGCCAGGCCGGGGTGGCCGGCGGCCTGTTCACGGCGGAACTGGCCGCCCGCACCGCGGCACCGGGCGGACTGCAGGTCGTGCCCGCGAGCCAGGAGGGGGCGTTCCTCGGACCGCTGCCGGTCAGCGCGCTCGGCGACCCGGACCTGGCGGACGTGCTGCCCCGGCTGGGCATCCGGACGCTGGCGGACTTCGCGGCGCTGCCCGCCGCCGAGGCCGTGAACCGGTTCGGCACCACCGGGGCGGTCGCACACCGGCTCGCCCGCGGGCTGCCGCCGCGCCCGCTGGCACCGCGGCCGCCAGCGGCGGACCTGTCCGCCGCGATCGAGTTCGACCCGCCCGCCCCCGGCACCGAGCCGGTGGTGTTCGCCGCCAAGGCCCTCGCGGAGCAGATGCAGGCCGGGCTGTCCGCCCGCGGCCTGGCCTGCGTCCGCGTCCGGGTACAGGTCACCGGGGAGCACGGGCAGGAGAGCAGCCGGCTGTGGCGGCACGACGGGCTGCTGTCCGCGCTCGCCATGGCCGAGCGGGTGCGCTGGCAGCTCGCGGACTGGCAGGCCGCCCAGCAGCCCGGGCCGGACAGCGACGGCGAGGGGCTGCCGCCCGCCGGCATCACCCGGCTGCGGCTGGTCCCGGACCAGCTCGTCCGCGCCGAGGGCCGGCAGCTCGGCCTGTGGGGCGACGCGGTGGTCAGCGACCGGGTCACCCGCGCCGCCATGCAGGTCCAGGCCATGCTCGGGCACAGGGCGGTGACCCGGCCGGTGCTCAGCGGCGGCCGCGGGCCCGGCGAGCAGGCGACGCTGACGCCGTTCGGCGACCTCGCGGAGCCCGCCCGCGCGCCGGGCCAGCCGTGGCCGGCCCGGATCCCGCTGCCCGCCCCGGCGACCGTGTTCGGTGAGCCGCTGCCCGCCCGGGTCACCGGCGAGGACGGCGGCGAGGTGACCGTGACCGGGCGGGCGCTGGTGTCCGCGCCGCCGGCCCGGCTGTCGGCGGATGGGGGGCCGTCCCTCGCGGTCACCGCCTGGGCCGGGCCGTGGCCGGTGAGCGAACGCTGGTGGGACCCGGGAACGGCGTCCCGCAGGGCCCGGTTCCAGCTGGTCACGGCGGACGGCACCGGCTGGCTGGCGGCGGTGGCGGACGGCCGCTGGCAGCTCGAGGCCCGGTATGACTGAGAAGGTCACCCGGCTGCACCGCCCGGCGCGCGGGCACGCCTGGGCCGAGCTGCACTGCCACTCCTCCTACAGCTTTCTCGACGGCGCTTCCACCCCCGCCGAGCTGGTGGCCGAGGCCGGGCGGCTCGGCCTGGCCGCCCTGGCCGTCACCGACCACGACGGCATGTACGGGATCCCGCAGTTCGCGCAGGCCGCCGCGAAGCTCGCGGAGCTGGGCGGCCCGCAGCTGGGCACCGTGTTCGGCGCCGAGCTGAGCCTGGACCTGCCGCGGCCCGGCCCGGCCCCGGCACCCGACCCGGGCGGCCGGCATCTGCTGGTGCTGGCCCGCGACCCCGAGGGGTACCGGCGGCTGTGCTCGGTGATCACCGCCGCGCAGCTGGCCGGCGGGGAAAAGGGCCGGCCCCGCTACGACCTGGACGCCCTCACCGGCGCGCACGGCGGGCACTGGGCCGTGCTCACCGGCTGCCGCAAGGGCGCCGTCCGTGCCGCGCTGGCCGCGGGCGGACCGGCGGCGGCCACCCGCGAGCTCGCGGGGCTGGCCGCCCGGTTCGGGCGGGACAACGTGCTCGTCGAGCTGTCCTGCCAGGACCTGCCCGACGACGACGAGCGCAACGACGCGCTGTCCGCGCTGGCCGCCGATGCGGGGCTGCCGGTGGTCGCGACCGGCAACGTGCACCACGCCGCCCCCCGCGACGCCCGGCTGGCGCAGACCCTGGCCGCGGTGCGGGCCCGCAGCAGCCTGGCGGAGATGGACGGCTGGCTGGCCGCGTCCGGCGGTGCCTACCTGCGCTCCGGCGCGGAAATGGGCTACCGGCTGCGCCGCTATCCGGGGGTGATGGACGCGACCGTGGCGCTGGCCCGCGACTGCGCGTTCAGCTTCCGGGTGATCGCGCCCAGCCTGCCCGACTTCCCGGTGCCGGCCGGGCACACCGAGGCGACCTGGCTGCGGGCGCTGGTCGCGGACCGCGCGCCGGCGCGCTACGGGCCGCCGGGCGCCGAGCGGGTCCCGGGCGCCTACCCGCAGATCGAACGCGAGCTGGCCGTCATCGAGCAGCTCGGCTTCCCCGGTTACTTCCTGATCGTGCACGACATCGTCCGCTTCTGCGAGCAGGCGGGCATCCTGTGCCAGGGCCGGGGCTCGGCCGCGAACTCGGCCGTCTGCTACGCGCTGGGCATCACCAGCGTGGACCCGGTCCGGCACGGCCTGCTGTTCGAGCGCTTCCTGTCCTCGGGCCGGGACGGCCCGCCCGACATCGACCTGGACATCGAGCACCGCCGCCGGGAAGAGGCCATCCAGTACGTCTACACCCGCTACGGCCGCGACAAGGCCGCCCAGGTCGCCAACGTGATCTCCTACCGGCCGCGGATGGCGCTGCGGGACGCGGGCCGGGCGCTGGGGTTCTCCCCGGAGCAGCAGAACGCCTGGGCGAAACAGGTGGGGCCGCGGCACTACGGGCCCGGGGAGCCGATCCCGCCCGAGGCGGAGGTCCCGGCGCCGGTCACCGAGCTGGCCGCGCGGATGCAGCGGCTGCCGCGGCACCTGGGCATCCATTCCGGCGGGATGGTGATCTGCGACCGGCCGGTCGGCGAGGTCTGCCCGGTGGAGTGGGCGCGGATGCCGGGCCGGTCCGTGCTGCAGTGGGACAAGGACGACTGCGCCTATGCCGGGCTGGTCAAGTTCGACCTGCTCGGGCTGGGCATGCTGACCGCGCTGCGGGACTGCTTCGAGCTGGTGGCGGCGCACCACGGCGAGCGCTGGAGCCTGGCTACGATCCCGCAGGAGGACCCGGCCGTCTACGACATGCTGTGCGCGGCGGACACCGTGGGGGTGTTCCAGGTCGAGTCCCGGGCGCAGATGGCGACCCTGCCGCGGCTGCGCCCGCGCGAGTTCTACGACCTGGTGGTGGAGGTCGCGCTGATCAGGCCCGGTCCCATCCAGGGCGGCTCGGTGCACCCGTACCTGCGCCGCCGGCACGGCGACGAGCCGCCGGACCTGCCGCACCCGTCGATGCGCCGGGCGCTCGGCAAGACCCTCGGGGTGCCGCTGTTCCAGGAGCAGATGATGCAGCTCGCGATCGACTGCGCCGGTTTCACCCCGGACGAGGCCGACCGGCTGCGGCAGGCGATGAGCTCCAAGCGCGGGCCGGAGCGGATCGAGGAGCTGCGGGGCAGGCTGCTCGCCGGGATGGCCGAGCGCGGCATCCCGCCGCCGGTCGCCGAGGACGTGTACGCCAAGATCCTCGCGTTCTCCAGCTACGGCTTCCCGGAGTCGCACGCGATCAGCTTCGCCTACCTGGTGTACGCCAGCGCCTGGCTCAAGTGCCACTACCCGGCGGCGTTCACCGCCGCGCTGCTGCGCGCCCAGCCGATGGGCTTCTACGCCCCGGCCAGCCTGATCAGCGACGCGCGCCGGCACGGGGTCCAGGTGCGCGGGGTGGACGTCAACGCCAGCGCCGCGGCCGCCACCCTGGAACCGGCGAACGGGCCCGGCGGCGCCGGCGGCGCGGGCGGTGCACCCGGCCAGCCCGCGATCCGGCTCGGCCTGTCCGGGGTGCGCAACCTGGGCGCGGCCCAGGCGGACCTGGTGGCGGGCGGCCAGCCCTACACCGATCTGGAGGACCTGGTGCGGCGGACCCGGCTGCCCGCGCCGGCGCTGGAGGGCCTGGCCATGGCCGGCGCGTTCGGCAGCGTCGGGCTCAGCCGGCGCGAAGCGCTGTGGGCGGCTGCCGCGGCCGCGACCGTGCGCTCCGGGCAGCTGCCCGGCAGCACGCCCGGGCTGGCCGCCCCGGCGCTGCCGGCCATGACCGCGGCCGAGGAGACCTTCGCCGACATGTGGGCCACCGGCACCTTCGGCACCCACCCGATCGCGCATCTGCGGCCGCAACTGACGGCCGGGGACGTGGCCGGGGCGGCGGCGCTGCTGACCGCCGAGCCGGGCGCCATGATCGCGGTGGCCGGGCTGGTCACCCACCGCCAGCAGCCGGGGACCGCGGGGGGCGTGGTGTTCCTCAGCCTGGAGGACGAGACCGGGATGGTGAACGTGATCTGCCCGCCCGGGGTGTGGGCGCGGCACCGGCGGCTGGCCCTGGACGCCAGCGCGCTGATCGTGTCCGGGCGGGTGGAGCGGCTGGAAGGCGCGGTCAGCGTGCTCGCCAGCCGGCTGCGCCGGATCAGGGCCGTGGCCGCGGTGCCCAGCCGCGACTTCCGCTGACGGTCAGCGCGGCCGCAGGCCGCCGTGCAGCAGGGCGAGCATGCGGGCGGTCACCGCGGCCGGGTCGGCGCCGCCCTCCACCGCCGTCATCGCCGCCTGCAGCAGGCCCGCCAGCAGCTGGCCGGTCAGCCCGGGGTCGGGTACGCCGAGGTCGCGGATGGCGGCGGCGAGCGGCTCGGCCTCCTCGCGGTGCAGCTCCCCGACCCGGCGGCGGCACTCAGGCGGCAGATCGGCGGTGTAGAGGGCGGCCGCCGCCCGGTGGCCGCCGGCCGCGGCCAGCCGCAACGCGGCGGTGAGGTACGCGTCGATCCGCCCGGCCGGGCTGTCCGCCTGGGCCATCGCGGTGGCGACGGTGGCGTTCCAGTCCGCGAAGGCCTCCTCCACCAGGGTGGCCAGCAGCGCCGCGGTGGACGGGAAGTACTGATAGACGCTGGAGCGGGCAAGCCCGGCGCGGGCGCCGACGGCCGCCGGGGTGACGGCGGCCGCGCCGGACTCGGCGAGGATGTCCACGGCCGCGGCGATCAGCGCCCGGCGCTGCCGGGCCCGGTGCTCGGGCACGGTGGCGGCGCTGATCTTCGGCATGCCGGCGGGGTCCTCCTAGGTCAGCTGGCTAGGTCAGCTGGCCGTCCGTCAGCTCGTGCACCCGGTCGGCCGCGTCCAGTATCGCGGGATCGTGGGTCACCATGACAGTGGCGGTGCCCTCGGCGCGGGTCTCCCGCGCCAGCAGCTCCACCACCTCCCGGGCGCGGGCCCGGTCGAGGGCCGAGGTGGGCTCGTCCACCAGCAGCACGGCGGGCCGCAGCATCAGCGCCCGGGCGATGCCGACCCGCTGGCGTTCACCGCCGGAGAGCTGGTGCGGGCGGCGGTGGGTGCGGTGGGTGAGGCCGACGGCCGCGATCAGCTCGCCGGCGCGGGCCCGGCCAGCGGCGGCCCGCCGCCCGTCCAGGTGGAGCGGGAGCAGCAGCTGCTCGCGGACGGTCAGCGAGGCCAGCAGGTTCGACTGCTGGAACACATAACCGATGCACCGGCGCCGGGTGCTGGTGCGGTCCCGGTCGCGCAGCGCGGACAGCTCGCTGCCTGCCACTTCGACGGTCCCGGAAGTGGGGCGCTGCAGGCCGCCCGCCACAGCCAGCAGGCTGGACTTGCCCGAGCCGGACGGGCCGATGACGGCCACGAACTCCCCCGGCCGCACCGCGAGGCGGACAGCGTCCAGCGCGGTCACGGCGGCGTCGCCGTCGCCGAGCCGGAGCGAGACGTCATGCAGGCACAGGGCGGGGGCGGCGGTCATCGGTGGTCTCCCAGAGCGGTGGCGGGGTCGATTCCGGTGATGCGGCGGACAGCGGCCAGTGCCCCGGCCACGCCGAGCGCGACCAGCAGCCCGGCCGCGGTGGCCACCGGCCCGGCCTGCAGCGAGAAAGGTGCGGAGCCGCTGAGCAGGCTGCCCAGCGCCAGCCCGATCCCGGTGCCGATGCCGGTGGCCGCCACCAGGATGGTGACCACCTGGGCGAAGGCGTCCCGCAGCAGGTAGCCGGTGGTGGCGCCGAGCGCCCGGAGCAGCGCGAGCTCGGCCTTGCGCTGGATGGTCCAGACGGTGAAGAACGCGCCCACGACCAGCCCGGAGATCACGTAGAGGAAGCCCCGGATGAGCCCCATGGTGCCGGACTCGGCGCTGTAGCCGGGCGAGGCGGCGTAGGCGGCCTGCCTGGTGATGGTGCGGGTGCCGAGCCGGTGGTCGATGACGGCGGTGGCGGTGCCGCTGGCCAGCCGGAGGGCGACCGCGGTGGCCTGGGCCCGGGCGCCCGCGGGGAGCTGGCCGGGCAGCCCGTAGTGCAGCCGCTGCCAGGTGGCCAGGCTGGCGTAGACGACGCCGACGTGGCCGAACGATGCGGCGCCGGTCTCGCCGATGACCGGGAGCCTGGTACCCACCTGGTCCACCGTGAGGACGTCGCCGATGCGCACGCCCTTTTTCGCGATGTCCTGGCTGATGACGATGCCGGGGCCGCTGGCCAGTCCCACGCCGGCGGTGAGAGTGGGGGCGATGAACGAGCCTGGTTCGACGCCGAACACGGCCAGGTCGAGCTGCCCGCGGGGGTGGGCGCCCCGGCTGGCCCGGGCGTGCACGAGCGCGTATCCCAGCGGCGCGGCCTGCTGAACACCGGGCTGGCGGGCCCAGGCCTGCCAGGTGGCACGGGTGACGGTGCTGCGGGTGAACAGCTCACCCGAGGCCGACGGCTGGAACGCCAGACTGGTGGCTGGCAGGGCCCGCAGGCTGGAGATACCCGAGTCGGCCAGCCCGGTGGCCAGACCGGACAGGATGACGCCGAGCACGGCGATGAGGACGACGACAGCGCCCATGAGGGCGAAGCGGCCGCGGGCGAACCGCAGGTCGCGCAAGGCAATGAACACCAGGGCTCCGGGGGTACGGGGGCGGGCGGCACAGCGCCGCCCGCGCTTTTACCGACACAACTGTCAGCATCCTACGGCACCTTGCCGGCACCCGTGTCGGGAAACCCTGGCTCCGGCTACCTGCCGCGCTGCCGGGCCCGGCGGCGGGCGCCGGCCTGCAGCGCGACCAGCGTGACCAGGCAGGCGGCCGCCAGCAGGGAGTAGGGCACCAGGTCCGAGGTGGCCTGCGCGAGCGCGCCGCTGGCGGCGGCGGCGATCGCCTGCCCGCTCGCCCAGGCCAGGTTGGCCAGGCCGAAGGCGATGCCCTGGTGCAGCCCGAGCCGGTGCGCGCCGGTGCTGAGCATGGCGGCGGCCGGGGCGAACAGGGTGCCGTAGGCCGGCATGCCGGCGATGAGCACGGCCACCAGCAGCGGGGCCGGGGCGAGGAGCGGGGCCAGCAGGCTGACCGCGATCCCGGCGGTGAGCGAGATGCGGATCGGCACCAGCCCGCCCACCCGGTCCGACAGCCGGCCGGCCAGCGGCGACAGCGCCGACTCGATCGCGGCCGCACCGAGGAACGTGGCCCCGATCACGGTGGCGGTGGCCCCCAGCCGGCCGAGCCGCAGCGGCGCCAGCACATCCAGCACCCCGAATCCCAGGCCGGGCAGCATGGTCAGCCACATGCCGGTGGTCACCTCGCGGTCGCGCAGCGCGGGCCAGGCCGCCGCCAGCCGCTGCGGCGCTGGCGCGTGCGGGCGGGGCACCGCGAACGCCACCGCCATCAGCACGGTCCCGGCGACGGCGGCGCCGGAGAACGCCGGGCCGGTGCCCACGTGGCTGGCCACCACGCCGACCAGCGGGCCGAACAGGGCGCCCACCACGGCCGCGCCCAGGGCCACGCCGAGCAGCTCGCCGCGCCGCTGCTCCGGGGCCACGGCGGCCAGCCAGGCCATGCCCGCCGCCCAGGTGCAGGCACCGCCCAGCCCCTGCACGAAGCGGGCCGCGTCCAGCAGGGCCGGCTCATGCGCCCACCCGAACACCAGCGTGGAGCCGCTCATCAGCGCCAGGCCGGCCAGCACCATCACCCGGTCGCCGAACCGGGCGGTGAGCACCCCGCCGGGCAGCGCGCCGATGAGGGTGCCGAGCGGGTAGGCGGCGACCAGGATGCCCGCGCCCGCCTTGGTGAGCCCGGCCACGTGCGTGTAGTGCGGCAGCAGCGGGGTCAGCGCGGTGAAGAACACGGTGTCCACCAGGACCAGCGCGCACACGAAGCCGAGCAGTGCCAGCATCGGGCGGGTCAGCTTGAGCCGGTCACCGGCCCCACTGCGTCGTGGCACCAGCCCATGATCGCGCAACCCGTCCCGGCCGCCGCCCGCGGCCTGCCCCCGGTCTGGCAGACTGCCGCGGTGACCGTCCCCGGCGACTTCAGGCGCCAGGCGCTGCTGCGCCGCGGGCTGGCGCTGGAGTACACGACGCTCGGCTGGAACGTGGCCGGGATCGCCGTGCTGGCCTACGCCGCGATCGCGGCCCGGTCGGTCGCGCTGGCCGGCTTCGGGCTGGACTCGCTCATCGAGATCGGCGCCTCGGTGGTCGTCGTGTGGGAACTGTCGGGCGCGGGCGAGGCGCGGCAGCGGCGGACGCTGCGCCTGATCGGCGGGGCGTTCGCGGCGCTGGCGGTCTACCTGGCGGTGCAGTCCGCCTGGGTGCTCGCGGCCGGCTACCACCCGCGCCACTCACCGCTGGGCATCGCGTGGACCGCGGTCACCGCGGCGGCCATGTTCGCGCTCGCCGCCGGCAAGGCCCGGACCGGCGCGGCGCTGGGCAACCCGGTGCTCGCGACCGAGGGCCGGGTCACCCTCATCGACGGGATCCTCGCCACCGCGGTGCTGGCCGGCCTGCTGCTGAACGCGGCGGCAGGCTGGTGGCAGGCCGACCCCGCGGCCGGTTTCGTGCTGGTGTACTACGCGTCGCGGGAGGCGTGGCAGATCTTCCGCGGGCACCACTGACCGGCGCTCAGCTGAGCCGGTCCTCGATCTCCCAGGCGTGGTCGAGCACGTGCCAGGCCAGGCGGCGCAGGGCGTAGCGGGCGGGCCAGGTGCCGTCCGGGGCGCCCGCCCGCCTCACCGGTCATCGCCCGATCTTCTCCCGCCGCCGGCCCGGCGCCTGCCCCGCACGCTCCCGCTCCGGCACTATGCCAGCCGCTGCCGGCACTGG
Source organism: Gemmatimonadota bacterium (assembly GCA_050257395.1). Taxonomy (GTDB): domain Bacteria; phylum Actinomycetota; class Actinomycetes; order Streptosporangiales; family Streptosporangiaceae; genus JAIRTY01. Next base: position 12,660 of record JBLMWU010000206.1, on the reverse strand, counting down.
CCGGGTGCGGAGCATGACGGCCGCGAGCACCAGTGCGGCGGCGGCCAGGGCCGCGCCCACCCCGAACGCGAGATGGTACCCGCCGGTCAGCGCGGACACGGGCGGCAGGCCCGCGGCGCGCAGGTGCGCACTGCGGCCGGCCGCGAGCGTGGACAGGACCGCGACCCCGAGCGCCGCCCCGATCTGCTGGGTGGTGTTGTACAGGCCCGAGGTGACGCCGGCGTCCTGCGGGGTGGCGCCCGCCATGGCGAGATTGGCCAGGGCGGGCAGCGTGAGGCCGCCGCCGGCCCCGAAGATCAGCATGGCGGGCAGGATCCCGGTGAGGTAACTGCCGCCGGCGGGCGCGCGGGTCAGCAGGGTGAGGGCGGCCGCGATGAGGGCCAGGCCGGTCAGCAGCACGGCGCGGTGGCCGAACCGGCTGCCCAGCCGGGCGGCGAGGCCCAGCGAGACGACCCCGATGACCAGCGCCGTCGGCACGAGCGCCAGGCCCGCGGCAGCGGGCCGGAACCCGCTGGCCCGCTGCAGGTCCAGGGTGATGAGCACCTGGAAGCCGAACGCGGCGGCGATCACCAGCACCTGCGCGAGGTTGGCACCGGCCACGCCGCGCGAGGCGAGGATGCGCAGCGGCAGCAGCGGCACGGCCGCCCTGGCCTGCCGGACGGCGAACGCGGCGAGCAGGGCAGCCGCCGCGGCGGCGAACCCGAGCGTGCGCAGCGAGGCCCACCCGTACCCGCCCGCCTGGATGATCGCGTCCACGCCCAGCATCAGGCCGCCGGTCACCAGCAGCGCGCCCGGCCCGTCAGCCCCCCGCCGCAGGCCGCTGGCCCGGCCGGGCGCCAGCACCCAGGCGGACGCCGCGCCGGCGGCGGCGCCGATCGGCAGGTTGACGAAGAACACCCACTGCCAGCCGAGCCCCTGGGCGAGGACGCCGCCCAGGATCAGCCCCGCCGAGGCGCCGGCCGCGCCCATGGCGCTGTAGGCGCCGATCGCCCTGGCCTGCTCCGGCGGCTCCGGATACAGGGTGGTGATCATGCCCAGGCTCACCGCGGCGATCAGCGCCCCGCCCGCGCCCTGGGCGAACCGCGCGGCGATCAGCATGCCGGGGCCGGTGGCCAGCCCGCAGGCCAGCGAGGCCGCGGTGAACAGGGCCAGCCCGGCCAGGAAGGTGCGCTTGCGGCCGAGCAGGTCGCCCAGCCGCCCGGCCAGCAGCAGCAGTCCGGCGAAGGCGATCAGGTAGGCGTTCATGACCCAGGTCAGGCCGCCCGGGGAGAACCCGAGACCGCGCTGGATGGACGGCAGGGCCACCGTGACGATGGTGCCGTCCAGGATGATCATCAGCGTCGCGGCGCACAGCAGGACGAAGGCCAGGCCGCGGTTGCGCCCGGGCGGGGAGGTGGTGCCGGTGATGGCGGTCATGGCAGGGCTCCTGATCTCTCGGCTCAGGAACGACCGTATCGGATAGTTTTGTTAGAGACAATCCCTTACGGTCCCACTTACCCGGAAACTCAGGTGCGCGCGCGCCGCGGCCTGCGCACCACCCGCTCGCACTCCACCGGCTCGGCCAGGTGCCCGTTCACCAGCCGGGTGAGCGCGCTGACGAACACCTCCCGCTCCGCGGGCGGCAGCGCCGCCAGCACGTCCCGGTGCACCTGGTCCACCACCTGCTGGCTGCGGGCCACGGCCCGCTCGCCGTCCGCGGTCACCGCGACCACACGGGCGCGGCGGTCGGCGGCCGAGGGCTGGCGCTCGGCGTAGCCGACCTCTTCCAGCTCGTCCAGGGTGACCACCATCGTGGTCTTGTCCAGGTCGGACAGCTTGGCGACCTCGATCTGGGTGCGGTCGCCGGGCAGCGCGTGCATCAGCACGCAGTGCTCGCGCGGTGTCATCCCCAGCTCGGCGAGCGCCGCCGTCATCCGGGTCGCCAGCACGTGGCTGGCGTGCGCCAGCAGGAAACTCACATCCGGGGCGGTCCGCTCCGGCGGGTCGGCAGCCATGCCCCGAGCATAGAAGAAATAGTTTGTGAACGGATAATCCCGTGGATGACCTATCCGGGCCCGGCCCGCCTGCCCGCCGTCCCGGCCGAGATCTCGGTCCAGCTGTGCTCCCCATCAGGTACACGCCCGCCCGGCTGGGGGGAGGCTGCGGCCGCGGGCCGGCGACAGCGGCACCGCAATGGGCACACACCGCGGTACCCCCGGTGTCCGCCGCGCCGCAGTGCCCGCATTTCACCGTCAGCCCTGCCCGTTCTTCCTGCGCCGTCTGGCGGCTACAGAATGATCCGGTCCTGAATGCGGCGTTAATAGCGCAGATCTGCCCGGCGGCGGGGAAAAGCCCGCGTGCGCGGATAACCCCGTGGGGGGCTACCCCAGGTCCTTCTCGAACCAGTGGTGGGCGTAGGCCTCGTCGTTGAACGCGGGCACCTCGCGGTAGCCCGCCGACCGGTACATGCCGATCGCCTCGGTCAGCGCGTGGTTCGTCTCCAGCCGCACGGTGCGCACCTGGTGCGCTGCCGCCTGCGCCTCCAGCTCGGCCAGCAGCCGGCGGCCGAGCCCGAGCCCGCGCACGCTGGGCGCCACCCACATCCGCTTGATGTGCGCTGGCTCACCGCCGTGGAACTTGAGCGCACCGCAGCCCACCGGCTCGCCGTGCAGCGTGGCCACCAGGAGCAGGCCCGCGGGCGGGGTGAGCTCATGGTCGTCCGCGGAGATGCCCCGGGCCGGGTCGTAGCCGCTGTCGAAGCGCTGCGCCAGCTCAGCGAAGTACGCCTCCCGGCACGCCCGGGCCGCCGGGGCGCCTGGGGGGCACACCGCCACCCGCACCGCCGAGGCCAGCAGCAGCCGCTCCACCTCGGCCATGGCCGTCACCAGCCGGGTGCGCTGCCCGGCGGACAGCGGCCCGAGCACGGCGCCGGCCGCGTCGTCGCTGCGCCGGTCCAGCTCCGCCCGCTCGGCCAGGCCGCGGGCGGTGAGCCGGGCCGTGCGCACCCGCCGGTCCGCCGGGCTGGGCACGACCTCCGCCAGCCCGTCCCGGGTCAGCGCCTGCAGCAGCCGGCTCAGGTAGCCCGAGTCCAGCTCCAGCCGCGCGCGCAGCTGCCGGAGGTCGCAGCCGTCCGGGCCGATCTCCCACAGCAGCCGGGCCTGCCCGAGCGGGCGGTCACGGGCGAGGAAGGCGTCGTCGAGCGCGCCCGCCTGCTGGGTGACGACCCGGTTGAACCGCCGGACCTGGCTGACCATCTCCGCGTCGCTGGCCATGACCGCATCCATTCTCTGACCTATGTCAGAGAATTTACCGCGCGGGCGCCAGGTTCCGCCAGATCCGCTGGGAGACGCCCGGGGTGCAGGGCGTCGCTGCGGCCCCCTGACGCCGCAGCGGCACCCGCAGCACCCGGCGCAGCCGGCACGGCGGCGGCAAACCGCCACCCCGCCCACGCCGCACGTGCCCCCCGGAATCGGCACCACTACCCTCCGTGTTCACCGGTGCCGCTCACGTGCTGGCGACCGTATCATCGATGACGCACAGTAGTTGGATGAACGGGCTCCGCCGGCGCGTCCGCTCCCCCGGCCCGGCCGGGCCGCTGGTCAGAACTCCAGCACCAGCCGCCCCCTGGTGCCGCCCGCCTCCAGCAGCCGGTGCGCCTCCGCGGCCTGCGCGGCCGGGAACGTGCGGGCCACCCGCAGCGTGAGGCGGCCATCGGATGCCTGCTGGCGCAGCTCATCGAGCTTGGCCTGCTCCCGCGCGTAGTTGCGGACCAGCACCGGGTGGAAGGTGATGCCCCGCTGATCCCCGCCGCGGAACCCGCGCACGGTGGCGATCCGGCCGCCGTCGCGCACCGCCGGGACCGCCGCCTCGTCCAGCAGCGCGGCGTCGACGAGGCCGTCCGCCCCCTCCGGGAGCACCTCGCGGACCCGGGCGGCGAAGCCGTCGCCGCGCGGCACCACCACGTCCGCGCCGAGCTCTTTGACGAGCCGCTCGTCGGCCGGGGAGGCGTCCGCGATGACCCGCAGCCCGCCGGCTTTGCCGAGCTGGACCGCGTAGCCGCCGACCGCGCCGGCCGCGCCGGTGACCGCGAGGGTCCGGCCCGGTTCGAGCGCGAGCACGTCGAGGGCCTGGCGGACGGTGAGCCCGTTCATCGGCAGGGTCGCCGCGGCGACGTCGGTGGCGCCGTCCGGCACCCGGGCGACGGACTCGGCGGGCACCACGATCCGCTCGGCGTAGGCGCCGTGCGAGCCGTAGGGCACGACGATCGCCATGACGTGGTCACCGGCCCGCAGGTCCGTGCGGGTCCCGTCGCCGATCTGCTCCACCACCCCGGCGGCGTCCATGCCCGGCACGTAGGGCGGCGGTATGTCCTTGACCAGCTGCGCCCGCCCGCCGCTGCGCAGCACCGTGTCCGTGGGGTTGACCGTGGCCGCGTGCACCCGGATCCGCACCTCGCCCGGGCCGGCTTCCGGATCCGGCAGCTCCACCAGGTGCAGAACCTCCGGGCCGCCCCATTCCGTTATCCCGACAGCTCTCATACCGGCATCCAACCGCATTCGTCCGTTAGGCTGCGCCGTGACATGAGCACCGACCGGCCCGGCCCGCACACGCCCGTGCTGGCCGGGGTGGGGCAGGTGTCCGAGCGCCTCGGCGAGCCCGGCTATCAGCGCCGGTCACCTGCTGACCTGGGCGGAGACGCCGCCCTGGCGGCGCTGGCGGACACCGGCGCCAGCCCGGCCGCGGTGGCCGCCGCCCTCGACACCGTGGCGGGGGTGCGGCAGTTCGAGATCTCCGGCCCGTGGTCGCGCGCGCCGCTGGGCCGCTCGGACAACTACCCGCGCTCGGTCGCGCGCCGGATCGGCGCGGACCCGGCGCGCGCCATCCTGGAGGTCACCGGCGGCCAGGCGCCGCAGCATCTGGTGAACGAGCTGGCCGGGGTCATCGCCGCGGGCGGCAGCGAGATCGCGCTGATCGTGGGCGCCGAGGCCATCTCCACCATCCGGCACTACCGGCGGACGGAGGAGCGGCCGGACTTCACCGAACACCCCGGCGGCAGCCTGGAGGACCGCGGCTACGGGCTGGACGGCATGTTCTCCGCGCACGAGGCGGCTCACGGCCTGATCAGCGCGGCCAGCCAGTACGCGCTGATCGAGAACGCCCGCCGGGCCCGGCTGGGACTGACCCGCGGCGAGTACGCGGCCGCCATGGGCGCGCTGTTCGCCCCCTTCACCGAGGTCGCGGCGGCCAACCCGCACGCGGCCGCGCGCACCGTCCGCTCCGCCGCCGAGCTGGTGACCCCGTCGCCCGCGAACCGGCTGATCGCCGACCCCTATCCCCGCTACCTGGTGGCCCGCGAGAAGGTGAACCAGGGCGCGGCGGTCCTGCTCACCTCGGTGGCCGCGGCGCAGCGGCTCGGCATCCCGCGCGAGCGGTGGGTGTTCCTGCACGGGCACGCCGACCTGCGGGAACGGGACCTGCTGGCGCGGGCCGACCTGTCGGCCGGCCCGGCCTCGGTGCTCGCCGCCCGGCGGGCGCTCGAGGTGGCCGGGATCGGCCCGGGCGACCTGGCCACGCTCGACCTCTACAGCTGTTTCCCGGCGCCGGTCTTTACCGTGTCCGAAGGGCTGGGCCTGGCCCCGGGCGACCCGCGGGGGCTCACCGTCACCGGCGGCCTGCCCTTCTTCGGCGGCCCCGGCAACAACTACTCGCTGCACGCGATCGCCGAGACCGTGCAGCGGGCCCGCGCCAACCCGGGCAGCTACGGGTTCGTCGGCGCCAACGGCGGCGTCATGAGCAAGTACTCCGCTGGCGTCTACGCCACCACCGGCGTGGGCTGGCGGCCCGGCCGCAACCAGGACCTGCAGGCGGAGATCGACAGCTGGCCCGCCCCGGCCCAGGCGCTGGCGGCGGACGGCCCGGCCACCATCGAGACCTGCACGGTCACCTACGCCCGGGACGGCTCCCGGACCGGGGTGGTGGTCGGCCGCCTCACCGACGGCCGCCGGTTCATCGCCCGCACCGCCGACGGTGACGAGAAGACCCTCGGCCTGCTGAGCACCGGCGAGCCCATCGGCAGCCCGGTCTCGGTGCGCACGGACGGTTCCGGGAACCTCGTCACCGCCTAGCAGGGACCCGCCGGGCGGCATTTCCGGAATAGCACTGATATTGCAGCCACAGCCCGCCGGAAGGCTGGGAAATTCAGCGGTCAAAACTATAAAACCGCAGGTCATCGCGCTACCGTATGGGCAGTGCCGACCCCGCTGCTGTCTGATAATTAGCATTCCGCATGAGCCGGGCACGCCCGGCATGCCGTCTTGATGCGGCCGGAAAAGGCTAATGACGGCACCGCCGGATATCCCTGAGAACTCTGGAAAGGAACAGCGCTGATGGCCAGCCTGATACGACGGCGCATCGCCCTCACCGCGCCCGCGCTCGCCCTCGCGGCGGCGGGTCTGATCACCCCCGCGGCCGCGCAGGCGAGCCCGGCCCCCGGTCCCCAGCCCGACAGCTCGGTGGTCCAGGTCGCGAGCCTGCCCGGCCGGTTCCCGGAGAGCATCGCCATCGACCGCTGGGGCAACATGTACCTCGGCTTGTTCCCCGAGGGGGCGATCCTCAAGATCACGCCCAGCGGGGCCCAGTCGACGCTGGTCACGTTCCCGGCCGGGTCGGAGACCCTCGGCGTGCGGGTGGGGCCGGACGGCAACCTCTACGCTGCGGTCGCCAGCTCCGACCCGAAGGCAGCCGGCAGCGTGTGGCGGGTCTCCCCGGACGGCCACCTCATGGGCAGGATCGCGACCATCCCGCACATCCCGGCGGACGGAAGCAACGGCCCGCTCCCGAACGGCCTCGTGTTCGGCAACGACGGCAGCCTGTTCGTGTCGGATTCCTTCGGCGGGGCCGTGTACCGGATCAGCCACCGCGGCGGCCCGGCCCGGCTCTGGGCGCAGGACAGCCTGCTGATGGGCACCACCGCGGACGTGGGCTGCGGTGCGCACTTCTCCGGGCTGCCGATCGGCGCCAACGGCCTGGCTTTCGACAGCCACGGTGACCTCCTGGTCACCAACACCACCGAGTCCACGATCGTCCGCATCCCGGTGCGGCCGGACGGCGACGCCGGGCCGGCGAGCCTGTTCGTGCCGGAGGACTGCCGGCTGTGGGGCGCCGACGGCATGATCGCCGACCGCTGGGGCCACCTGTACGTGGCCGCCAACGCGGCCGAGAACGTCGTCCGGGTCAGCCCCGGCGGCAGGCTCAGGGTGCTCGCCTCGCATGCGGCCGGCGACCCCCTGTTCACTCCATCCGACCTGGCGTTCAACCCCGGCTGGCGGGACCGGCCCGCCCTGTTCATCAGCAACTTCGCGCTGAAGTACGGCGGCGCGAACGCCGGGGTGGTGAAGCTGCCGCTCAGCCCCTGGCTGCCGTTCAGCCACTGAGCGGCGGGCCCCGGGCGACTCGGTGGGGGCCGGCCCGGTTAACCGGGCAGGCCACCTTTCATCCCCGTCCGGCCCTGAGGGGTGTATCCCGCGGAAAACGGGTACACATCCCCGCTATGGCCCCGACCTCACCGCCGTCGCGCGCTGCCCGGGTCCTGCTCGGCGCCAGCGCGCTGCCCCCCGCCAGCCAGCCCGCTCCCGCCCGCGGCGCCCTGTCCGGGAAGCCGCGCCTCTTACTGCTCAGCTTCCTGATGCTGTTCACCGAGCTCGCGCTCATCCGGTGGACCGGCGCAAAGATCATCTTCCTGTCGTACTACTCCAACTTCGTCCTGCTGGGCAGCTTCCTCGGGATCGGCCTGGGCTTCCTGCGCGCCCGCTCCCGGGTGAACCTCTTCGGCTGGGCCCCGGTGGCGCTGGCCCTGCTGGTCTTCTTCGTGGTGCGGTTCCCCGTGCAGGTGGCCAACCAGTCCAGCAGCAGCCTGCTGTTCTTCAGCTCGCTGAAGACGACCGGCCTGCCGACCTGGGCGACCCTGCCGGTCATCTTCCTGGTGGTGGCCGCCGTCATGGCGATGCTCGGGGAGGGCGTGGCCCGCAGCTTCGCCCAGTTCCCGCCGCTGGAGGCCTACCGGCTGGACATCATCGGCAGCATCGCCGGGACCGTCGTGTTCGCCGCGCTGTCCTTCGCCGACGCCACGCCGTTCGTGTGGGCGCTCATCATCGCGGCCGCCCTGGTGCTGCTCACCGGCACCCGCATCGGCCTGATCCCGGCCGCCGCGACGGTGTGCTTCGTGGTCCTGCTCGGCCTGCAGACGTTCGGCTCCGCCGACATCTGGTCCCCGTACTACCGCATCACGCTGGCCCACCATCACCGCAGCCAGTACCTGATCAGCGTGAACGGCATCCCGCACCAGGTGATCCAGCGCACCGGGACCCGGCCGCCGATCTACAACACCCCCTACCAGGACGCACCGGCCAACCCTCTCCGCAACGTGCTGGTGATCGGCGCGGGCAACGGCAACGACGTCGCCACCGCGCTGCAGCGGGGCGCCCGGCACGTGGACGCGGTGGAGATCGACCCCGACATCTACCGGCTGGGCGTGCGGCTGCACCCCAACCGCCCGTACCAGGACCCGCGGGTCTCGGTGCACATCAACGACGGCCGGGCGTTCCTGGAGCAGACGAGCAGCAGGTACGACATGATCCTGTTCGCGCTGCCGGACTCGCTGACCCTGGTATCGGGCCAGTCCGCGCTGCGGCTGGAGAGCTACCTCTTCACCGTCCAGGCCATCCAGACGGCAAAGGCGCATCTGGGCCCCGGCGGCGTGTTCGCCATGTACAACTACTACCGGACACCCTGGCTGCGGGACCGGCTGGCGAACACTCTCGCCACCGTGTTCGGGCACGCCCCCTGTATCAACACCCTCGGCCAGGGGGCGCAGCAGTTCTCCATGCTCACGGTCGGGCTCAGCCGCTCGGGCGTGAACTGCGGCGGCCACCTGTGGCACCGGCCCGCCCAGGTCGTGCCGCCCGCCACCGACGATCACCCGTTCGTGTACCTCAAGGGCGGCTCGATCCCCGGTTTCTACCTGGTGACGCTGGCCCTGATCCTGCTCGCCTCGCTGCTGCTGGTGCGCGGCGCCGGCGGGCCGCTGCGCCGGATGACCGGCTTTGCCGACCTGTTCTTCATGGGCGCGGCGTTCATGCTGCTGGAGACCAAGAACGTGGTGCAGTTCGCGCTGCTGTTCGGCACCACCTGGCTGGTCAACGCGCTGGTGTTCACCGGAGTGCTGCTGGCGGTGCTGGCCGCGGTGGAGGTATCCCGCCGGGTGGTGGCCCGGCGGCCCGCCCTGCTCTACCTGGCGCTGCTCGCGGCGCTGGTGATCGCCTGGGCGGTGCCGCAGGCCGCGCTGCTGTCCCTGCCGGTGCTGCCGCGGTTCCTGGCCGCCGTGGTGATCGCGTTCCTGCCGATCTTCCTGGCCAACATGGTGTTCGCCCAGCGGTTCCGGGACGTGGGCGACAGCACGGCCGCCTTCGGGGCGAACCTGCTGGGCGCGATGGTGGGCGGGGTGATCGAGTACGCGTCCCTGGTCACCGGCTACCGGGCGCTGCTGATCGTGATCGCGGTCCTGTACGGGCTCGCGTTCCTCACCGGGCGCCGGTACCTGAGCGGCCGGGCACCCGGGGCGGCCCTGCCGGGCCCGGCCGAGCCGTCAGGGGCAGAGCGGCTGGTGCTTGGCCGCCAGGACGTGGGCGACCGCGTCGTCTAGCCGGGACACCGGCAGCCGCCCCGCCCGGACCGCCCTGACGATCGCGGCGGCCATCTGGCCCATGGTCGCGTGCGGGCTGGTGCTGTCGTACATCACCATGTCCACGCCGGCCCCGATCGCCGCGGCGGCGGCCCGCGGCATGCTGTACCCGGCGGCCCCGATGGCGGCGGCCGACAGCGAGTCGGACAGGACCAGGCCACCGAAGCCGAGCCGCTGGCGCAGCAGCCCGGTGACGGCCGGCCTGGACAGGCTGGCCGGCAGGCCGTGGGTGAGCCCGGGCACGGTCGCGTGGCTGACCATGATGGCGGGCAGGCCCGCGCGGATGGCCGCCTGGAACGGCAGCAGCGCGGCCTTCTCCAGCACCGGCAGCGGGGGCACCGAGGCCGGGCCGTAGTCGGTGTTGTAGGTGGCCTGGCCCAGCCCGGGGAAGTGCTTCACCACCGGGATCACCCCGCCGTCCAGCAGGCCCCGGGCGAACGCGACGCCGTACCTGCTGGCCACCGGGGCCGAGATGCTGAACGAGCGCGGGCCGTCCGGGCTGGCCGCGTCGGGGCCCGGGCCGTCCGACAGGTCGAGCACCGGCGCCAGGTCCATGGTCACCCCCGCCGCCCGCATCCGCCGGGCGGCCGCCGCGGCCTGCGCCCGGACCTGGGCCGGGGTCATGGTCTGTGCCATCGTCCGGGGCCAGGGCAGGTCCCCGGCCAGGTTGGCCATCCGCTGGATCTCGCCGCCCTCCTCGTCGGTCATCACCAGCGGGGCCAGCCCGCCGGGCGCGGCCCGGCCCAGCGCCGCGAGCTCACCGCCGAGCGAGGCGGGCGCGTAGGAGCCGAACAGGATGATCCCGCCCGCGCCCGCCGCCACCATCGGCCTGGCGGCCGCCACGTTCCCCTCGTCCGCGGGCACCACGATCAGCTGCGCCGCCCGGCGGCGCAGGCTCCAGCCGGCCAGCTTCTGCGCCACCGAGCACGCGGGCCGCGTCCGCGCCGGGCTGGCGGGCGGCGACGATGCCCGCTGGCCAGCGCTGGACGCGGCCGGGCCCGCGCACGCTGCCGCGGCGAGGCTGAGGGCGAGGGCGGCGGCCAGCCGCGCCGTCCGGGGGACGGCACCAGCCAGCCGGTGAGCGTCCAGAGCGTGCATGTCTCCCCGGGGTCCGAATCGGGGTGAAACGGTATCACCGCTGGCCCCCGGCCGGGCCGCTCTGCCGCCATGCGCCGAAGCGGCCACCTGCCGCGACCTCGCGTGTTATGTTCCGGAAAGCCCTTTGCGCAGGTGGGAGTCCCGGAGGGAGGGGTGGCCGTGGATCGGGTACCCGCCGCCCCGGCCGGCGGCCCTGCCCTGCGGCGCTGGGGCGGCGCGGCAGCGGCGGCCCTGGTCTTCCTGGTCGCGCTGGCCGTGCCAGCGGCCGGGCGGGCCGCCCCGCAGCCCCGCGCCGTGCCGCCGCGCACCGCGCTCACCGGCCCGGCGGGCGACTCGCCGGGCGCGCTGGCCGCGCTGGAGGCCCGCGCCGCCAGGCTGGCGAAGCGTTACCGCGGCGAGGTGATCACGCTCACCGAGAGTGAGAACGCCGCCCTGCTCGCCACCACCCGGGCGGCCCGGCTGCGCCGCCAGCTCGGCAAGGCGCAGCGCGAGCTGGCCCGGCTGGCCGCCGCCAGCTACATGAACGGCGTCACCGACCCGGTCACCGTGCTCATGGGCGGCGCCAGCCCCACGGAGATGCTGCGCAGCGCCGCCGCCCTGGATTACGTGACCCGGCAGCGGGACGCCCGGGAGCGGGGACTGCAGCGGTTCATGGCCGCTGACCGGCGGGCGGAGCAGGCGGCCCGGGCGCGGATGGGCGAGCTGCGGCAGGCGATCGCGGCGCTGACCGCCCAGCGGCACCGGCTGGACGCGCTGCTGGCGAAGTTCCACCCGCAGTCCCCGGTGATCGGCCCGAACATCACCCCGCGGATGCTCCAGGTGAAGAACGCGGTCGACCGGCAGTTCGGGCCGTTCACCGCCATCGGCTGCTACCGGGCGGAGACCTCCGGGGAGCACCCGCTCGGCCGGGCCTGCGACTTCATGCTCAGCACCGGGGGGGTCATGCCCACCGCCGCGAACATCCAGCGCGGCTACGCCATCGCCTCCTGGGCACAGGCGCACGCGGCCCAGCTCGGCATCATGTACATCATCTACCGGCAGAAGATCTGGGACATCCGGATGCCCTCGGCGGGCTGGGTGCCCATGGCCGACCGCGGCAGCATCACCGCGAACCACTACGACCACATGCACATCTCGGTGTTCTGAGCACGGCCGGCGGCCCGCCCCCGGGGCGGGCCGCCCGTGCGCGCTCTTCGTTTCCTACCAGTACTGCGTGGTGGCGCCGGAGGTGTTCTGCACGGCACCCACCATCTCCGGGTGCTCGAACACCGACGACACCGCGATCCGGCCCGGGCCCTGCAGGGTCAGCCAGATGGACTTGGCCTGCCAGCGCGCCGAGCTGAACCAGTACTGGCCCCGCGGGTACTCGAAGTGCAGGAACATCTGGACGCTCTGGTCCTTCCAGATCAGCCCGCCCGGCTGGACCAGGATCCGCTGGCCGGGCGCCAGGTCGCGGATGAAGGTGTTGCCGGCGGCGTGCAGCAGCAGCAGGCCCGGGGTGTTGGTGGCGTGGAACCGGTCCAGCGTCATGCCGATCGGGTAGTGCCACTCGGTGTCGTCGCCGTCCCGGGTGGTGAACCAGACGTTGGAGTTCTGCCAGTCGTAGGCCACGTTGCCGGTGGCCACGAGGAAGCGGTGCTCCACCACGTCGATGCCCCAGCCCGGGTTGAGCGGCACGGCCAGCGTCTCGCCCGGCGCGTCGGCGCTGAACGCGACGTGGCCGGGCCCCCGCGCGGTCATCATGATCAGCGGCAGCCCGGCCCGCATCCGCTTCCACCCGCCCTTCATGGGCAGGTTGGCCAGCCGGACCTGCGGGTCGGTGTGCAGCATCGAGTGGTGGGAGA